>NZ_JANSWL010000060.1:0-174838 GCF_028539135.1 Butyrivibrio sp. DSM 10294 | reverse complement strand
TCCCTTTAAGATTTCTCATAAGCTTATCCCTCCTTAAATAGCAGAGAGTTCTCAGATCAAATCCGGCAAAGAGCCAACCGCCTACCGTAATCGTAGTGGTAGCACCCATGCGATTATTATATCGAATGTATGTTTGTTCTGACAATAATTCTTATTCCGTGCTTTGTTGAACGATGATTTGTGTTCACAGAATCAACTTGTGGACTGTCCCCACTGTGCAAAAATATCAAAAAGAGAAAGCTTTGGCATGGTTATCATATCTTTGCCATCGATGGTTCAAGGATTGAAGTCCCTAATTCGCCTTCAAACTTCGAGTTCTTTGGCGAGATGTTCACCTATCCGGACAAGGAAAGGAAGTTTACTGCCGGTCTGGCCTCTATTGTATATGACGTTCTTGATGACTATATAGTTCACGCATCACTTCATAAGTATCTTGCTTCGGAAAGAACTGCAGCCAGAGAACATCTTAAAGTCCTGAAAAGCTTGGATATCTTCAAAAACTCTGTAGTTCTTTTTGATCGTGGCTACTATTCGGAGACATTATTCAGACACTGCGTTTCCAATGGACATTTATGTCTTATGAGGCTCCAGAAGAAGTTTAACCTGGCCAAGTCTTGCAATGGTGACACCATGTCGATACTTCCTGGGAATCCCAAGTTAGGTACTGAAGATATCCCTATAAGAGTCATAGAGGTTATTCTAAGTGATGGAACCCATGAGTATCTGGCAACCAACATTTTTGACAAAAACATGACTGTGGATATGTTCAGCGAACTTTATTTTCTACGCTGGCCAGTTGAAGGTAAATACATGGAATTAAAAGAAAAATTCCAGCTTGAAGAGTATAGCGGAAAGACCAAAACTGCTATATTCCAGGAATTCTATATAAATATGCTTATGTCCAATCTGGCTGCCCTTATAAAAAACAAGGTCGATGATGACATAGATCAGCACATGACCGCAACCGCCAAGAATAGGTACCAGGCTAACAGGTCATACATCATAGGCCGCTTAAAGAAAGCATTTCCTAAGATACTATGTGACATACTTCCAATGGATTACATCGATCAGATCGTATCTGATGCATTCAAAGTCAGGTCACTGGTAGAACACGGCAGAAAATGCAAACGAAAAACCAGAAAATTGGTTCACCGAAAGCATTTCCCAAATCGGAAGGTGGTCATCTAATACTTCATAACTGAGAATTTTATAGGCCTGATATGACTCAGGCCTGTTTGCCATGCCCAAAAATAAATAAAAGCGTACAGTTGCCATGAAAAATAGCAAAATGAGTGAGTGGTTGATTAACTTTTTCATTTAACCTTTATGCTTATACACGCTAAGTTGCCAAAAAGTGTACCACATTGGGGACTGTCCCCACTCTCTTCGCATAAAGGATTTCATTTCTGTATTTCACCATAGCCTCAATATATGCAGAAGCAGCCAACGCTTTATCTGTTACTTTACTGTCTAAAAATGTTTTCAAAGCATTATAGTCAATTTTCGCATCTGATTTTAGACCTAATTTCTCTCTGCCAATATATGCATATAATGCATTAGTATCAAGCATAATCAATGATGGTATCTCCTATACAATTATTTTACCTAACTTTTACTCATGATGAGTTAAGGGCCGTCCGTACGTTCAAATATTTCTTCTTTAAATGGAGGAAGCGGCTCTTTCGAGCCGCCTCCCCTAACCTACTTGAATTGATGGTGTGATGTGTCATTCAAATAGGGTGGAACATGATTTAATTATTTTACAAGCTTTTTAGCTTTGATTGTAACCTTGAAGGTCTTAGCGCCTGTATATCCAGCTTCATCAATACCCTTGAGGGTGATGGTCATCTTGCCCTTCTTGATATTGTTGGTGTAGCCAGCGATCTCGAAGTCTTCGCCGCAAACAAGAGTCTTGGCTGTCTTCTTAGGTCCGATGGTTACTGTGATATACTTAAGGTCTTCAGGTTCAAGCTCAATAGCTTTGCCAGTATAAGTCTTGTAGAAGTCCTTAGAAACTGTTACTTTAGCCTTGCCAAAGTCTGCTCCGGCAGTAACTGTAAATGCAGGAGTCTCGCCCTTAACCTCTGCAACCTTAGCATTCTTAGGAGTTGCTACGATTGTGTACTCAGTCTTCTCAACGAGCTTGCCTGTTACAGCTACGTCATCAGCCTTAACTACTACAGCGAGCTTGCCTGCAGGAATGATATCGCCATTAGCGTCGATAACTGTTACCTTAACGCTCTTAGCTGCCTTGCCTGCTGCTACGCCTGTTGCTGCAATAATCTCAGCATCTGCAAGATCAAATGCTTCAACCTCAAAGCTCTTTGAAAGCTCTGTCTTCTTATCGAAGTTGCCTTTACCCTTTACGATAACGGATGCGGAAGCACCAATCTTCTTATTGTTCTTGTAAGATACTGTGAAGTCTCTGCCTGCAAGGAGTTCCTGACCGTTCCATGTAACTGTTACGGCAGGTCTTGCACCATTAACTGCCCACTGCAGCTTAGTAGGATCAATTGAAAGTGCTGCGCCATCGCCTGCAAGAGGTGCGGGAGCAATCTTGAAGGATGTTCCGGCTGTTGTTGCAGTTCCCTTAGCGTTGTTCTTACCTGTTAACAGGAGCTTAGCTGTTCCTGCGTTAACGTTGTTAGATACTGTTACTACAGCATCAAGAGCTTTGCCATCTGCATCAACATATCCTGTTGAATCCAGGGTATAAGTTGTTGCAACTTTGCCCTTCTTAACTACGATCTTGGAAGGCATCTGAGCTTCGCCGTTGTATGTAAGTACAACATCCTTAGGAACGGATACCTTGTATCCCTTAAGATCCATTACGTCTTCTTCAGCAACATCAGTCTTAGGATCTAAGATCTTGAAGGTTGCTACTGCTGACTGTCCGTCATAGTTTCCTTTACCCTTTACAGTAATGGTTGCTGTATCACCAAGCTTCTTATTGTTCTTGTAAGATACTGTGTAATCAACACCGGGTACAAGGTATACAAGACCTGTGCTTGCATCGATTACGCTGAAGCTAGGCTTAATAGCTGCGCCTGTGTAGAAGTATTCTGTTTCAAGGCCTTCAATGTAGATACCAAGGTCTTCAGCTATAGGTACGATATCCTCAACTACCTGACCGTCATCTGACTTAACAATCTGCTTGCTGTCTTCGAAGGTCTTGGTCTTAGCTTCGCCCTTCTCGGTCCATGTGTAGGTGTAAGATACAGCGTAGGTGTGCATTGCACCCTTAACTGTCTCTACAGAATTAACTGTAAACTTCTTAACTTCTGGCTTTGTTCCACGAGTACATGTAATGGTGAGTGTTGCCTGAGAATAATCAGAATCCCAAGCCCATTCTCCAATCCACTCATGTGCATGGTTCGTGTATGAAACATCGTAGTACTCACCGGTAGACTCGATAAGTGCCTTATAGCCATATGTTCCATCGCCGTTGTCTGTAAACTTAACATTTTCCTTCTCAAACAGAACTTCACCGCAATCAGGACATGTAAGAGTAAGCTTCTTAGCAATAAGAGTTTCTTCGTTAAACTCTTCTACAGTTGCTTCAAGATTCTCTGCATGACCCTTGGCTTTGAGAACTGTCACTTCCTTATAGTTCTTTGTAGCACTAGTAGTAGGATTGCCCTTTTCGTCTACTTCAGTATATGTAATTGTATACTGAACAGATCCGGACTTGGTACATGTTGCTGCAATCTTATCCTTCTCACCGATTGAAACTACTGTGAGCTCTTTAACCTTATGACATCTTGAGCATTCTCTCGTAACCTTTACTTCTGTTGCAGTCATGATGCCATCTTTGTTCTCATCAGTCCATGTAATTTCAGGATCTGAAGTAAGATCAAACTTGTGACCAAGAGCCTGTCCTACTTCATCTTCAATATCTGCACCATTATAAACAACATCATTAACTTTTGCATGTACAGGATACTCATAATGTGCACCATGCTCACAATCAGCATCCTTACCTACTCTAGGCTCATATGATACTAATGTACACTTAGCAGATCCACCAGGAAGCTTAGTAAGGTCTGTTGTCAGAGTAGAGTCGGTAACTATAACCTCACTTCCGTCATGATCAGGACAATCAGTTCTGGTACAGTACAGATGAAGAACTGCTTTTCTATTACCCTTAGCATCCTTTGTGAATACCCATTTAACATATCTTTCATCTGTTACAGATGCTGCTGCATATTTATGCTCATGCATTCTAGCGCCAATAGTTAAATCGCCGTAAATTACTTCATTTGCTGTGATTACATTTCCTGCTCCGGCTACACCATCTGTCCATGCGCTCATTACCTGCCAATCAGCGATTGCTGTAGGAAGCTTACCAGATGTAAATACTGATCCAAGAGTGCTTCCAAAAGGAACATACGCAGTTACTGTTCCTATAGCATTACCCTTGAGATTTCCTGCACCACTATACTCAAACTGAGGAATAACATTATCGTTCTTAAGATCATCATACTTTTCAGCATATATAGTCTTAGTTAAATCTGTATTATTTGACGCAGCAGTTCCGAATGTTGCCTTACCGAAGAACTTAAAAATAATGGTTGAATAATACTTACCATTTGGATTTCCAATTCCGGCTTTAGCATTGGCAATATCTGTTGCATTTAATACAGCTGACTGTGAAGCAGATGAAATTGTGCTCGAAGCCAAAATTTGTACTGTAGCACCAGTAACGTTTGAAGTGGTTCCACCGAATGTAATCTGAACATCTGCATTTGTATTATCAAGAGCTATGCCGCTTGCCACTGAATCATCGAAGTCAACATAATATTTAAGACTATTAGAACCATCCACTTTTACTCTTGGGCTAGCGTTGCTTGTTCCAGGTCTTACTGCAAGTCCCTTCGCCAATGAATTATAAAGGCCTGTAGCAAACTTGCCGTCAGTAATATTGGTCCAGCCATTAGTATCATTTGCAGTTACATTAACAGTAAATGTATCTGATGCAGCAACTACATACTTAACATCTCTAGTTATAGAGTTCTTAATGTTATTTGCTGAGAATGTAATTGTTGTAGTATATGTTCCCTCTGAAAGAGCTACGTTAGGTTTAACTGTGTACACTACGCTCTTTCCAGCATCAAGCTCATCAGAATCTGCTGTTGTGGTTACATTAAATCTGCTATCACTGCTAATTGCTGTAAGTCCAACAATCTTATCAGTTGCTGCTGTTCCTGTATTTTTTACTGTAAGGTCAGCAGTTACTGCTGAAGCAGCATAACCTTCAGTTACATTAATCTTCTTCTCTGTATCCGGTGTAACTGTTATTGTTTCGAGCTGATTTGCATATACTACATAAGTTACAGGAACAATAATATCGTGTGCCTTAGCACTTGCGCCTGTACCTTCTGTGAAGTGCACATTCAAATATGTCTTATAAGAACCAGCTGTTGTCTTTATCGGATTTATAGCTACATATGCATAACCTTTTCTTGCAAGTACTCCACCTGTAGCGGTATATCCTGCTGCTGTAGGAGTTCCACCAGGAGCATTACCGATAGTACCAGCAGAAATCATCATTCCTGTTGCGCCATCACCATATCTGCTTCCGTCAGCCTTAACTTCGTATACACTCAGTCCGTTTAATGCTGTATTTCCAGAATTTCTGATTGTAAGAACACTCTGTGTTGTGCTTCCGCCAACATAATAATTCTTAATCTCTAAAGTCTTACCAGTGGCAACATTATCAGTTACGTAAGCAACTCTCTTACTTGTGTCTAAAGCATCGGGAGCGATTCCATTGTCTACGATTGCCATATAAGTTGCGTCTGCAACCGTGAAGGATACAGCAAACTCAACAGTCTCGAAATCATCACCTGAAATCTTCAGAGTATCAGTATGTGTTCCCTTAGCAAGATCAGATTTAGGCTGAATTACAATAGCTGCTGTGGCACCTACCGCTAAAGATGAAGCTGTAGCCGTACCATCAATTTCGAATTTACTATCCTTACTAAATTCTGCCTTATAGCCGCTTGCAAGAGTTAAGCCCGACTTATTTTCTATGGTAATAGTTGCCTTAAGATCTGTCTTAGTGTATGTAACTACAGGATCATAAGTAAATCCCGTCCTAGATACCATAATATTACCATTTCTAAGGCCCTCAACTGTTCCAAGAGTTGCAGCTGCATCTATTCCACCAGCAGCAACCTGTTTAATAATAAGCTTATCTGTCTTTCCTGATGTTATTGTGAAAGATACATTATTAGCAGTCTGTGCAGGAATAAGATTTGCTTCACCCTGATTCTTCAAGGATGAATTAGATGTATTAGCATTTCCAGATCCATCGTCACCAATAGCTACAAGCTTGAATTCATCTGCTGTTTTAATTTGATCGTACTTCATTGCAGCAACAGATGCCTTAAGAGTAGGCTTATAGGTACCAGCTACTGAAGTTGTTCCTTCAATCTTTACTCCGGGAGCATCATTTTTAAGTTCAAGGCCTGTTACACTAGCGCCACCATTGTTTCCTATAGCACCATCATATACAGGTGTAGAATTCTTCTGTGTAATGTAGTACTCTGTTGCTTCCTCTGATGTACCTTCTTTAACCTTTGTTCCAGCCTCTGCCCAAGAAATTGTCTGAGCCTTCGCTGCACCAGTCGCAGAAATCTTTATAGGCTTCTCGTCATCTGTTGATAATGTACCATAAGTCTTACCCAGTTTTGTATTGATATTATCAGGCTGAGTAATAGCAAGCTTATCAACCACTACCATCAATGCATAGAAGGTAATCGTATCCGAGTTATCTGCTGTAATAGTAATCTTAACCTTATAGATACCTGCAGCAGGCGAGCCCTTTGAAACGATATTGAATGCTCTAACTTCACCAGTCTTGAAGAGTGCCCATGAAGTAGCATCTACACCAATGTAGTTAACGCTTCCCGCATATGGATTAGCAGGGTTTTTCTTAATATCTGCAGCAGCCCTATTATCATCAGCATCAGTTACAGTGATTTTAACATTCTCTGCATCAACACCAGATACTGATAAAGTACTTGTATACTTACCTGCTGGAGCATCTCCTACTACAGAACCAGGAAGAAGCAATGTCTTTCCTTCATCAGTAGGGAATGACCAATCTGAAACTGATATACTTGAAGAACCCTTTACAAATATCTTATGGGTTAATGTTCCTGTTACTGTAGTGTCTCCAACCTTAGTTGCCTTTACTGTTACAGTATAGGTTCCAGCTTTGGTAGGAGTTCCTGTAATTACACCATCTTCAGCAAGAGTAAGTCCAGGAACACTTCCGCTTGTCCATGCATATGTATACTTTGCTGTAGGATCGTCTGCCTTAAGAGCAGTGTACTTCAGATTGTCTGAAGCCTTAGCTTCTGTTCCAACTGTAAACTTAACATTATCGCTGTCATTAAAATTATAAGAAGTATCAATAACAGGTGCAGCCTTAACTGTAACTTTTGCTACAAAAACAGCTCCTGCATCATCTACATTGGAATTTGTTGCCTTTACAGTGATGTAATAATCTCCTACACAATCTGCATCATCGCCACTGTAAACAAGCTTAAATGCCTTACTCTCTCCAGCCTCAAGGCCACAACCGTTATTAATAATATCATTATTTAAAGTTTCATTGTTTTCATCAAATACAAGCATAAACGTATCATCAGGATATGCTTTCTGTGTATTGTTAGTATCTGTTGTAGGACCTGTAACTGATACTTTATCAAACTTGACATTATTAGCTGTCGCACCATCTATAGGCATATCAAATTTTGTGTTATTTGAAACTGTTACCTGTGCTGAAAGGGCATCAAGTCCATCAATATTAAAGCTTCCAAGATCATATGCCTTTGCAGTAGTCTTGTACTCTTTGCCACCTAAGGTCAGTTTAAGACCATCAGCTGGTTTTGAAATTGTCAGTCCTACGTACGCATAAGCGTGTGTATCATCTGCTGCAGACTTTGTTCCATCCACCTGGACATTTAACAAAATAGTCTGGCTTGTCTTAGGAATACCTGTCAATGCACCTGATGAGCTATTAAATGTGAGTCCGTTATCTGCCAAGCCTGCTGTAATTTCAGCAGGAACAATAGTAGCAGTAGCATCGCCAAACTTAGCACCTGTAATAGACCATTTCAGGTTCTTAACAGTGCTAGCTTTGGTAGCATTAAACTGGTAAATATACTGCTTGCCAACATATGCGGAAAGTGAAGCTCTATCCTCATCACCGCTGAACGGAGTATCAGGTGTTGCGTTAGATGTTCCTATAGGAGTTGTAATAGCAAGGTCAGCAGTTACATTAAAGTCAAGATCAATTACTGTTTCAGCAAAGCCGCCTCCGCTAAGAGTTAAGTTTGTGCTATAATCATTTGCAGCCAAACCTTCCTTTGGAGTAATAGTAATTGTTTTTGTTTCATTAGGCGCAATAGAAAGACTACTTGCGCTGAGATTATAATTTGTTGCACTAGCAAGTGTAGCATTAACGATCATATCGTTTTTGCTATTATTCTTCACAGACAATGTCTTTGCAACATTTGCAGGAGTATATCCTGTAGCTGTATACCAAGATACTTTATTAACTGTTTGGTTTTTTCCAAGCTCTATCTCTTCATCACCCACCATAATTCCAAGATCAGCAGATTCTACAGTATATGTGAATTTCGTAGCTGTTCCGCTATCATTTAAATCAGTATCTTTGGCTTGAAGAGTAAATGTCTTACTTCCGAATGTCGTTACTGTATTGTCAATTTTTCCACTAATGACATAATTAGCTGAATTAGAAGAAGCAACAAAGTTTCCTTCCATTCCAGAAGCAAACGGATCACCTGTCTTAACGAAACTAATATCACCATTTCCACCAGTAGCAGTAATAACGATGTCATCAAAGCTTTCTCCAACTTTGAGTGTGCCTAAATCATAGCCGTCTGCCTTGTAATATACAGTTGAATCATTAGCCCATGTTGTTGCTTCAATAGTTCCGGCAGCATCTGTATAGAGCTTACCTGAAAGAGATTCAGTCTTAGCAGTAGCAAATGCAGCAGCATTCGCTAACATTCCATCATCATCTGCTTTATCATATGTCCATCCAGCATCTTTTCCGCCGTGTGCGACTACCTTAGAAATAGCAAGGTTATTATCGACTGTGAAGACTACATCTACTGTCACAGGTGTTGAAAAAGCTGCTGATGTAATGCTAAGTGTAGCACCATAAACACCATTTCCTACTGTAGTGCCATTACCAGCTTCGTCATACTTATCGCCTTTAGTTGTAAGTCCCTTCTTAGGTTTAATTGTGATAGTCTCAGGCTTTCCTGTATAAAGCCCCTTGCCATCACCAACTACTGCCTCAAATGCTGTAGCATCTGCTCCGGTCCACTCATATTTAAGTCCACCAATATCAGTGGCATTGATATTAAATGCACTACTAACACCGGTGATAGTAAGCGCAGTCTTAGTAGCCACTACATATGGAGTCTTGGGAGCAGGTGAAGGGGCTTCATCATAGACTTCATATCCCATCTTAGCAGCGCCTAAATTTATAGTAGGAGAACCAGTAATAGCATCCAATGTAACTGGATCTATAGCAATATTGATCTTTTCCTTAGTTACATTGCTACTATTATCCTTATCAACGAGTTTTAAGACATATTCTGTTGATGCAAGATATTTTCTTCCACCAGGAGCAACCGTAATTCTGAAATTCTCGCCCGTACCTGCTGCTTCCAGTCCATATCCCGCCAAGTCTGCTGCAGCATCTACAAGGTTCTCATCTGCTATCAATGCTGCACCTGTAAGGTTTTTATTCTTATACTTATTGATTGACCATGTTACTGCTGAATATTCTTCTCCAGCTTCATAGCCATCAGAATCAGCATCTACATAAGCCTTAAATGTATAGCTAGTAGTACCTGATATACCTTTAATATGTTCTTCTGCGAATACAAATTGAGCAGTGTTGGAAGCCTTAACATAGCCGTCAGGATCTACTGTTTTAGCAGCTGAATAATTCGCATCCTTTAATATTGCTATGGTTCGAGTGACATCTTCCAGCTCCGCATCTTCTGTAGGAGCTTCTTCGTCAATTTCCTGCTCCTCTTCAACGAAGATATCCTCTTCCTCTACATCAAAATCAGACTCAACCTCTTCCTCTTCAAGAAGCTGAATCTCCTCATCCTCTACTTCAAGCAGATCGCCTCCTCCGCCATCATAGGCCAAAGCAGGGACACCTGAAGTAAGCGCCACAGTAGCTGACATAGTAAAACTAAGCAGCCTACTTAAAAGCTTTTTACTCATATACAGTTTCTCCTTTCACACCATTCTTGCTCACACAATTATGAGCAATCACACTTTTTCACTTTGCCCCACATCGTCGGCCTTACAAGTCCGGCCTGTTCCCAGCAATACTACCATCGGTCGTAATACGTAAGGTTATCGAGATATGCGTCCCATTTCATAGCTCAATAGTGTTATGTAGGATCAAAGAATCAAGTTCCTAGCGTCTCATAGAATATACGTTATTTAGTATATCTTTATAACGCCATTGTATATATATGATAGCATAATAGCGTATACAAATTTATTAACATCTTATAAACAAAGCGTAATCTATCTCTAAACCACGCTACTTTACAGAATGCCGTCCCATTTTCATATACGATATTTTGACTATCACATTTAAATTATTCGCTACTCCCCCTCCCCATTTCGGTGTCATCTCCCCCCTCCCACTTTTTTAATAATCCCTTTATCCTTTCTTCACAATTTACTCCCCTAAAGTTAAACCGGTTCAAAAATCAAGTACAGAATGTAGATAATTTCTAAAGTTTTCGGGAACTTTTGCAGACAGTCCTGAACTTAAAGAAGACAATTGATGGAACTTAAGAAGACAACGCTGTGGACAAACAGTTGACAGAAATAAACTCAGAGTAGACAGTCCTAAACCTAAAGTTGACAGTTTCGGGACAAAAAGTTGACAGTCGTAAACTTTTATCACCCCCTCTCAAGAAGCGCATGGATACTAGGCTTTTCTCTATGCACCACTCATCTTGTTCTCCAAAATAATCTCAAATTTATTTTATAGTGTATTTTTTACAGACACACAAAGAATGAAGCCGAGGTTTTCCCGCCTTCTTTATAGGAATATTTAGATTTTAACTTCTTATGACGGAATGGGTGTCCGGACATGCAGGAGGTGAGGGCAACTCGATGTCGAATGCCTGTGCCTTGCCTGCCCATGTCCGGAGTAAACTTCACTCCATTAAAGTGCCTGTCACTTCACTCCACTAAAAAAGCCCCCGGCGCATCACGCACCGAGGGCTCCTCTAAACTCTTTTTTACATATACTTCTTAGCCTCATCTTCACTGAGGCTGTACTGTTCGCATAGATCAATAACTATGGTCTGATCATCAATTCCATGTTTTCTTAATGTAGCAACAGTTTTCCTGATTCCATCTGCCACAAACAACTCTTTTACCTCAGCTTCATTGTATTCTGTATCCAGCATACCTTCCACCTCTTTTCTATGTGCCATAAGAAAATCCCGAATCAGAAAATCCTTAGGCATCTCTTCCAATGCCTTATTCACAGCTGCCTTGATATCAGTCTCATTTACTGCCTTATTTCTACGAATGGCAGCCACCAGCCAGGCATACTCTCCAAGTGTCTTGCAATTCTGCATAAGCTCTTTGTTCCGGCCATAATTTACATTGATCATTCTGACTATGACTTCTATATCGGCCTTATCTCTGCTGGCAGGATCAAAAGAATCACTCAGTCTTAAGATCACCTCATCGTCTATTTCTGTCTCTCCGTTATAAAAGACTACCAGCTTCGGTGTTGGGAGCATGATTCTTGACGTCCCATATTTGTTCAGCTTATATTTGGCAATATACCCGGAATACAAATCCGCAACGTATTGGAGCAATCTGAGCGGCATATTCAAATTTAACGTCGACTGATGTTCATAAACGCTGAGAATGTCTGCAATGATGAAAGACGTATCATTTTTCATCCCTAAATAGAGAACATCACTTAATGTATTAAACTCTATTTGCGATGCATCGGTGTACGACGACTTGTTTACCGCATTATACAGACTTAATGTCCATGCTCTGTTCGCCGGGTTGCCATAAATGAAATTAAGCAGTCTGTCCTTATACTTACTGTTGATGCCTTGTGAATCCGCTGTCATTAAATATCTCCTTTTATTATAATTTTTCTGTATATCCCTTTCAAGTAGCTCAAATACTGGAATATTGCGGCGATTACGCCTCATTGCCACAGACTGTGGCAACCTGCTCTGAACGAGCACAGAATTAATTCTATCAATAAATTCTTAAGATTTACCATCGAAAATTCTTAAGAAATGCGAAAGATTGTGAACTTTCGGACACAATTTACTCTACTAAAGTGCCTGTCACTTCACCCCCCTAAAGTGCCTGTCACTTCCCTCCACCGCAGTGCCTGTCACTTCACTCCACGAAAAAAGCCCCCGGCACTCACGCACCGAGGACTCCACCATCCACATCAATTATTTCTTTTTCTTAAGCTCTTCATTCTCCGCCAGCAGTTTCGCTATCATTGCATCCTTATCAGCTATCTCAGCATTCTTATCTGCTATCTCTGCATCCTTATCCTCTATTATTGCATTAAACTCCATGTCCTTCTTCTCTATTATCGCCTCGTACTTCTCCTGCGTCTCAAGGGCTCCCGCTGCATACTCCGTCGCCAGCTGCTCGCGATAGCGCCTCTGTCCTTCCAAAATCTCTTTTGCCTGATTGTCGGTGTTAAGTTCCAGAATCAAATCCGCCACCTCCTCAATTTCCTCATGCTCTAGCATAAGAGCCTGCATCTCTTCCCAAGTCTTTGCCATAAACAGCTTGGTCCAGTATAGCAGGCCATTGTCTATGTCTTCCTGAGTTACCAGTTCTGCGTGATTTAATTGTAACACGTTTATTCCCAACATGTCAGAGTAGGATCTGTGATTTTTGATATTAAGAAGTCTGTACCTTGCATAGAACTCCGGATTCTCGGGAAAAAGATTCTGATCCGTTATACAGTAATGCATCGTCTGCTTTAGTTTGGAGTAGTCCTCACCTTCCTTTAAACTGTCATAGGCCCTGCACAGATACAGTATCGCTCTTGGTCTCCAGAAACTGTCCATATATGTCTGCAGCTCTATATTCATTATTTTCCCGGAGTTCAAGGTCAGCTTAAGATCCATCACTGTCTCTTTTCCCAAACTGCTAAGATCAATCGGGTTCTCAACCACAATACTCTTAATGTCTTCCGGCTTGATTCCTTCCAGCGCACTCACCAATCCCGCCAGGGCTCTTGGGGAATGCTGCAATGAATAGTGGAATACTCCATCATCCTTTAATGTGAACTCTATCACGCCTGTTGCTTCCTTGTAGCTTAACTTTGTTGCCATTCGATAGTTCTCCTCTTTGTGTTTTTGTTCGTCTGTCCTCTGGGATTATGTGGCGATATGCCTTCGAAATCCTTGAATATTACAGATATTTTGACTGCGAATCAATCCGCTGATACCTATTCTAGCAGCAAATTCTTAAGATTTACTATCGAAAATTCTTAAGAAATGCGAAAGATTGTGAACTTTCGGACACAATTTACCTTACTAAAGTGCCTGTCACTTCATCCCCCTAAAGTGCCTGTCACTTCACTCCACGAAAAAAGCCCCCGGCGCATCACGCACCGAAGGCTCCAACATCACCATCCATTATTTGAAATCCTTATCCACCAGCTCTATTATCAGCTGCTTCTGATATTCCTTGTCATATGCAGCCTTAATTATTTCTTCTGTTCTGCCAGCTTCAGCCAATTTCTGATTAAGGGTGTTAATAATATCTGTTCTTT
The DNA here is from genome assembly GCF_028539135.1 of Butyrivibrio sp. DSM 10294. Taxonomy (NCBI): domain Bacteria; kingdom Bacillati; phylum Bacillota; class Clostridia; order Lachnospirales; family Lachnospiraceae; genus Butyrivibrio; species Butyrivibrio sp. DSM 10294. Next base: position 160,974 of record NZ_JANSWL010000060.1, on the reverse strand, counting down.
CTTCTCTTCCTTCTTCTCTTCCTTCTTCTCTTCCCTTTTCAATCATCATTTCAATGCCTTTGCACATAATGATCTTATCTCCTACCCTGTCATCTGCCGAGATTTCGACTCCGGCCCTATGCCTTATAAAAAAATGCCCTCAAATCAGATTGAGAGCATTCCTGCGACTAACTAAAATCAGGTTAGAGCTGACAAATGCATCTTACGATGCCCACAGCAAACGTCCTAAACGTAATAACCTTGTATCATCATGTTATATCAATCTTATGAATTCTTCAAGACAAAACACTCAGCCCACAGGTTTGAAAGACAGCCCCCTAAAAAAGGGTAAACTTAAGAAAGCACAGAAAACCGCCAAATGTGCGTCATGGCTCGTGCGTGGTGGTGGGTAATGACAATCCCCATGGGCCTTATGTTTGAAAGACACTCATCATGCCGGAATAATATGCGGCGAATTGGACACGCCGTCAGCATGATAAGTTACTCACGATGGAGTAGATTGCGTTTTAGCATTTTTTCTAAATCCAATATCTATACAATACAGTATTTATGCGGGTTTGTAAACAATTCTTAAGGAATCTTAAGTATTTTGCGGTATTGCGTACGAAGGCTTCGCCAGAGTCTCTGTAACCCTGCTGCATCCCGCATCCCATCTGCTGTTCACACAGTCGTCACAATCTTAAGAATTCTTAAGAATTATGCGTTTTCCCGTAAATACTTTATTCTGCGAAAGTGCCTGTCACTTCATCCTACGAAAGTGCCTGTCACTTCACTCCTCCAAAGTGCCTGTCACTTTAGTCCGACGCATCAAATACAGCGGTATACCTCTCTCATCCTCTTTCATATCTAATTGTATCTGTGCCTCAGCATCCTGATGCGAAATACGATCCTCATTAAATTTACGATATTTCTCCTTGTTCTCTCCAAAGTACTCTTTTACACGATTCAAATCTGTGATTTCGTTAAGTAGCCGCTCCAGTATAGAACCGGGAAACGTAAGCTCATATTCCGTCTTCAGAAATTCCCTGTAGCTTGTGTATGGATACTTCTCTGCCTTGCTAACTATAGATGCTTTTACCGGATTCCTGTGAATGTACCGGATTGCTTCAAGCAGATAGTTGTCGTCATTTATGATTTTCGAATAATATCGTCCCTGAAAAACATGGCCTTCGAAATCATGTGCATCATTGTAATAATGCGAATAATTAGACAGCAGGTGTTGCATTATACGACTTATCGATACATCTGTAGTCTCTATGAGAAGATGAAAATGATTGGTCATCAGGCACAAACTGTGCACCTTGAAATTGTATCTTTTCTTCATAAAGGACAAGATTTTTAAAAACATGATGTAATCCTCAGAATCAATATAAATATCGTTTTTGTGGTTTCCCCGGCTCATCACATGATATATTGCCCCGGGATACCAAACTTTTAGTTCTCTTGACATACTCTAACTCCTCCTCTATTGGTGCCTGTCACTATGGCGGACTAAAGTGCCAGGCACTTTAGTCCACCATAGTGACAGGCACTTCATCCAACTATAGTGACAGGCACTTTACCCCACCATAGTGACAGGCACCCCGTATCTCTTCCCCCACTCCACCGTCGTCATGGATCCACTCTTTTCGCCCACTTCAATGGCATAGAGTTCATCCGACAGAGCCGCAATTATCCTGTTCCTGGCAGGAAAAGCATAGGGCCTTACCTCAGTCCCCGGCGGATACTCGGAGATAATGCAGCCCGTCTCGATTATCGCCTCATACAGCGGCAGATTCTCCTTGGGATAGCAGATATCCGGCCCGCTCCCAAGGACCGCGGCGGTGTACCCGCCGGTCCTGATACACCCTGTATTTGCGTAGGAATCCACCCCCTTCGCCATGCCGCTAACGACCGCAACTTTGCTCCTTCCGGCCGCCTCCGAGATCTCTATGGCGGCGGCCCGCCCCTCTCTGCTGCACCGCCTTGCTCCTATCACGCCTATCGCCCTGTCGAATTCATTTATCCGCAGCTCCCCCTTTGTATACAGCACAATCGGCATCTCCAAACGCCCCTTGAACCTCCTTGGATACGCTTCATCACCCGCCGTCACCACGCTTATCCCCAGCTCCCTGCACCTGCCCAGGACTTCCAGAGCCTTCTCCATTACAGTCTCATCCTCTTTTCCCTTCACAAATGCATTGAACGCCTTGGCAAAACCGGGTAGTTCCCTCGCCTCTCTATACGTCATTCCGCCAATATCCGCCCCATCCGCCAAAAAAGCTCCTCTCACGCCCTGGCACATCTCCAGCAGCTTATGCTGCGACACACATCCAAATCCCGGAATAAAGCTCATAAAAACATACAATTCTTCTTCAGTATAATCCTCATAATTCATACTCATTTACCTCCCTCAACCTCCTCAAATCTCTTTTTCTCACCGCCGCTCCTCTTCTCACAATCGCCGCTATTCACTATCACAACCACTCTCACCGCCGCCATTCGCCTCACGCAACCACTCTCACATCCAATTCATCACCTCTTCACCGTATACATCCCACTACTCGACACATCCAGATCCCTGCACCCAAGCACCCTCTCAACATCCTGCAGCCTGATATTCTCCGCACCGTCCAGATCCGCACTTGTCCTCGCCAGCCTCAGCAGCTTATGTATCACCCTCGCACTGTAGTCAAACTTATCGCTCGCCCGCTTCAGCAGCGCCGTCGACTCCGCATCCAGCCTGCAATAATTCCCCACCATCGTTGACGTCATCTGCGCATTGCAGCTGATCCCCGGCGCATCCTTGAACCTCTCCTGCTGAATCTTCCTCGCTTTCTCCACTTTTTCCCGAAGAACCGCCGAACTCACGCCCCCTTGTGCCTTATCCAGGTCAAAAAAGTCCACGTGCGCCACCGCCTTCTGAATATCAATCCTCTCCAGAATCGGGCCCGATATTTTTCCACGATATTGCATAATCTCATAATCGCTGCAACGACATTTTTTTGATGGATAATACCCACAAGGACAAGGATTTATCGCCGCCACAAACATGAAATTCGCCGGATAACTGTTACTTCCGCTGACCCTCGATATCGTCACCTTCTTATCCTCCATCGGCTGCCGCAGCGCATCCAGCGTCGCCTTGTTAAACTCCGCCAGCTCATCCAGAAACAGCACCCCGTTATGGGACAAAGACACCTCCCCCGGCTGCGCAAAACTTCCCCCTCCAATAAGTGCATTCAGTGAAACATTATGGTGAGGCGCCCTGAACGGACGCATTTTCATAAGCCCGGACCCGGGCTCCAAAAGACCCGCTATGCTGTGAATCTTACTGATTTCCAGCGATTCTTTTACAGTCATCTCGGGAAGAATTGTGGGAATTCTCTGGGCTATCATCGTCTTGCCGCAGCCCGGCTCCCCAATCATCAGAATATTGTGACCCCCTGCTGCACCCAGCACAATGGCGTCAATCAGCTCTTTTTGCCCCTTCACGTCCGAGAAATCAAGATTTGAGAAAAAAACTGCCTTCTCCCCCGCCTCATCACTCCCGCCGGGAGCCTCATCCTCTTTTACGCAAAAAAGCTCATCCCCCTTCCCCTCAAGCACCTTCACCGTATCCGAGAGGCTTTTTACCGGACAAATCCTTATCCCCGGCACCGTCGCCGCTTCCTTCCTGTTGTCGAAGGGCACCACGACCGCTTTTACCCCGCAATTCGCCGCCTCCGTCACCATGGACAGCACCCCCGTGCAGGGCCTGATCCTGCCATCCAGCGATAACTCGCCGATAAAAGCATAATCCCCAAGGCTCTCCGCCTGTATCTGCCTCGTCTGCCTCAGCAGCGCAATGATCATCCCCAGGTCAAAATGGGACCCCCGCTTCTTCTTATCTCCCGGCGCAAGGCTGATGATAATCTTCTCCTTGGGCATCTCGTATCCACAGGACTCAATCGCAGCCTGTATGCGCTCTCCCGCCTCTTTGATGGCCTGGTCGGGTAGGCCGATGATCGACATGATCTGCTGCGGCGACTTGATGGTTCCGGCTTCAATCTCCACCATGTAACCCTCAACTCCGGCAGTAGCCATGCTCTTTACTACTGTTGCCATATTCTCTTTTTCCTCTTCTGTTAAAAAAATTTTGTTGAAAGATATCACGATCATCGGACTGATGAAAACGGCACGAACCACCGCCTATACTCGTGATTACTCCGAAAGGAGTAGAAATGATCTTCTGCTTTCAATGAAGCTAGCGTAGCACTATTTTCGCATATTGTAAAGAATTTAGTTAACTAAAGTGCCTGTCACTTTCGCATAATAAAGTGCCTGTCACTTCAATATACTAAAGTGACAGGCACCAATATATCTTTTTTCGGAAATCGTACTAATTAACAGGCTTTGGCAGAATCTTGAAGGATATTGTCTTGGTCCCACCGTATGGATACACACCTTTTATCGTCACCTTAGCGGTACCCTTGACTGTATTGGCAACATAACTTCCTTCCACGATTTCAAAAGAGCTCTCGGTGAAATCAGCTTTGCCCTTGGCCTTAAATGTGATGTCGCTCTTGCTAAGTACAACAGGCTTTCCGGTGTATTCTTTGTCGGCCACTTTAAAGGTGATGCCCTTTGCGATGTTCTTGTCGCTACTTATTATATGGTAATCCGCTGTGAGAACTGTTCCCTCGTAGGCCTTGGTTCCCGTGATTGTGGCAGTGATCTCCGTTCCTTCCACAAGGGATGCGGCATCTGTGGCTGAGATCTCGAGGCCTGTCTCCTTGTAGGTGTACTTGATGTCTTTAAGGTAATCTGTTCCTGCCACCAGTTTCTTACCATTACTGTCAAAAACAGTCACGGCACCCTTCCACTTACCTGCCTTGCTGCTGTAAACCACATCTCCCGCAAGTGCATAGGCGCCTTCATCAAGTCTATCCTGCAGCTTGGAAGGTACAATGCTAAAATATGCCTTCTTAGTTCCTGCATAGTTGCCTTTGCCTGTGATGGTCACTGTGGGAGCCTTCTTGTCCTCTCCCTTGTATTCATATATCTGATTGTTTCCTGAGTACATGAGAGTGTAGTCTGTGCCCGCCTTCAGAGTTCTTCCATTAGAAACAACTGTTACCACAGGCGTACTTCCGCCCTTCACATAGCTCTCAAATCCCACTGCATCACCGTTTGCAAAAGTAACATCTGCTACATCAAGCTTCGCTGCTGCGATGGTAAAAGTCTTCTTGGCTACACCCGTGTATTTGCCGCATCCTGTTATTATAACGCTTGCTTTTCCCTTGTTAACATTGGAAGCATATGAAATTGTATAATCCGTTCCTTCCACAAGGGATGCGGCATCTGTCTTCTTTAACTTGACTGCAACAGCAGGTTCGTGGGCTGCTCCGTTGTAGGTATGTACTGCTTCGTTTAAAGTAACGTCTGCTTTTGCAATGCTGACACCTGTTATCTTGAAGCCCCCCTTCTTAACTCCGGTAAAGCCGCCGATGCCGCTTACGATAACAGATGCTGTGCCAACTTCAATATTGTCAGACAGGATCAGCTTGTAGTCACGGCCCTCGGTAAGCGTTGTGTTTCCGCTCTTTACAGTAACTTCAGGTGTTATTGCACTTCCTGTATACTCATAGGACTTTCCGATTGTTACCTTGCACTTGGAGATATTGATCAGGTCTCCTCTTGCGATGGTCTGTATGAGAGTTCTTGTTCCGGTGTAGTTTCCACCTTCCTTTGCAGTTATGACAACTCGGTTCTGTCCTGCTTTTACATAGTCGCCGTCGTCGCTGTCGGGATAGCTGTAGTCGTAGTCCTTGCCTGCCTTAAGTGCTGTTTTACCATATTTCACAGCGGGCGTTGACTTCTGAGCCTTGCCGTTTGCAGTGAGATAAAGGGCACTGCTGTTAACTGTCACATCGTTGTCCGCAAGGTTCTTGGGAAGGATTCTGAAAGGAGCTGCCGCTGTTCCCGCAAAGTTTCCCTTACCTGTAACCGTAGCCGTCGGCGCACTCTTTTCAGAGAAGCCTGCATCCGTGCTTGCAAGAGCATAGGCGTTCTTGTTGTTGGTATATTTAACTGTATAATCCTTGCCGGCAGTTAGCTTCACATCTCCGTAATAGACTATCACTGCGGGTTTGAGCGCTGCTCCTGTATACATCTGATCCGCAACGGGAAGGATTGTCATGGCTCCCTCCGGAGCTTCCTTGTATCCCGCATAGAGGACAAAGCTCTCGCCCAGCTCATATCTGGTGATTCTGGTGCTGTCGGAAACCTTGGTTCCGGTGCAGTCCTTACCTGTATACCAGCCAAGGAAAACATGTCCTTCATAAGTAGGAACCGGGAGCTCTCCAAGAGCTGCGCCATAAACTCCGGTAATAACTAAAGGATCACCCTCTGCTGCGCTTCCACCCTGATAATCCAGGGTCACATTTGACGAAATAACGGATATCGCCTGTGAGGCTGTTTTGCCATCAGCTGTTACCGTAACGGTGGTATCACCTGCTTTTTTACCCGTCAAAGTCACATAGTCTCCGTTATCGGATACTGTGATTGCAGCAACGGTTGGATCTGAGATTTCCCAGCTATATCCGCCGATTACATCACCCTTCTTTGGTGAAACCACAGCAGATATGCGGATTTTCTCGCCTTCAAAGGCGCTTGTGCGCTCCGGCTCTAAGGTTACACCCGTTATAGGAGTAAAAGTTGTGACACGGCAGGTTGCAGTTTTGCTCATGCATTTTGCAGTAATAGTTGCAACTCCGGAGCCTGTTGCGGTCACCGTTGCAGTATTCATGCCGGTGGAAGTTACAGTCGCTACCGTTTCGTCAGAGCTGGTCCAGGTTACGGTCTTGTCATCACAGGTTTTTGTCGGATTATAGGATACTTCAAGGGTATCGGACTCGCCATTGGTAAGACTCATGGTGGCCTTGTCCAGGGTTATGGACTTAAGTACTGCTGTGTGATCCCAGTCCTCCACAAGGTAATACATGAAGGTGTCCCAGACATAAGCGGCAAAGTTCTTGGTTATGTAGTCGCTGGTATAGGCATTGGCGAACTGAACCACGTTGTTCTCATCTATCATTACCACAAAAGGTGACAGATTTACGTCGAAATATGTGTAGGCATCGTTGGACCCCTGGTTCCAACCGGCGAACTTGATCTCGGAACCAAGCCCGTTGTCTTTCATGTATTTTTTTACCGAATCAACGTCATTGTGAACATCTACGGCATAGACTTCAATCTTTTTATTCTTAAGTATCTTGTGGGACTCTAGGGACTTGAATAACTGCGCAGGATATGCTGATTGGTTACTCTCGCCATAGTAGTATAAAACAATAATCTTAGGTGTCTTGGTTTCAGTATCCACCGTTGAAGTCATAACGCTGCCGTCAACGGAGTTAAAGATGAATTCCTTGTTTGGCATATTTAGTCCTGCGGTGGTCAGGCCCCAGTTGTACAGTGATATGGGATGTTTTTTCTTGTAGCTGTCAGTTCTGTACTCCTTGTCCCTTGGGTGATCCATGAACTGAACATCGTTCTCCAAAAATCTCCCCCAGGTGGTGTCGATGTTGTACCAGGGCCTCTCGGGGTCGGTGCCGCCCTCTACCTTGACGATGTTCCAGGCGTGGTTGATTTCCTTGCTGGTAATGTATTTGGCAGGGATTCCTGCTTCTCTGGCAAGACGTAAAAATGCTGTTGAATAGCCCTGACATACGCTCTTACCAAGAACCAGAGCGGCATATGTTCCGTGGGCACCGTAAGCACTCATATTGTAATAGTCATACTCGATGTTCTTCTGCATATAGTCATCGATCGCACATACCTTTTCATAATCAGAAAGTGCAGATGACGTCAGGTTAAGCTCAGCCTTGATCTTGTTAACCTTCTCGGTTACCGCTGCTTCCTCAGATGCTGCGTCGCCGTAGGCAGCCCACATGAACTTGATCTCTATGGTCCAGCCTGAGCTATTGCCTGAGCCCGATGCGCTGTAGGCGATAAGATTACCCTTGATATAATCGCCGCCGGTGGGATCTGTCTCATTGGAATCCACCATGGCACCCTCTATCAGCGACTTGGCGTTGAAGCTGCTATCCGTGTATTTATAGGAAGAAGCTCTGCGCTTCATGACCTTCTTGATATCCTCAGCGCTGGCAAGAAATTCAGCTTCCTCTTCGGAGTCTTCATCCGTGCCCGCATAGAGGTCATATTCGTTTTCGAAATACTCTTTTACTTCCTCAACGGTATAAGTGCCTTCAAAACCAGGCGCCACATAGTATTCCGTAACCTCAGAAGGTCCCGCTTCAGACGGTTCCTCTTCAGAATGCGCCGTCAGTTCCTCATCCGCCGCCTCAATATCCTCAATATCCTCCGGCGCTTCGGCATCTTCCGTTAGCTCGACATCTTCTGTAAGCTCGTCCTCTTTTGGCGCCTCTACCTCTTCCTCCAGCATGATTTCTTCTCCAAAACTTCCTGCCTCCTCCGCATGAGAAGTCATCGGACACATGGACACAGCCGTTATCACAGCCAGCACTCCACTCAGTAACCTTTTACGCATCTCCCTCTCCTTTCAAATTGTGAACATTCTGTGATTGGGGTCTGACCCCAATTTTTTTTATTTTTTACCGGAACTTAAGGTAGCCAACGATTTCGCCGGAGGCGAAGGCTGCCTCATAGTCGGCCTTGGAAGTGGCCGTCTGGGCGGAATTGACGCCTATACGGATGTAGGCGCAGCCCGCCGGGATCTCCACGGTCTTCTCGGTAAAGCCGCCCCAGTCATTTACCTTGGACAGGAGCTTCCCCCCTGCATCAAACATGTATATATAATGAATCGCCTGAGTCGCCATAGACCCGCTGCGCACAAGCTGCACATAGAAATTGCTGCTCCCCTCGGCAACCGGAATATTGCCGGAGCCGTCGGTGGTGAGAAGAATCGTTCCCCAGCTCTTGTCCTCCTTGATGGCGCCCGTAGTCTGATCAAGAGTCTTGTACAGGTAATCCGAACCGTCAAAAACGATCTCCGAACCATTGGAAGTATACGCCACCGGATTCATGATCGCATTAATCATATCCTGATTGCAGGTCAGTGCCGTCCTATCCACAATGGCATAATTACTGCCGTTGTCCCAGTAAAAGCACTTGATACCGTGAGCCGCCGCCCTCGCCACATAGTTGGCAGCGTGAATTCCTCTGTACTGCGCCGGCGCATATTTCGTCGTGGATCCCCACTCACCGATTATCACCTTGGCGCCAATCCTCTTGGAAAAACTCTCCAGTCCGGAAAAAGTCCCCTCCACCGCCTGATCATACTGCTGCGAATAGCAATGCACCGTCACCAGAATTCTATCCTTAACCGAATCCTTCGGAAGAACAAATTTGTTCAGCGACTCTCCGCTGTTATGATCAAGGAGCGTCGGCACCATCAGCACCCTGTCCGCATTCTTGCCGCCGGTGCTGCGAACCGTATCCACAAAAACCTGATTCAGTTCATTCATCTGCCTGGCCGCCTTCTCGCCGTACTGCCAGTACTTCACATGATTATCAACCTCGTTGTAGCTCTCAAAAATCAACTTGTGATCAGTGTCTGCAAAATAGCTCGCGATTTCCCTCCACAGCGACGCCGCATCGCTCTTAACCTGCGCCAGTTCTTCCTCGGACACCCCTGCATAGATCAGATCCTTGTCATGATGCGTATCCATAAACACATAGAGATTGTCCGCAAGGCAATAGTCAATCACCTCCCTGACCCTCGCCAGCCACTCCTGCCTGATGTGTAGCGTCCCCGTAGCATCCCTGTAGGTGTGGTTGTACCAGGTCACCGGCACCCTGATGGCATTAAAACCAAGTGACGCCACATAATCTATCTGCGCCTTAGTCACCTTGGGCTGCCCCCAGATGGTCTCGTGATCAAGATTGGGCTCCCCCACCTTCATGCTCTTCTTGTGATGCGCATCCAGCGAATTCCCCAGATTCCACCCGGTCCCAATCGCCGCATGCACCGAAGAAGCCGTGACTTCCTCCGCCCTGACCTGTATCGGCCTTGCCCCCGCAAGACTTCCCAATATAACTGCAACCGCAACAAGCGCTGATATTATTCTTCGCATAGAATCTCCTTTTTTCTGCATAACCCGACATATTAATTATATGTAAAAAAAGTACATAGCAAACCAAAAAATGTACAAACTTCCTCCTCAGAATATCTTACCCGATTGAAATATACTCTTAATATCGTATAATAGTATTAGCGATACTCGCAATATCGCTATAATTGACTATGCATAGGTCAATCTTTCACAACACATGAGAAGCCGGATGACTGTCCCGTCGTCCGGCTTCGCTTCTGTCCGCATTCCCCATATTTCGATGGCTTTCATTGGCAAAAAAGTGGAAATACAGTCCTGTAATTCTCGATATCAGATATTTTTGTATATCATCATTTCGTCTATAATCATTTCATCAGATAAAGAAATAGTTGTTTCTATACACAATAAGGAGGTGAGAGTTATGGAAATACTTTTCTTCATTCTTTTTTTCATAATCTTCGGAAAGCTCATAAATTTTGCTTTCAGAGCGTCCTGGAGTCTGATGAAGGCGATCTTTTTCATCATGTTCCTGCCCCTTATTCTGGTGGGAATGGTTCTGGGCGGAATGGTCTACATAGCACTCCCGATTCTAATAGTTATCGGGTTTGCAAGTTTATTCAAAACAGCATGAACAAAGCAGCATAGATACACAGCACAAACTAAACAAAAAAATAAAGCCAGAGGCTGACGTCCAGGTTGACCGGTCTCTGGCTTTTCTATGCATTCATGTTAATACAGATATCACTATCGCCTTACTCTTCCGCAGTCAGCGTAAGCAGCACCGCACCCTGCCCCCAGGGATACGTTCCATAGGTCTGATAGTGAACTCCGAAATCATCGCAGGAACTAAGAGCCTCCGTTACAATACCATTTGTAGAATTGGCATACATAGACTTCTGCGCTCTGAGAACAACTTCACGAATCGGAACAGAATCCTCAGAACCACTTCCTGTCGCAGCATCTCCCTCAGCATCATTTCCTTCCACAGCCGTATCTCCCAAGATCCCAGCCTGCAAGCCCCTCTCCAGCCCATAGGTGATCATTCCGGTCGCCGACATATCAATATGCCCCTCAACCGCCTGCAACTGCCAGCTGAAACCACCGTCGCTACGCTGATACTCCGCCGCAAGTTCAGCCAGTTCTTTGTACCAGCCTATTATTTCCCCGCGGTCACCAACCCTGTCATACATAAGAGCTGCCGTCTCCGACAGTCCCATCATCAGCCAGCCAAAGGCCCTGCCCCAGCCAAGAAGACCCTTTTTCTCACATCTGCATCCATCTCCTTCACCGGACCCTGCTTTCTCTTCCAACAGTTCATAGCCATGATAGTTAAGTCCTGACTTCTGATCCATTCCATATTTTCTGAAAATAAGAAGCTGCTTAGCCGCCTTGTCCAGATATCCTGCATTCTCAGGGCTCATCCCGGAATACACCGCATAGAACATGCTGACCTGCCCGATGCCGTCCACAAAAATATTCCTGCTCCTGCCTCCGTTATATAATATCGCACCCTCAGCATCCACCGGAGCCTTGTCCAGATATTCCGCAATCCTGTCCGCAGCCTTCTTGTACTGGTCATACCCTGTCATCTCATAGAGCCTGACAAAAGCCACTCCCGCCAGGGCATCATCCACATAATCCAGCCTTCCGTCATACTTCTGAAGCCACAGCTGCGTATGTGCGTTAAGTGCATGGAGTATAGCATCACGAACCTGAATAAACTTCTCGTTCCCGCTTGCTGCCTCAGCCTTACCTTCCACAGCCTTTTCTTCGCACCACTTTGCCGCCTGCACCAGCCCCAGCATCAGCATTCCCGCCGGCCAAAACAGCGGATCCTTGGTCCTCGTACTTCTCCCGATTGCCCTTTTCACCACATCCTTCGCCGCCTGCGCCGGCGTAACATTCATTATGTCATGCAGCTGCCTCGCCGCTTCATGTATTATTTTCTTAACCCTATCCTCTCTCGTCATCCCGACCCCCTTTCATCCACTAAAGTGACAGGCACTATGCCTAACTAAAGTGACAGGCACTTTATTTAACTAAAGTGAAGTCTCTCCTTCACCTTCCCCACGAGGTACTTGAACTCAGGGGTGCGTCCGTACAGCACAAAATAAGTTCCGTTAAAGATCACGGTGATGATAAGCGCCATCAGCACGATAGTGCCATAGTTCATGCTCCTGAGCACAAAAGTGCTCACATAATTGCACACTGCCAGCACCGCCACCATACTCGCCAGGTACTTCACTGTATCCACAAAGTACTCCCCGGCGCCCCTGTCGAAGCAAGCCTTATAAATGATCACCGGCTTGGTAATATTGGCGATAAGTCCCGAAACCACCGTGCCAATATACACACCCGTGATTCCCAGCGGCGTCTGCACCAGCACAATAGAGATTACCAGATTCACAGCGCCCTGGATCAGCGCCAGATACTTGTCCTGCTCGAACACTCCCGCCGCCGTCTTGTAGTTGCTAAGGACAATCCTGTCCCCTTTAAAATAATAATCCGTCAAAAAACAGTACACCGCCGCCGGAGCCAGTATCCATCCATCTCCCAGCCACACCTTCACAAGGGGCGTCAATAGCACCATAAAGCCCACCGCCGAAAAGCCGTAGACCCACGAAGCAAAAAAGCGGTAAACCCTGAACATATCGTACTGCTTTTCCTTGGACTCCGTCGCAATAAGATTGCCGAATCCCGAAATAACCGAATTAAAGATGATATTAACGAAATTGGAAACCGTGCTGACCACCATGTTATAGTTGTCCACAACTCCCGCCATCGTAACTTCGATAAAAGAGGAAATGATCAGCGCATCGGTCTGAAGCCTCGCCACATCCCCCACCTTATGGAACACCAGCGCCCCGGTCTTACTCCATACGGTATCGCTCTCCTCCTTAGTCAGCGGATCAATATTCCGCTCCCTCAGGTACGGATAGAGCTTATCCAGATACCTCGACACAAATATCTTCTGTATCAGCTGCAGCACCGCATCAACGATCAGGAACAGATAGAAATTCCCCGTCGTCAGCACCACAATAATCTGGCAAAAAACCACTGCGATCTTAGTTATCGTATTGATATTCGTCTGAATGTAATTCTTTTGCTGTGCATTGACCAGGCTGTACTTATAGGCCACAAAATAGCTGCTGACCGTATTGAACAGGAAGATCAGGTAGTACAGCACCATGTCCCTCTTGGTTATGCACCCCGGTTTTTTTACCATGTACTCCAAAAAAGGCACCAGCGCAAGGCCCACACCCGCTACCACCATAGCGATCACATGATAGGCCTTCCTGTAGAGCTGCATGTAGGACTTGATCTTCTCCTTCTCACCCCTGGCCACCGGCCCGTAGAGCGAGAAATTAAGCGCCGTTCCGATTCCCAGCTCCGCCATATTAAGAATAGACAGCACATTGGTGTACAAACTGTTGATTCCCAGCAGCTCCTCATTCAGATAGTGGATAAAAATGGTACGCAAAATAAACGACATCAGCGCTGTCGCTATCTGTCCCACATATCCGAATGCTATATTCCTTGCCGCCTGCTTGGTTCTTCCCATTTATACTTCCCTGCCTGTCTCGTCGATCAGAATCCAGCCCTTCCAGTAATCATGCATGGTATCCGGATCCACCGGCTGATTGTTCCTCATCTTGTAGGTCCTTATCATGACCTTGTCCTGCCTCTGATTCAGCCTTGCTCCCCAGAAGCTGAAGGTTGAATTGGCGCAGATATTCCCCAGACAATGGTTCATGAGCCTCACATCCTGAAGGCTGTCCTTTCCCGTATTCCAGTCCACAATCGTATATTTGGACTCATCGGCAAAATGCTCCCTTGCGTACTCATGATCGCTGGTAAAAATATAGAAGTGCACCTTCTCGTATCTGTCCTCAAAATACTTCATCGCACTCTCATAATACTCATCCGTCGCAATATTCCCCAAAATCTTGAAATTCTCCGGATCAAGATAGTCACCGCGCCTGATATGAACGCTGACGCTGTTCTCCTTCTCCATTTTGGAAATAAGCTCCAGATTCTTTTTCTCCAGCTCCGGATCCGAATGCTCGGGGAATTCAAAAAGATTGCACAGATCCCCCATTATATCGTCGTAGTACTTCTGGCATGCAAAATAGCCAATGATGTACTTATTATCAAGTTCAAAGATCTCCGGATGGAACATCCTGCTCTCTTCAAAGACATTGGGATTGGCATTGTCCCTGAGTCCCAGCTTCTTAAGCACCTTCCCCGTCAGTTGCTGAGCAGCGTTCCTATCAAGAAAAGCAGCCCTCTCCTTTGGCTTACACTCAATATAGGGAAGCCCCTTGAAAAGAGCCAGCTCAAACTCTCTTTTGGCCAGCATATTCTTCTGAACCTCGCTGTCGAACCAGGACAGGTCCAGCCTCACCCCATCCGGGTGATATTTAAGGAGCTTTCTGTATAAGGCGTACTGCTGCATCTGATTGCCCAGACCGCCTGCTATCTGAATAATAAGCATCCTTCATCTCCTCACTTTTTATAGTTAACGTAAGCCTCAACCAGTGCCTGCGGATTGGACAGTTCCTGCACCGGAAGTACGTACCCGTCAACGGTTCCAAAGAGGTCCTTGGCAATTCCCCTACTCTTAACAGAATATCCGATGACCAGCGTCTTAACCCCGCTACTGTAAGCTGCGATAGTACTATGAGTCCTTGCTCCTACAAAAAAGTTGCAGGCAGCAATATAGCCCTTAAGCTCCTCCGCCGGTGCATCCTCCAGCATCACAACTCTTCCCGTATCTGCAAAAGCCTTGTACAGCTCCCCAAGAGGCTTCCTGTCATCGCTTCCAGCCCACACCACATGAGGCACCAGCGCAATATTATTATCCGTGTTATCTAATACATAACGGATGAGATTCTTGTAGCACTCCATGGTAATTCCCGGCTGTGACTCCCTCTCCTGCACCATGGGACTTAGGTTAATGCCCACCATCTTGCCCGGTATAAAGCCCTCGGGATACTTCTCCGGCGCCTGAGTCTCAAGCTCAAACGCAGGGTCCTTTCTAAGCACCAGCTTATCCGCAGATAACCCTGCCGACAATAGCGCATCATATGTTATGGACTCACGCGCAAATATCTTCTTAAATCCCATCAGATCCTGCAAAAGAGCCTTGTCCTTAAGTGAATCCGGCTCAATAGAACAGCCCCAGAGAATGGTCTCAAATCCCCTCTTGCGAAAAACATTGTCCGCCAGAATCAGATCCTGTACCATCTCCGGATAACAGTAGTTATCTCCTCCAATTGAGATTGCAAGAGGCTTAACCCCCTCCTGCTTATAAGCCTTGTACTCCTTGAAAGCAGGCGCAAACCTATATCTCTGGAAGGATTCCCTATCGCCCGTTATCTTGCGCCAGCCGTAGTACAGCACATGATTGATAAAATTCCTGTCGATATGCTTCTCCTCCACAATTACGCAGAGTCCCATATCCTCCAGGTCCTTGAGGTAATACTTCCTGTCCTGTGCCTCACTGTTGGTCACAAGAATGACGGGATAAGCCGTGCAGGCTCCGGGAAATTCACTTTCCTTCCTGAGCCTGTAGATAAGCCTTAAGGTACTGTCAGCAATTGCCTCGCACCCGTGATTGCCGCTTCCTGCGTGCATATACATGATAATTGGTCTGTTAAGATTAATATTTTCCAAGATCAGTTAACTCCCTTAAGTCTTCCGTAGAGCTTCATATACAGCCCCGGACTTATTCTGAACACCGCAACTTTAAGCTTGTGAGCCGCAGGCAGTGCCGCATAGGCTCCTCTCGTTTTAAGAGCATGTGTTATCTGCTCCTTAACCTGCGTAACGGCAAGCCCCGCAATATCCTTGTCCACCTTGCCCTGACCTGCCATTGCCAGCTTCTCTACCACCAGCATAGCAGTCATTATCTGACAGGTCGCCAGTGTCACCAGTGTATAGGGCGATATGAACTCCGCTGCCGGCAGTATCCTCTCTTCCGCCATCTTCCAGCAGGTTATCTGGTCCAGATAGCTCTCTTTGAAGGCCCTGTTCATGGCGCCTTCCGCATTATCCGTGTACACATAGTGCTCCATAGAAATACACCTGATATTTCTCTTCTTCTCCTGCGCCAGTGCAAAATCCAGCAAAAATATCAGATCCTCGCCAATAGTCAGCCCCTCAGGGAACCTCACCTTCCCCGAGTTCAGAGCCTCCAGGCTAAAGAGCTTGCCCCACACATGGGTATTGGCATTTAAGATTGAATTCTCTATATATCCGTATCCGCTTATCTTGGACGTACTTCTGTAGCTATCGGTCTCATCCACCAGGACCGTGCCCTCATCTGCGTACTTAAGGCAGTTATCCAGAAACTCATCCTTAAGCTCATCATCCGAATCAACGAACACCACGAATCTTCCTGTGGCCCGCTCAATTCCGATATTCCTTGCATGGGACACTCCGCAGTTCCCGGTATGCACCACCGTAAGCCCGTACTCCCCGGCCAGCTCATCGCAGAGCTCTCCGCTGCCATCGGTGGAGCCGTCATCCACAAGGATTATCTCCATCTCCCCGTCTTCCACATACTTTTGGTCTAAACAAGATAAGACACACCGCTTAAGTGTGCCTTTTGCCTGATAAACAGGGATTATTATGCTAAACAAAACTTCTTTTTTATCTCCCATCAGTACTCTGTCCAGTCCTCTCTCTCAACTCCTGAGACTGTGTCTAAGTGGAAGTGGCTTGCATAGAAGGTATTGATCCAGTAGTGGTAGTCCGCCTCAATATCCGATACATAGGCCATTGAGAACCTGTTATCCCACTCGGGGCGAAGCTTTGGCGCATACACGTCAACCTCGCCTGCATCAGCCATCTGCTGGAGGTATGCATCTCTTTCGTCGAACTCTCTCTTGATCCTGGCAAGATTGGCTCCGTCCTCAATATAGGTCAGCACCAGGAAAATAAGACCGCACATCACAAGTCCCGTATAGGCCGACTCCGACAGCTTCTTGATAACGCTCTCTCTGCTCTTACTAATAAGCAGTTCCATAGTCGTCACAACCGCCTGGCAAACTCCCGTCATCAGGAAGATGCTTGCTCCGTAGTAGGACCTGAGCTCTGATGAAGGCACCATGATAAGCGCATAACAGGTAGCTACAAACAGCACGCCGAACATGATGATGCTCTTACTCTTTTCCCAAAATTCCTTGACATCCTCGGATAAATAGAAAATAACCACCAGCCCCAGGATCAGCGCGATCACAAGCACCAGATAATTGTTTTTGATATTGAGTGTTATCTTAAGGAATCTTGCCGCCAGAGCCATAAGCCCCGTGTGCTCCTCCTCAAGAATGTCCAGCCTTCCGTAGTTACCCGGGGATAAAAGGAGCATTACGAATCCCGCCACAGTTCCCACGAATCCGCTGACCATAGGCGCCGTAAGGAAGGACAGGCTCTTTTTCTCATGAAAATACATATAGCCCACAAGGATCAGTTCAAAAAGGATAAGCCCGCCGGAGGTGTTCTCATTGCACCAGCCCGCCAGAACTCCCAGTACAAACATCCCTATAGTCCAGGGAATATTACTGCCCGGTTTCTTCCTGTACAGGGTCAGATATCCCATTATTATCGTTGTTGTGAACAGATAGTTGCAGGCTCCCGACTCCCAGAACACCGTGTTGCTGATGGCGGGATCGAGCAGCCAGAACATGAGGATTATCAGGGCAAAGAGCCTTTCATCGCTCTCTTTTTTGCCCGATACATTGGAATAAACAAGAAGGGCCAGTCCGGTAAAAGCTGCAGCTGCGCCCACATTAAACACTGCCTTGGCACCGGTAAAGAGAAAAACTCTCAGCATGAAATGAGCAACGCTCCTACCGGTATGATCGATGTAATGAGCATATTCCTGAGAAAACAGATCAAAGAAGTTCCCCGCTCCCGCCACCGCATCTCCGTACACTATATCGTCGGACATGTAGGGCGTCAGAAACTCATAGATCATTACCCCCATGAAGGTCACAAATATCAATATGTAAAAAAGCGTCTTTCTGACATTCTGTGTCATATTATTCCCCGTTCTTTACTAAGCAAATACTTACTTATTGCGGCTGCTGTGTAGCCTTAAGCTGCCCACGGACAAGCTGCCACATATACACTCCCAGCACCGGGAGCATGAAATTTCTTCCGATGTAAACCGAAACAAAGGTTGCCTCGATCACCGTATACACCGACATTGACACCAGCACAACCACGGTCTGCATATCCCTCTTTTTGTAGCAGACATACAGCATCATGGCTATCAGCAGGCATATAAGCACCGTCGGTATTATTCCGTACCAGTAAAAGAGTCTTACCCAGCCCATATCGAAATACTCTTCGCTGAGTCTGTCCGAAAAAAGCTTCCAGGTCTCAAGGGAACCGGCATGTCTTGCGCTTCCTCTGTACAGATCCTGAATCCTGTTATTGAGAATTACGTCCAGCTTGTTGATTCTGAGCTCTCTCTTGGTGTCCATATGAAATCTTGGAAGTTCACTGACACTTGCTGCCCACCATGAGAACACAACGCAGGCGATAGGAGTGATCAGCCCGGCCATAACATATGTTATCCACCATTTCCTTATAGGCTCTGCAAATCTCACGATCACTGCCATCAAAAGAGTAAACATTCCAATCGCAAGGCTGGTTCTTGATACAGTCACATAATACAGCACCACATTCACGGCAAAGAGCGCGATGAACTGCCACAGCCCCGCTTTTTTGCCATATATCCATATCCACAGAAGGATCAGTGCATAGGCACAGCCATACAGAGTATTGGGATGGCCAAAGCCAAATACGTACCTGAGCTCCTGCGCATTATCTCTTCCGTAGTCAGCAACCATACTGACATTACCCAGAATTCCAAACACCGCCAGCAGCACTATCACGGTAAATCCCGCCATGCATACGTAGAAGGTATATTTCATCGCCCTCTCAAGATCGATGTCGCAGGCTGCCATGGCAAAGGTCGCAAATCTCAGCAGCTCATTGCGGCCGGTGATCCTGTAGCAGATAAATGTGAACACCCACACTGCCAGAATGATCGCCCATTCCTTGAGGTTATGCTTCTTAAGCAGCACCGCAGCGAAGGTGAGCAGGAAAGTTATCCTGAATATATGACTCTCCATGGAGAAGACCAGCTCACTTTTCTCCGCTATCATCTCCACCAGCTCCACCAAAAGGGCCAGGTCAAAGAAGAATCTGGCAATCTTGGTTCTGTTAGTTTCCGTGAAATATCTCATCAAAACGTCCATAGGTTATTTCGCAACTTTTCCCCGTCTTATTGTTCTAAGTATCTTATGATATGCCTTCCTTAAGAATCTCCCCACTGTGATATCCAGCTTGTGTGTAAATCTGGAAAAAGCAGTAATAGGCGGCATTATAAGATAGCTCAGCTCATCCTTGTTCTCCCTGATATATTCAGGGTAGGACTCATCTATCTCCACCCTCTCAAATCTGGCGTCCCTTCCGAAGATGTCCTGTCCAAGGATAAGTCTGTCCATGGTCTCCGCCAGTATCTCTCTGTCATTGTATTCCTGATGGGCTGCTGCCTTGACCTTGACTCCGATTCGCTCCACCGGATTGGTCTCATGATCTCCTCCCATGTAACCGAAGTGCCAGCCTCCGTCCGCAACTCTGACGGACCTCTTGTCGCACACCGACACCAGATCGCGAAGTCTTACGATCCCCTCCTTAGGAATGTTCTGAAGGGATGTGACCTTGGTTCCAAGCCACTTCCTGTCCTCTTCCTTGATCTTAGGAAAATCGCCCGTTATCGAAAGGAGCTTGCCCGACTTCTCCTCCATATTGAGGAATGCGTAGAAGTTACGCTGCGCCAGGTGATAGACCTTGGTCGCATCGAAGTTATCGATAATCTCCTTAAGTACCTTGGGATTTGGGATCTCATCACAATCACCGAATATAATAACATCCGACTGCGTAGCTCCCGCTGCCCTAAGGCCCTTCAGCAGATAGTTCTTCTGGAAGTAGTCCCTCTCATGGGTCTTGGCGACCTTGGGAGTATCCGTCACCACCACGTACTCTATCTTGTGAAGGAACTCCCTGAAGAGGTGCTTGTTCTTCTCAAAACACAGCTCCTTATCCTCTCCGGAGAAGGTCATGGTGGACTCCTCAATGATGAACTTATCAACGTAAGGATCCAGTATCCTGAGCCTCATCTTAAGTATGTCTATTTCGTTAAAAAAAGGTATGCAATCGTAAACCATAGTTACCTGCTCTTATTCATAAATTCATTTCTTTCTCCTGATCAGACCCTTGATGGTCTGTCTGAAGCGGAAGCTCCTGCCTGAAGCAAGAAGTTCCTTCATTGGCTTATCCGCCATCATCAGCTTGTGGACAAAAACGCTCTCCTCCGGAGCCCAGTCAGGGAGCTTGCCCGCAGCATAGGTCCTGTAGAAAGGATCCTCCAAAATAGCGGCCAGGTCTCTTTTCTTGTCACCGCCGGGAATCCCGGAATATATCAGCTTGGCCACACTAATGCAGCAGGTGAGAGTCTTCCTCTCATCTATAAGCCCCAGGTAAGTATCACCGGACCATTTGGCTGCATACTCATCGAAAGCGCTCCAGGCCTTGACCTGATTCTCCAGCGCATCGCGATGATATCCCCCTGTAAGTCCGCTGTTATTCTCTCTGTAATAATACAGGATACTGTCAAGATATGCGATGGAACCTGCCTTATCCAGTATCTCTGCGGTCTGAAGCAGGTCTTCGCCGTGGTTAAAAGACTTTTCCTCGTGGGAACTGCTCTCCTCTTCCAGTATCCTTGCTGCCAGCCCCGATGAAATCGCCTTGTTCCACAGGGCATTCAGGGAATCGTTTAGCTGCATCAGCTTGTAAAAGGCCGTCTTATCGGAGTAGAGCTTGTTCTCTTCAAATTCGAAGCCAAACATCCGCTTATCCCTATTGTCATCCGTAGCTGCGTTGTACAATATGACATCCGGTCTTTTCCCTCTCTCGTTAAAAAAGAGAATGTAGCGGGTAAGCTCATCTATCAGCTTGTCAGACACCATGTCGTCCACATCTGCAAAAACAAGGTAATCGCCGCTCGCTGCTCTCATGCCCTCCCTGCGGGCTCTGTAGGCACCGATAGGACCAAAGTGAAGCGCTCTTACACACTCATATTCCTCAGCATATCTGTCGCAGATAGCGGGCGTAACATCCTCGGAGCCGTTCTCCACCAGGATGACCTCGAAGTTATCTTCCTCTTCGTCCACCTGACACAGAACAGAGCCCATCAGATCGTCTATGTATTTCTCACCGTTGTGAACGGGCACAATCACCGTAAACTTCACACTCATGTAATACCATGCTCCTCTTTCCACTTTCTGGTCTTTCTCCAGAAAAGAAGGGGTCTGATCATCCTCTTAAGGCGTTTCTTCGGGCTGTAGAATCTGGGATAGCCCTCATTTTCTCCCCACCACTTGTGGAAGATAAAGGGTTCCACGCCCTTATTCTCTGGCAGGGGATGCTCTCTTCCGAACTGAACCGCCAGCTCGAAGGGCGCCCACCTAAGGCCTTCCTCCTCCATGCGGTTCTTGGAATGACAGCAGATAAAAATATCCTCGTTGTAGAAGCCGTCATAGACCTTGACCCAGGGCAGGTCGTACTTTTTCGGAAACTCCATAAGCCTCTTGGACCTGATGGATACTGAGTTGCCGACGCGGCAGATATTGCCATTGCTGTCCCTGTAAGCATAATCATTCCGGGGAAGCGGCCAGGGAGATCCGATATAGTCGTACTCAAGGAACTCATCCCTCCAGTTCTCCGGATGTATAACGAAGCCGTCCGCATGAACTATCAGGGCAAAATCGGTATTAATATGATCCCCCAGTTCGTAGGTCATCTTGTAATTAAATTTGTCAATATTATCAAGCTTGTCCGTATGTGAATATCTGATATTCTTAGGCAAGTACCAGGGCTTCTTATGAGTTATCAGCACTGCGTCTCCAAACTCAATACCCCGCATACTGTACTTCATGGCCTTAACCGTCTCATATATATCAACACTGGTCATGGCCACCAGAGTCACATTCGGAAGTTGTATCTTCTTTTTATCCATATATTCCTATTTAAACAAATACTTATATTTCCTCATCTGCGCATATATTATATCACGCACACGCTCTATTATAGCATTATCATACGAATCTGCTCCACTTAGAATTTCATCAACATCCTTGTGGGTAAAGTTAAACTTAAGATTATTTCCATAGAGCCTTTCAGCCGCCTCAAGCTGCTCGTCAAAACTATCGCAGATCGTCTTGGATTTCACTGTATTCATAAGTTCATATACATCAATTCCAAGGGGATAATCCTGCGTTGTATCCGACAAAAGACAAGCTCCGTTATCAAAGATCGGACACTTCCTATACTCCCCTTTGCCATTTGCAAGAACCGCTATGTTGTGAGTGTGTCTGTCTTCGTTCAAAAAAAGTGCATCCACCGCGAAGTTTTTTTGCATATAAAACCCAAAATCCGTCAGCCCGGTAAGCCTCTCAACCTGGGAAACCAATAGCCCCAGCCTGTTTATGATTCCTTCTGTCCTGTATATCAATGAATTAAGGCTCTGTCCATAGTTAGTCTTAAAAAGCCGCTCCAGAGTAATAAGCTGCCATCCTTCCGATAGAAAATCATCGCTGACAGCACCATTGTACAATTGATGCTTATACTTAATCTTCTCAGGCCTATAGATTACAAACTCCTCGGATGCAAGCGAAGACTTAGCAAGAAGGTGCGATACCACATACTCTGCGAGACCTTCATATCCGGCATAATCAGCCTTGTACCACTTATCCTCTCTTCGAAACTTAAGCTGGTTTCCCTTCGATGAGCGGGTATTAAGTTCCAATTTATCCTCATCCAAAAGCTCTATCATGGCATTCACCTCTCCAGCTTGATCCAGAAATCGTCTTCAGCCATACGTCCCTGTGTCTTCTCTATAATGAGTATGGGATCATAAAAGGGTATATTAAGAGCCTCAAGCATAATCTTCATCTTGTCTCTGGTTCTTGGAAAACATCTGGATTCAATGAACTCCTCATAATCTTCAAAACTTGGAGACTCATTTACTCCAAAAGCCCTGAACATCAGATTCTTGGCATAGTTCCTGATGCGCACATACTGCCTTACTTCATCAACATCAATAATTGTGCACAGAGTATCCTTGTAGTAATAATACATGCGAAGAGGCGTCTTCTTCTCGGGAAGTTCCAGCTCGTTTGGAAGCTCCGGGTGAAGCATGATCATCTGCTGTAAAAGAGTTACCGGCCCCGTTATTTCCTTATCTCCCATTTCCCACCTCTCTACCGTAGGTTTGGAAACACCGATGAATTCAGCGAATTCCTTCTGTGTCATGGAGAGCCTGGCTCGCATATCTTTGATGGCTGCGGGAGTTATTGATTTAGGTGTAATATATCTTTTCTGCATAGAAATTATCTCCTAAACAAATTAAACCATCAAAATAATGGTTTGTAAAGGCAATTTTACCATTATTTTGATGGTTTTAGGATTTGCACAGATAATTTACATACGTAATTCAGGTGTAATTGTCAGCCGGCATAAGTCTTAATAATCCCTGTTCTTCTCTGAAGGCTACGCCAGATCTTTTTCCCATAGAACACACCGTAGATAAGCTTCCTTCTGATATGCTGGAAGAAAGTTCTCACCTTGCCCGGGCGTACATTTCGTCTTGCATACAGCGCCGAACGCTTCTTGTACTCCTCAAGCTCCTTCCTGCACTCCTCTGCTGAGAAGAGTCTGCCTTTTTTGTCCTGGTAAGTCAGGAAGGTATATATATTCTGCTCCGAAGACCAGAAACCGTCCGAAATATTGTGTCTTGCCCAGTACTTGGGAGCAATGGCATATTTAAGCTCCGTGCTGGACATAACAGGCATCAGTGAAAAAGAGGAATTGGACAAGATAAGATATCTTGCGTTCTTGATGGTCACATAATCCTTGCCCATGTCGAAGTGATGACATTCATACTCCGGAAGAACCTTTTTGGCTGCCTCCTCATCCTCGGTGATGATCAAGAATCTCATATTGGGATTGATCTTCTTCATGTTCCCTATGGCATTCAGCCAATAGCGCCTGTCAAGAAACAGCTCCGGACAGCTCGTATACTCGCCGCCGCGCATATTGATAATGCAGAGGTCATCTGCTGTGTACTCGTAGGATTCTGCCTCTTCCCTTACATGGAGCCATTCACGGATCTTGTCCCTGTACTTCTCAAAATAGGACTGATCCTGCATATTGCCGTATACAATGGTGTTATCCTCAACTCCCATGAGCTGTGGATCTGCGCCGCTGATGTAACAGCCATTGGTCATATCATGAACTGAGTTACCCATAAACAGCCTGTCATCCTGCTCATGATATATCTTGAACTTCTCCATATCCTCCCTGGGAATCTCAGTGCCCATGTCGATATCCATGAAGTACATTCCCTTGTTGGAATGGAAAACATTGCCTATCTGCTCGGGATTCACAAATCCAAAGGGCACGCCCTTTTCCTCAGCGATACATCTGGTCACTATATAGAAAAAGAGTTGGTTCCCAAGCCCATATCCTTTAATTAATTCGGTTCCTATCATATTTGCACCAATAAATCTAATACTGATCGGTTGATCTTTTATTGTATAATCGTTCTGCCCTCTAATGAAGTCTCAAATACCTTCTCATCCTTAACTTCATAGATGATATCGCAGTCTGCGATGGTATTAAGTCTGTGGGCAATGATAACCATTGTCTTCTTGCCGTGGAAGCCGTTGATCGCCTCCATAACTGCTGCCTCTGTCTCGTTATCAAGAGCAGATGTAGCCTCGTCGAATACAAGAATCTCAGGATTGTGATACAGAGCTCTTGCGATACCGATACGCTGTCTCTGTCCACCGGAGAGCCTTACACCTCTGTCACCGATTGTTGTATCAAGGCCTTCAGGCAGTGTCCTGATAAAGTCAGCAAGCTGTGCCTCTTCGCATACTTCCCAGATTCTCTTATCATCAATCTCCTTAGCATCAATACCAAAGGCAATATTGTCCCTGATCGACTCATCCACCAGATAAATAGACTGAGGAATGTATCCGATCTGTGCAAGCCATGACTCATAGTTACTGAAAATATTGCTGCCGTCGCACAGGATCTCGCCGCTCTTAACATGCAACAGTCCAAGGAGAATATCTACTACAGTGGACTTACCTGCGCCGGAAGGACCCATGATACCAACGGATTTGCCCTTAGGCACCACCATATTGGCATCGGTAAAAATGTTCGTATCCGCATCGGGATATGCAAAAGTAATATTCTTAAGCTCGATCTTATCCTTAAGATGAAGCTCAGGTCCTGCAATCGCAGCTCGCTCAGCTCTCATAGCCTTGTCAGTCTTCATAGACTCAGTCAGATTCTCATATACGAAATCAAGACTGTACTGCTCATAGGCAATCTCTGTAATATAGGTATTTATACGGTTTGCGGAAGGCATGATACGAACCGCCGCAACACCAAAAGCTGTCAGCTGAGGGATAAGAAGAGTAACATCTCCGCCCCTGAGAATATAAACCAGAATAAACATAAGCACAGTGACCATAAACACGGTCTCGATCATAAGCCTTGGAACAGAATTAAGAACCGCATAGTCCCTGGCAATATTTGCTCCTGTCTTACCTGATTCATAGTAGTTCCTGATAAAGAAATCCTGCCTGTTAAGTACCTTAACATCCTTAAGACCATAGATAGCCTGAATTCTCCACTTAGCTATCCTTGACTGAGTCTCCTGATTCTTTCTTCCGATGTTATTGAGCCTTGGCTTAAGTATCTTGGTACTGATAAAGGTCATTACCAGAAGTACAAACACCATAAGCACCGTCATCTGCCAGTTAACAAACAGCAGCACGATTCCCAGACAGGTCGACACCACCAGCTCTGTGGATAAGGACAGCATAGCAAGAACCAGTGAAAAGACTCTCGGGATATCCGAATCCGTTATTCTGAACACAGTGGGAATATCTGCTCCAAGATAGTCCTCGTATGGCCTGTTCAGGAACTCTCTCATTACCCTGCTGATCATGTCATTACGTGCTCTTGCAACAAACGTATTCTGCCTGTGAATAAGGAAAAGAAGATATGCATTCTTAACCACAAACATAACCATCAGCAGAACCAGCAGCGCTATTGCAATCTTCACATCATCATACAGCCCGAAGAAATTCACAACCCACTGCAATTTCTCACTCTTATCAATTGCCTTATGCAGCGACTCCGGGTCAATTATAGTCGACACCACCGGCAGCATCATCGATACACTAAGCGTCTCAAATACACCGCCGATCAGAATCAGAATTCCCAGTATAACAAGCTGCCCCTTCTGCTTCTTGTCGAATATATAGTTAATCTTAGAAAAAAGGCTGACCTCGCCAGCCTTCTTATTATTCTCACTGCTCATATTATTCCTCTACTGTATGAATGATGTTCGGTTTGATGAGCTTTATAAATGTGCACAGCACAGCACACCGCCACTCCACAGCCCGGACTTCATTTCCCCGGGTTAGATCGCCATTTTGGTCATTCTGTCGGTATAGATGTCATCCATATCGCGGTTGTTGATCCATTTATTGGGTACGATCACCATCTTCTCCGGGCTATCATTCAGCCACGCCGACCACCAGCTAAAGGACGAATTCGCGCATATATGATGCTTGCATGAACTCATCAGCAGCATCTCCGCAATATCCGTATTCTCCTTCTCTGCCAGCTCAACCACGAAGAAATTCGGTCCCCTGAAGTGGCTTCTGCACCACTCCTTGTCATCAGTAAAGATGAAGAACACCGCACTTGGATACTGACTCCTTATCCTGTCAATCGCACCCTTGTAATACTTCTCCGTGCACAGATTGTGGATATGGTTGTGCTCCTCATCGATGTAATCGGTTCTTCTGATATGGAGACTCACTGACTGGCAGCACTCAATCTGCTGAAGCGTAGCCCAGCTGGCTGAATCCGTCATGATCTCCTGGGGTCTCTTCTGGAATTCCTGGCGAAGCTGCGCGATAACATCCTCGTTCCTGAAATACTTATCGCTCTGCCAATAGCCCACAAGATAGGCCTCGTCAAGCTCAAGGATATCGGGATTAAAGGTTCCTGATTCCTCATCTATTCTGCAGGTCTTCCTGCCTGTCAATTTCCTTCTGATACGACTGAAGATATCCATCTTGGAATCAGTGAGTTTAACCACTTCCTCCCTGGTCGCTCTGTCGTATTCAATTCCGAATCTCTGAAGTACCGGGGTTCTCAGCTCGTCGTCAACAAATCCCGTAACGTCATCGATCTTAACTTCTTTACCCCTGCTGCGCAGTTCCTTGTAAAGAGCGTACTGGAACATCTGATTCCCCAGACCGCCCTTAAGCTGAATGATAATCATAAGTACATGGCCCCTCAACCGAAAAAACTCAATATATTCCTAATCATTATAACCTACAATAGCCTATTACTCAACGTTTCCGATATACTCGTTCTCATACCACTGCTGGAACATGAGAATGTACCAGATCTCAATCCTGTAGATGCCCTTCTGTGTGAAGTCCTCCCACATGCGCTTAACCACCGCAGGATCCAGGATTCCCTGAGCCTTTAACTTGTTCTCCTCGATAAGATTCTCTGCCCACTCCCTAAGGCCCTTGTCCTTAAGCCAGGTGTCTATGGGAATTGCGAAGCCCTTCTTTGGTCTCTCCATCATTTCCCTGGGCACATATTTGTACAGAACGTCCCTAAGAACCAATTTGCCCGTCTGTCCGTCGCTTAGATAGTCAATTGGAAGCCTCCAGGCAAATTCCACCAGATCTCTGTCCAGCATAGGAACTCTTGTCTCAAGAGACACCGCCATGGCTGTCCTGTCCACCTTCACCAGAATATCATCGGGATGGTACACCAGCATATCCATCAGCATGCACTGATGATTAACCTCATCCATCGGTATCTTCTCAAGCTCTGTGTACTTATATGGTAAAACAGTCTGTGACAGCGCTATCTTCTTGGTCAGAGGATCCGTCTCATGCTCCAGCCTGTGAATATCGCCGGGCCCCTTGGCTCCAAGGAGCGTACCCTTAATCCTGTAGATGTCCTTTTTGGCGAGAGGGCTGTGAAGCACCAGCGCACTGGCGGGCTTTCTGATAAAATACGGAATATTCTTCATCTTGCCCCATATTCTTGATACGGAGTTATAAGAGGTATATCCGCAAAAAAGCTCATCTCCCGCATCACCGGAGAGGGACACCGTAACATGATCCCTTGTCATCTTACTTACAAGGAAAGTCGGTATCTGTGATGAATCCGCAAAAGGCTCACCAAACATAGAAGCAAGCTTGGGGACAACGGCCTTGGCATCATTCTCTGTGATATACAGCTCTGTGTGATCTGTTCCAAGGTGCGCCGCGATCTCTTTGGCATAGACCGCCTCATTGTACTCCTTCTGCTCCATACCGATGGTGAAGGTGCGAACCTTGCCCGGCGCAAGATCCTGCATAAGAGATACGATAGTGCTGGAATCTATGCCCGCTGACAGGAAAGCTCCGACAGGAACATCAGCCACCATCTGATCCTTGATGGAGGCCTTAAGGAGTCTCTCCAGCTCATCCGCAGCTTCTTTCCTGCTGCCTGTGAAGGGATTCTCCTGACCTTTTCTGGCTGCCTCATACATGGACCAGTAGGGATAAGTCTTATACTCAAGTGTATTTACATCAAGTTCCAGAATACATCCGGCTTCCAGCTTGTTAATACCCTCGTAAACAGAATAGGGCGCAGGAATATAGCCTTCTGTAAAATAAATATCCAGAACACCTGTGTTTATCTTGTTATCAAAACCCTCAACAACTCGAAGGCATCCAATGTCGGAAGCAAATCCGAAGGCACCTGCCACCTTGCCATAGTACAGGGGCTTTTCTCCAACTCTGTCCCTTGCAAGGGTAATGGTATTTTTCTCCTTGTCGTAGACAGCAAGTGCGAACATGCCCTTACTCATGGTCAGGGCTTCCTTGATGCCGTAGGCTTCTATAGCTTCTATCAGAACCTCTGTGTCCGAAGTGGACCTGAAGGTGCTAACCTTGCCCTCTCTTACGAGCCTGTCCTTGATCTCTTTGTTGTTATAGATCTCGCCGTTGTAGACCATTACAGTCTTTCCGGAAGCCGATACGAAGGGCTGAGCTCCGTTCTTGGACAGATCCACAATGGACAGTCTCCTGTGTCCCAGCGCCACATTTCCGTCGTCGCTTACGAATATTCCGCCATCGTCGGGGCCTCTGTGGAGCATGCGCTCGTTCATTCTGTGAATGTTCTCTCCGGCATCACCCTTGTATTTAATAAGTCCTGCTATTCCGCACATATTAGCCTCTTCTCCCCCTAGTTTGCAAGGAGCTTGTTGTAATCGTAGTTTTCAAACAGCTCTTTTTCATCCTCCAGATACTGCTTGTAGTTATCTTTGGTTATTCTATCATATGTGGCCTCTCCTGAAACCTCTGCCTGTGTCATTTTGTCCATCAAAAGGTCATTGATCTCAGCGCAGTAATGGGCCGGATCCCTGTAATTATCAAGGTTTCCGGTGATGTCGGTATAAAAAGAGAAGCTGTAAATATGGATGTTGTCGCATTCCAGCATCTGCTCTATGGCAGCTTTTTTGCCCTCCAGCATAGCTGCGAGAGCCCCTTCGCTTCTGATACTTCCCCAGTAAGCCATGGAATAGGGCGGGAAGAAATAAATGAAAGTGGTCTCCGGATGGTTCCTTGCAAGGGCTACCACGTTCTGTTCGATATTACCCTGAAGAGTGGCCATAGCTCTCGGATTGACCTCCTCCTGCTGGGGCGCATCAAAACCGGTAATACCCATCAGCACATATTCTCTGCCATACACGTTGTCATTGTCTGTATAGCTGTATTCATCAAAATCGGTATATCCCGCCGCATCGCCTTTTACCATATGTCCCAGAACAGGCAGCGTATAATTGATGACAACGTCCCTGTTCAGCAGATACTTCACATCGTTGAAGGGGTTGCGGTCCGTGAGATAATCCGGATAATCACCCATATCCTCTCGAAGTACATCCTTATCTCTGAATAAAAGAGAATAATCAAGGGGCCTTAATACGTATCTGACGCTGTGGCCGGATTCAAAAGCTACCTTCAGATTATCGTTAATCTCCTTGTAGGTTGCACCTGAGTAGCACACCTTGACAGACCTGGTATTCATGGCATCATCAAACCGTGAAGTCTTGAAATTCTCAGCCATAGAGGTTCCCGTAACAATGCTGTCATAATAGAAATGCCTTGTAATGCCGTCGTTCTGAGATCTCTGGTCATAGAGCCTGTAATATAGATCCGGAT
This sequence comes from Butyrivibrio sp. DSM 10294, assembly GCF_028539135.1. NCBI lineage: Bacteria > Bacillati > Bacillota > Clostridia > Lachnospirales > Lachnospiraceae > Butyrivibrio > Butyrivibrio sp. DSM 10294. The sequence continues at coordinate 130,517 of NZ_JANSWL010000060.1, read as the reverse complement.
TGGGAGCCCTGTAATGGAAAAAGGGGTCCACAACGAAGACGGTACCCGCCAGCACCGCCAACACTGCAATAATCAATATGAGGCTTGATAAAAAGAATTTTTTGCCTGTCATCACAATCCTCAAAACAATCAGAAATTAGAATACAAAAACGTGGAGACTCTGCTAAGTGACACCACGCAGATAACGAATATCACGCTTGTTACGATGACATTCGATATATTTTTCCTGTACCTGCACTCTCCCGTATTTGGGAAAAACAGTACCATCACCAGGGATGCTGCCATCACAGCTACAGTACAGAATCCAAGGGTGAACATATCCGAAGGATCCGCTCCGACAGCTGCGAACAGATACCTTATCTTTGGTATTCTGAAGCTCTCAAGAAGCTCTGTCCTGATATCGTAGTTATATACCGTAAGTCTCTTCATCAGCTGAATGAACTGGGTAATGCTATCTGACCTGAACAGGAGCCATGCCACATTTACGATAATGAAGGTCACAAGCCAGGATACAGCCTTGATAATGCCGGTAAATACAGGAGCCGCCGGCAGCTTTTTTGCCCCCGACACTATACTCTCATACAGTCCCTTCCCTGCTCTGTTGATGCACTGGAAGAATCCGTGAATTACGCCCCAGAGGATGAAAGTCCAGTTGGCGCCGTGCCAGATACCGCTTATCAGGAACACGGTCATGATGTTGAGATAGGTCCTTGCGGTTCCCTTTCTGTTGCCGCCAAGGGGAATGTAGATATATCTGGTCAGGAAGTTTGTAAGTGACATGTGCCACCGCTTCCAGAAATCCGTGATGGACAGTGCCTTGTAGGGCGAACCAAAGTTCATCGGCAACTCAATATTGAACATAGATGAAACACCGATCGCCATATCGCTGTAGCCCGAGAAGTCAAAGTATATCTGGAAAGTATAAGCCAGCATCACAATAAGGATCTCCGGCGGTGTCAGCGCACCCTCACCCACAGCGATGATCCCTGCCTGGGTAAAGCCGTAGTCCACAGCCCCTGCGAACATATCTGCGATAAGCACCTTCTTGGCAAGGCCCCTTGTGAACATCATAAGTCCCCTGGAGAGGTTATCGTAATTTACTCTGTAATTCTTGCTGTCATTAAACTGCGGAATAATCTGGGAATGCAGCACTATAGGGCCCTGCACCAGCTGTGGGAAAAAGGACACAAACAGCGCATAGTCCACAAAATCATCCCCACTTGTATTTCCTTTGTATACATCCACGAGAAAGGCGATCTGCTGGAAGGTAAAGAAACTGATACCAATGGGCAGGAACACATTTCGCATATTGAAATCCGTTCCGAAGGCTGCATTGATATTGGTTATAAAGAAATTCTTGTATTTAAAATAAAAGATCATGCCTACGTTAAAGAGAATCCCCATCGTAAGCACGGTTTTTCTTGTCTTGCCGCCGCTGTCCTTAATCCCTTTTGCGAAGCAGTAGTTGGCTACTATGCTAAGGCTGATGGCGATAAGGTACAACACGTTAAAATAGTCGTAGAACCACAGCGACATCACAAGCAGATATATCTTAGCCGGCTTTTCCATGCCCAGCCTGTGAAGTCCGAAGTACCCAATAAGCGTAAGGGGCAGAAAAAACAATATGAAAATATATGAATTAAACTGCATAAAAACTTACCCTTTCAGGATACCTTGAAAATATTCTTCCCATTTCCTGTAGGATGCCTCGGGAGAGTATTTCTCCTGTACCTTGGTGGCATTAATACCGATCTTTTCCGCAAAGTCCTTGTCACCCAGGATCCTGAGCATTGCTGCCTTGAGAGCAGCCTTGTCATCCACAGGGATGAGAATGCCGTTCTCGCCATCCTTAATAAGGTCCCTAGGTCCGCCGCAGGGGCAGTCCGTGGAAATGCAGGGAAGACCCAGTGCCATGGCTTCAATAAGGGCGTTGGGACTTCCTTCCTGTCTGGAAGCAAGGACAAAGAGGTCAGCCTTCTCGATATGTTCTGCCACGTTGCTGACCATTCCTACGAATACTACATTTTTGTCTATTCCGAGGGCTATGGCCTTGCGCTGGAGCTTCAGCCTGTCGGGGCCATCGCCGTAGATCTTGAACACCAGGTTCTTGTAGCCTTCCTTAACTACCTCTGCAAAGACCTCCATAACCATGGCGTGATTCTTGTTCTCATCAAGTCTTCCCACCATTACGATGCTGCCCTCTCTGTCGCCCACATAGCGCTTACGAAGAAATGCCGGATTGATGGCATTGGGAAGGATAGTACATTTTTTTCTGATATGCGGAGGAAAAAACTTCTTGGCATCCTCGGTCTGAACCACCACACCTGCTGCCTTGCCGAAGGTAGCCAGCATTCCGCTCTTAAGAGTCATGGTGTCGTACTCCATGTGGGGGTCAGCTCTCACCGATACCACCACCTTGATATCCTCTCTGGTGGCGGTGGACAGTGCCATGATATTGTTTTTGCCGATAAAGCTAAGGACCAGATCCGGCTTAAGCTCTTTCCAGATCGCAGTGAGCTTGTCGCTCCTTTTCTTGAGGTTCTTGACTCTCCCCTCCTGTTCGCTTCTTAGCAGTGCGGAAAAATATCTCCTGATTCCGCCGGGCTCATTCCCCTCAGGATCCACCCAGGCAGGACCTTCCTCCGTATCGGCTACAAGGACTGCGCCGTCGTGCCCTGCAGGAACTACCTTCCAGGCTGCGTGCTTAACCTCATATTCCTCCGGTGCCAGATAGGTCGTAACCAGTGACACCTTATAGCCTTGTTCAAAAAAGTAATCCGCAAGATTAACCATGACGCGCTCTGCGCCGCCCTTCTGAAGGGATCCGATGTACATGGCGATATGAGGTTTGTCCTTTTTAACGGGGTTAGTCAATGTATTCTCCTTAGCCTGTAATTTTAATATGATCAGATATTATAAAAACTGTACCACTGCTGGAAAATGAAGAAGGACCAGGCAATCTTGCTAAAGTTAGCTCCTGTTGCGGGGCCGCCGTCTCCTTTTACCACGTAGTCATTTATAAATTTCGAAACATAATCGCTGTCGAATATTCCCTGTTTCTTAAGAAAAGAAGTGCTGCTGAAGTCAAGGAGCTGCTCCTTAAGAGGACCCCTGAGCCACTCGTCCATGGGAACTCCAAAGCCGGTCTTGGGTCTCTCCAGGAGCTCTCTTGGAATATAGTCGTAGGCGATATCCTTGAGGATGTGCTTCTTGTCGCCCTTGCAGTACTTGAACTTGTGAGGGATCCTGAAGGAATACTCCATAACCTCAGTATCCATGATAGGGCATCTGGACTCCAGTGAGTACTTCATGGAAGCTCTGTCCATCTTCACCAGAATGTCCTCGGGAAGGTAAGTATCCATATCAAGGAGCATACGCCTTACCTGGAAATTGTTAACTCCGTAGCTACTCTCAAAGGGGTACAGAATAGGAGTTATATCCCTTGTATCCACGAAGGCTGCTGCCGCTTCTATATAGCTGCCGGACACCAGCTGGGTCTTGGTCTGTTTATCTCTGTTATTTGCCACAACCCTTACTCTGAAGGGCATCTTATCAAGGAGCTTGCCGCCGCCCACAGGAATCTGACCCACGCCGTAGGCAATGGCTCCGGGAATCTCCAGCATCTGAGCCTGAGCCACGTTGTCATATATGTTGTAGCCGCAGAAGAACTCATCTCCGCCGTCTCCTGACAGGGCTACCGTCACATCGTTTTTGGCCAGCTTACTTACCAGCATGGACGGGATCTGGGAATTGTCCGCAAAGGGCTCGTCGTAGTACTGGGGAATGCTGCTGACAAGCTCAAACATCTCCTTCTCGGAAATGTACAGCTCCGTATGATCACAGCCAAGGTGCCGTGCCACTTCCTTGGCATATTCCGCCTCGTTGTATCTCGGAACGTCAAAGCCTATGCAGAAAGTCTTAACAGGCTGATTCGAATGCTCCTGAGCGATAGCTGTAACCAGTGAGGAATCATAACCTCCTGACAAAAAAGTTCCCAGAGGAACGTCCGCTATCATTCTGTCCGCAACAGACTTCTTAAGTCTCTCCTTTAGGCCCTCTTTAGCCTCCTCATAGCTTCTTACAGGCTCCCGGGACTTCTCTGCGTATACCTTTTTGATATCCCAGTATTTCCACTTCTTGATCTCTCCGTTATGGAACTTCAGAACTCCGCCGGCTTCAAGCTTGTACACATCCTTGAAGACCGTGTCCGGAGCGATGATATACTGCTGGAACAAAAACCTTGGAATCAGCTCGCGCCTGATCTCCCCCTTGAATCCGGGGCACTTCATAATGGGCTTAAGCTCTGAGGCAAAAACGATGTTCTCTCCGTCAAGCCAGTAGAAAAGAGGCTTCTTGCCTATGCGGTCACGGACAAGATATACGTCCTGAGTATCCCTGTCATAGATCGCCATGGCGAACATTCCGCTGATGTGGTCCACCATGTCGATGCCCCATTTAAGATAGGCTGCAAGGATGACCTCTGTGTCGCAGGTTGATTTAAAAGGATAATCGGAGAGCTCTTTTTTCAGCTCCAAAAAGTTGTAGATCTCTCCGTTATAGGTGATTGTGAGCCTTCCGTCCGCCGAATGCATGGGCTGGTGACCCAAAGGTGACAGATCAAGGATTGAGAGACGCCTCTGGGCAAAGCCGATACTGTAGCCGTCCTTTCCCTCGTAGATCTCAACGCCGCTGTCATTGGGGCCACGATGATACATGGTATCGTTCATGATCCGTAGCTCTTCTTCAGTTATTCTGTTTCTGGAAATATATCCGCAAATTCCGCACATGTAGCTGCTCGTTTCCTATCGTTGGTTTCTGTTGCTGTTATCTATTGCTGATTTCTACTATTGTTATCTATCGTTGCTTTTGGTATCAGTGTGATCTTACTTCTTTGTGGCATTATCATAGACCGACTCAAGATACTCTTTCCACTGATAAAAGATGGCATCCTCGCCGGCTACCTGTTCAATTTTTCTTGCCTCTTCTCCAAAGCGACTTGCCAGCTCCTTGTCCTCAATGAGCCTTAAGATGCGGTCTGTAAGAGCCTCTTCATCTCCCACAGGAATAAGGAATCCGTTCTCCCCATCCCTTATAACCGCTCTGGGGCCGCCGCAGGGACAATCCGTTGATACCACCGGCATTCCCATGGCCATGGCTTCAAGGAGCGAATTGGGCATTCCCTCGTAGTCTGAGGAATAGGCATATACCTCACCCTTTGGAATCTCTTTTTCAAGCTCGCTGCAGGGTCCCATGAGATGGATGTAGTCCTGAGCGCTATTCTCCACAATCAGCTGTTCCAGGATTTCCTTGGTTCCGTCCTGGGAATCAGGTCCGAAGATCTTGAGCTGATAATCCGGGTGCTTCTCATGAACCTTGAGAAATGCTCTGACCAGCATAGGCTGGTTCTTGAAGTCCACAAGTCTTGCATGGTGCATCACGCATTTTTCCTTGTTTTCAGGATGTGTGACACCAAAATACTTAGGATTTATCGGATTAATTATAACTCTTGAATTGTCCTGCAGGTAGGGTTTAAAGAAATCCCTCTGCTCCTTTGTCTGGAACACGCAGCCCGCAGCCTTTGGAAAGAGCCATTTGATCTGGATCTTATCTGAAAAGGCATCGTAGTAGCCGATGGGGTTGATCCTCACGGACAGTACTACCGGAATATCACTGTTTCCGGCCGCCATGAGAGCTCTGTAATTGGCTCTGTGGGCGAAGGCTACCAGGATGTCGGGATTGTACTTCCTGGTGAATTCTTTAAGATATTTAACTCTTAATAGGAACTTGGTTACCCTGCCCTTTTTCTCATCCTCGGGGCGAAGTCCCACGTGAACTCTGGTGACCTCGGGAACAAGTTCAAATTCGTTTTCGTCTGTCCATTCGGTGGCCACATAGACCTTGTAGCCCTCCTTGGCGAAGCGGTTGGCAAGATTGGACACAACACGCTCGGCGCCGCCCTGGCACAGACAGTTTAAATGAAATGCTATGCTCTTCATATGTTCTTCCTGTTATTCGTAGTGTGACAGCACTGAGTGTATGGCATCTCTGTATTTTTCAGGCGTGTAAAAAAGTGCTCTCTCATAGGCCTTGTCTGAATAGCTCTTGAATAGAGCCTCATCATCAAGGAGCCTTATTATCGCCCCTGCAAGGACCTTCTCTTCATCGGTGATGACCTCAGGATCCATGTTAACTTCAGGGCTCATATCGGGAACAAGGATTCCGTAGGCACCTTCAATAACCTTGTCGGTACTGCTGCCGTCGGGTTTCCTCTTTATCAGCTCTTCATACTCGCTGTCTGACAATAGGATCTCCCTGGGACCTGTCTTACAATCGGCGCTGACAAGGGGCTTTCTGAGTGCCATTCCCTCAAGGACCGAATTGGGAAATCCCTCGTGGTTGGAACTGCAGACATATATGTCCGAAGCTGCCACATAGGGAAATACATTTTTCTTAACACCGGGAAAAGCGGTCTTGTCCGCAATTCCAAGCTTCTCTGCCATTTCCTTGTAGCCTGACCAGTCGCCGGCTCCGTATACGGCAAGGCGAACCTCGGGGTGACGCTGCTGAACCAGATAAAAGGCTTTGACGAGATGCCAGATGCCTTTGATGTAGTCGTTTCTTCCTGTGCAGGAGATGACTTTGACATTGCCCTCTGCTCTCCCTGCAGCGAAGGGTATGTCGTTTGCAGGCTCTGCCGCATGTTTCTCTATGTCCTCAATATCCAGCGGATTGTAGATATAGGTGCTCTTATCATAGTTATAATCAGCAAGGAGCTGTCTTACGATCTCTTTGGAACAGGACAGAACCTGATCTGATTTTCTGCAGAAAAGGCGAAGCTGCCTTGGGTTCTCCATGTCGGTCTGACAACGAAGTCCGGTCAGTACCTTGCCCGGGCCGCCCGACAGTACATTTACGTAGTTGGCGCTGGAGCCAAAGCTGTAGGCGATATCGCAGCCTAGGTCTCTTTTAAGCTTCTTAACCTTTTTTACCCTCTTAAATACGTTAAGTACCTTGTTGACGATGCCCTTCCTGGCGGGCACATCTATGTCAATTACATCCAGTCCCGTCACATCGTAGTTGATGTCCTTGGAGCTGAAGATCACGATATGTACATTGTAAAAATCCTGCATGAGACGGGCCGTTTTGACACATACCCTCTCAAAGCCGCCCTGGTGCAGCATTGGCACCATAAGGAGCAGGTTCTTTTTGGCTTTATCCATTAGATCTTCCTCTTGTGTAAATATGGACTCTTATCAAAAATGTCCGTGTTCATAGAAATATTCCAGTTCTCTTGCCTGGAGCTTGACGTCAAATCCGGCATTTCTGAGCTTGTTAATGATGTACTTGGAGGACTGGCTCCTGTCACCGATGGAATACTCGATGCTTCTGTGCATTCTGTTTCCGGGAACCTTCTCCCTTATTGCCATCTGGGCAAATTCCTGACGCTCTTCCTCTGTCATGGTATTGAGGGTATCAAAGCCCGTATCCTTGTCAAGAAGGTCCATATCGGGAGTATCGTCGGTTTCAAAAATGCTCTCTCTTCTCTCTCCTGTTATAGCTGTAAGGGTCTGATTGAGCTTGATCTCCTCCATAAGGGGCTGTGAGCCGTAGTCCTCGTGGAGCATAAGGTCATCAATGATCTTTCTTGCCCAGTCCCTTGCCTCTGAGTTAATGCTCATCATGGACACCAGCTCTGTTGCGTTAACTTCCGGTGTTACAGAGTCTGACACCAGGCACTGAAGTCCTGCTGCCTGCGCCTCAACAACGCTTCCGGGAAGCCCCTCATATCTTGAAGGGAAGCAGAAATAGTCCATAGCCTGATAATAATCGCTGGCATTACTCTTATTTCCCGCAAAAATGCATCTGTCGGCGATGTGGAGCTTGTCAGCAAGCTTCTTCATATCCTCCATGAGTGGGCCCTTGCCCAGCATAAGGAGTCTTATGCGCATGCCATGGAGTATGGTGTATTGGTTAAGGTCGTCGTTATCAAGAAGACGACATACGTTGGCAAATACTGTTAATAAGAATTCGTGGTTCTTGGCATATCTAAAGCTCCCCACATGTCCTATTACAAGGGCATTGGAGACTCCAAGTTCCTTACGAAGTACATTTCTCTTTTCCTCGTCGTAAGCGAAATGCCCAAGATCGATTGCGTTGGGAATGATGCGGACACTGCCGATATCCATGAGATTCTTGCCAAATACCGAGTAGCCGGCCTCCCTGGAACAAGCAAAGTTCCAATCTGTGGAACCTTCCTTCTGAAGAGGCGAGCGGAAGAACTTGGTGGCAAGGCCCTTGACGCCTGCGTCTACACCGGCGCTTCTGGCATGGGCTATTGTGATGGGAACACCTGCCTTCTTGGCAATGGGAAGGTAGATGGCTGCGGTGCTGGTCATATGGCCCTGGACAACCTTCCACTCTCCTTCGTGTTCCTTGAAAAATTGCTTGATGGCGGCTTTGTATTCATTGATATTTGTGCCGACAAATTTAGGGAGACAGAAAATTCTCCCTCCGAGTTTTTTAACGCTATTATCAAAATAGTCCGGCTCCCTGACTGCCATCAGTTCATCAGAAGTCGGACTCTTTTTTCCAGTCTTTTCGGGGCTATAATGCACCAGGAAATCGAACTGAATCTTATCCCTGTTCATATTCCTGTACAGATCCATAATGCGGCACTCTGCGCCGCCAACCCCAAGTCCCCCAAGGACATGCAGTATTCTTATCTGCCCATAACCGTATTCCATAATTCCTCACTATTTTCCTCCCCGGTAGCGTATTGATTACCCGGGAGTGTATTAGTTGCCCGGACGGTTTGCACCGTAGCCGGGATTTGAAATGCACATTTTCTGCTCACAAAGCTGAACACTTCGCTCAGCCCAAAGCGTGTATCCCTGCGTGCATAAGGCACTTGGGATACTGGTCTGATCTCCGTAGCTTTGAAATCGCATAAAATATGCATTCCAAATCCCGGCTACGGTGCAAACCTGTGCATTTAATCCGATTCTTTGTTGTTTATGCAAGCTGAAGCCTTAATCACGCCTACACTTTTTGGTTACATATAAATATAGTTCGTCAATCTGGCCGCAATCTTTTGTCAGAGTCAAATCTCGTTTCGTCAACCTGGCCGCAATCTTTTGATAGAGTCAAATCTCGTTTCGTCAATCTGGCCGCAATCTTTTGATAGAGTCAAATCTCGTTTCGTCAACCTGGCCGCAATCTTTTTCAGCCTGCTCAAAGATCTGGAGCCGGAGGTAATGTATGCAGCCACCATGCTTGCATGGCTTGTCCTTGATGTTCAGAAAACAGCATGTTACACTGAGTTGCCCGATGGAGAATGATTGCAGCTGCTCATGAGTCTTTCGCCATCGGTAGATGTATGGCTACATGCTGGTTTATGAATGTCAAGGATGGCGTCCGGCATTCGTAGCAATAACCATGTCAGCCATCACCCTTTCAGCACTCATTCACTCATTCACTCAGTTACTCATTCAATCTATCACTTGATCAGCTTGCGTAACTTTACAGCATAATACTTAGCTGTAGCTGTCAGGTATTCCTTAATCTCCGCAGCGAAGGTCTGCTTTTCGGCGTCTATGTTCAAGAAGTCTGAATAGGAAACAACTTCTGCCTTGTCGAAAAGTTTCTCGAAGGAGTCAAAATCCTTGTCTGTCATGGTGTTTGCGTGATAGACGAAGGTCACCATACCGTCGGAGGTGTCTTTCAGGCTCTTGCCCTTGCTGACTGAGATGGGATAGAAGGTGATGCCGTTCATCTCATAGGGACGTGTGCCGAAGCCATCTGTTATCTTGGTAAAACCGTTCTTTTTCAAAGCGACAAGAGTGTTCTTGTCATAGGAATGTGACGGTGCCATGAAAAAGTCGGTGTTAATTCCGTTGGTTCTAAGAATACGCTTGCCGTCTCTGATCATCTTGTCCTGCTCTGAAAGAGAGAGGCCTGCGAATTCTGATTTGTGATTAAGAGGGAATATTCCGCCCTTTCTTGTGGTATAGAGGTGGTTGAAGCCGTGCATGGCAATAAGCCAGCCCTCTTCTTCAAGGAGCTTCAGATATTCATAGTAGCCTTTCCTTGGTGTCTGAATCTGCAGCTTTCTGTCCTTATTATCAGGTACCACTCCGATAAGGGGCTTAACGCCATGCTTATCAAGTATAGCCTTGAACCGCTCAAACTTAGCCCAGTCCATATCCGGAGTTATATCATCCATTCGAATACTAATTCTCATCCAAATTCCCTTTGATTATATCATACTGAATCTATATTTTCGCCTCATCCCCACAGCCTGATACATTCCTCATGCCCGAATCTCCCAAGCTTAATGAATCCTTCCTGACAACTCCCCAAAAATCCCCATCCTTAACCCATCCCCCAAGGATTGATGTTAAGAACGCAGCCGAGAGTACACTTTATCAATTCCTGTAAGTTATCTATACACAGGACAATGCTGACAGAGCGTGGATGGGTGGCTTGCAGTAATAAAAATTTTGTCTTATAACACTGAGGTGAATTTATGAGCGCCGCAGACAGTAAGTCCTTCGACTGTTCTGAACAGGTGTGAAACGAGAAGGACTTGCTGGATGGGGTGCCATAAATTCCCGATGGGTTATGACAAAATCTTTATTACTGCAAACCAGTCAGCCACGCTCTGTCAGTATTGTCCGTCCTATATAAATTTACAGGTTGGCTTTGTACCACTCGATGGCAAGTTCAATTCCTGCCTTGAAGTCATAAGAAGGGTCATAGCCGAGGTTCTCGCGTGCCTTGGTGATGTCGGCGTTGGAATCACGGATATCGCCTGCGCGAGGTGGTCCGAAGATTGGCTCTACATCCATGCCAAGGGCATCTGTAAGATGATGATAAACATCGATAAGGAACTCTCTTCCGCCGGCTCCGATGTTGTAGGCTTCTCCTGCTGCATCTGAGGATGCAAGGCAGGCACGAAGGTTTCCTTCGATAACGTTGTCTACATAAGTGAAATCTCTAGACTGCTTGCCGTCGCCGTTAATTGTAGGTGTCTCGCCGTTCATAAGCTGACGAAGGAACTTAGGGATAACAGCGGCATAAGCTCCGTTGGGATCCTGTCTTCTTCCGAATACGTTGAAATATCTAAGGCCGTAGGTATCAAGGCCGTAGAGCTTCTTGTAGAGTTTGCCGTACTCTTCATCTGTCTTCTTGGTAAGAGCATAAGGTGACAGTACGTTGCCTTCCTGACCTTCCTTCTTGGGAAGCACTGTGGAATCGCCGTATACAGAGGAGCTGGAAGCATAAACGAACTTCTTTACTCCGTTCTGTCTTGAAGCCTCCATCATGTTAAGAGTTCCTCTGATATTGATCTCCTCGTACAAAAGAGGCATCTCGATACTTCTGGGAACTGAGCCCCAGGCTGCCTCGTTAAGTACATAGTCAACACCCCTGGTTGCTTCCATGCAGGCATCAAGGTCTCTGATGTCCTTCTCAAGGAAAGTAAACTTCGGATTGCTCATAAAAGGCTGGATGTTCTCAATATGGCCTGTGGACAGGTTATCCATACATCTAACGGTATAGCCCATATCAAGAAGCGCCTCACAAATATTGGAACCGATGAAGCCTGCTCCGCCTGTTACCAGGAAAACAGAATCTTCAGGAAATTTTAACTCTTTGAAACTCATAAATGTTTATCCTTTCAAAACTAAATTAAAGTCTCCAGTAATCAAACTCAGGAGCCTTGTAATCCTCAAGATTATATACGGCCTTAAGATCCATGAAGATCTTGGTCTTATGTGAAGGATTGTAATATCCTGCGATATCTGCGGGCTTAAGCTTCTTGAACTCCTCGTGAGATACTGCCATGATCACAAGATCCATATTCTTAAGGTCGTCAAAAGAGTTGAACTCAATGCCGTAGAGTCTCTTAGCCTCATCTGAATCAGCCTGAGGATCTACTACAACAGGTGTGATGCCGTACTCGCCAAGCTCGTTGTAGATGTCGATGATCTTGGTGTTACGGGTATCGGGGCAGTTCTCCTTGAAGGTAAATCCAAGGATAGCCACCTTAGCGTTTTTAACAGGAATATCATTGGCAATAAGTCTCTTAACTGCTGACTCTGCCACATATTTGCCCATATCGTCGTTGATACGTCTTCCGGAGAGGATGATCTGTGAATGATAGCCCAGCTCCTCTGCCTTGTAGGTGAGATAGTAAGGATCTACACCGATGCAGTGTCCGCCAACAAGTCCGGGGAAGAACTTAAGGAAGTTCCACTTGGTTCCTGCTGCGTCAAGAACGCTCTTGGTATCGATGCCCATCTTATGGAAAATAATGGACAGCTCATTCATGAAAGCGATGTTGATATCACGCTGTGAATTCTCGATAACCTTGGCTGCCTCTGCAACCTTGATGGACTGTGCCTTGTATACGCCTGCAAGAGCAACCAGCTGATAGATGTTGGCTACTTCTTCAAGGGTCTCCTCATCCATGCCTGATACGATCTTGGTGATGGTATCGAGTCTGTGAATCTTGTCACCGGGGTTGATACGCTCAGGTGAATATCCAACCTTGAAATCTACGCCGCACTTAAGTCCGGACTCCTCCTCAAGGATGGGAACACAGATATCCTCTGTTACTCCGGGATATACTGTTGATTCATATACTACAATTGAACCCTTGGTGAGATATTTACCAAGAGTACGGCTTGCGCCCTCAACCGGTGAAAGATCCGGTGTATGATCATCATTAACGGGTGTAGGTACCGCAACAACATGGAACTTACACTCACGAAGCTTCTCGGGATCAGCAGTAAATTCAACTGTTGTCTCCTTGATGGCATCATTGCCCACTTCTCTTGTGGGATCGATTCCCTTTTTATACAGATCAACCTTGGCTGCGTTAAAATCATATCCTACAACCTTGATTTTCTTTGCAAAAGCAACTGCTATAGGCATGCCGACATATCCAAGTCCTACCAGTGACAGCTTTTCTTCGCCCGCAAGGAGCTTCTCATATAAACTCATCGTGTTTCCTCCACACTTAAATGTTTCTGTATCTATTTTTTTACATACATAGGATATTATACTACTCTTGTCAATCTTATCAAAATTTGGACGGTTGTGAGTCAATGGGGACGGTTGCGAGTCAATGGGGACGGTTCTCGCTGACTCACGGAGCGAGTCAGCAAGAACCGTCCCCATTGACTCACAACCGTCCCCATTGACTCACAACCGTCCACCTCTCATGAAATCTCTCTCATATACGCCTCAACAACCTTCTTCCTGTCAAAGTGTTCCTCCACCCATTTTCTGCCGGCAGCTCCCATTGCCTGCCTCTCTTCCACAGACAATCCCATGAATCTGTCCATGGCTGCAAACAGTGCTTCTTTATCCCTTGACCTGAACAAGATTCCCGACACGTCACGGTTAACTGTCTCTTTACATCCGCTGATGTCCGATGCGATCACGGGTCTTCCGGTGGCTGCTGCCTCCATCAGGACGTTGCTCATTCCCTCGTGATAGGAAGGGTGAACGATGGCATCTGCCTCTCTTATATAAGGATGAATGTCCTTCTGATAGGGGATCATCTTGAAATATCCGAGCTTTTCTGCCTCTTTGACCTGAGCCTCATAGTCGTCGTCAAAATAGCCTATGGCGCAGATTGAAACCTTGTCGCCGTACTTCTCATGGAGCTTTTTTGCAGCGTATAGATATTCATCGGTGCCCTTTTCCTTCATAAGGCGTCCGATATACAGAAATCTCGTGATGTCGTCCTTATGTCCCGGATACTCTTCAAAACGGTGCTTCTCAAGATTAACTCCTGAGCCGCTCACGGTAATGTGCTTCCGAGCCTTTATTCCGTGTTGCTCAAAAATAGCTCTGTTGGCATCGTTCTGGAACACCAGGCATTTGCATTTCTTAAGCGCTGTCTTGTACATGGTGACTATGAGCTTAAGCAGTACTCCGCCCCTTTCGAAGGTTGATCCAAGTCCCGTGATGGTGCAGATATAAGGCACCTTCAGCTTTTGGCAGACGTATCCGCCATAGATGGTGGGCTTGATCGTATAGGTCAGAACGATGTCCGGACGCTCCTCTTTGATAAGCTTTTTATAAGCGCGAACAAGCGCCATATCCTGAATAGGATTGACGCCTCTTCTGTTAATATCTGTATGGATGACCCTGCAGCCCTCTTCCGTAAGCTGCGCGGTCTTCATTTCATCGGGAAGGCTGAGCACAACATCGTAGCCTTCCTCCAACAGTTTCAGTAGCAACTCGTTCCTGAAGTCATAGAGACCACTGGAGGAGTTTCCAAGTATAAGTGCCTTTGGCATAAATATCACCTTTTTCCCTAATTATCTAAGAAGCCTTTCCTCGGGCATTACGCAGATCTCATTGTATTTCATCATGTATACACCTTCTCTGTAATCACCGATCCTTATGGGGTTCTCGTCGCCCTTGAGGTTTCTGATGATCTGACGGGGCACATTGACGCCGCACTCGTAGGCATGAGGATATCCGCCGCCAAATCTCGGGTTAACCTCGGACAGATACCAGATGTCATTCTCTTCGTCATGGAAAAGATCTATGTCAACAATTCCTGTATATCCGATGGTCTCAACGAAGTAAATGATCTGCTTGAAGATGTTCTCATTGATCACGGATACGGACTTGTCGGTCTCTCCGGCTCTCATCTTGATCTTTTTCTTAAGGAAGATCGAGGTGCACTTCTCGGAGATAAGGTCGATGTACACATCTGCGCCGTACTCCTGACCTCTCATGTATTCCTGGATCATCAGATCGTCATAGTCGTGGAAAAGAGCTGTCAGCATCTCCATGGACTCAACCTTATTGATATTTATGGAAGCGCTGCCTCTCCTTGGCTTGACAAATACAGGAAAATCGATGTCACCCTCTTCTCTTGCATTTAAAAAGTCCTCAATGGACAGATAGCACTTGGCTGTAGGAATGCCAAGCTTGATCAGCATCTCATACATCTTGTATTTATCAAGGCTGGTCTCGCACAGCTCATAGGAAGGCACGATGGGTGTTGTGCCTATAGCTGTGAACCTGTCTGCATTCTTGGCAAGAAGAGAGAGCTCAGGGTCGATGAGACTGAATACTCCGTTGATCTTCTCCTTTTTGCAGATATCAAGGATCCTGTCGATGTACTTAGGGTCGTCGATTCTTGGAACGATGGCTGCCTTGTCTGCATCATAGATAGCAGGGCCAATGTTGGAGCAGTCCGTTGCGATCACGTTGCCGTTGTTGGCAATCTCTTTTCTGAAGGCCTGTACCACCTTGTTTCTTGTTCCTGCACTTAAGATTAAAATGTTAATTTCCATAGACTTAATCCTTCGTCAACTTTCCGGTTCTTTCGAGCCTTTCTTTTCTTATCTGCGCAAAATTGCCTTCGACCTTGTTTGTATCCTCTGCCACCTGGTCGGTGTGGCCAAATACCGTTTTAAAAGTCATTCCGATGACCTTGAGATCCATGAGAAAACTCAGGTTCTCAACGTAGGTTGCATCAATCTCAAACCTCGTATCCCAGTCAACGGTGTTGCGTCCGCTGGCCTGTGCCAGGCCCGTAAGTCCGGGGCGAACGGTGTGACGCAGCTTCTCCCTCTCGGTGTAATAGGGCAGGTACTCAACCAGAAGAGGTCTTGGCCCTATAAAGCTCATATCGCCTTTTAATATGCAAAAGAGCTCCGGAAGCTCGTCAAGACTTGTTTTCCTCAGGAACTTACCAAAGGAAGTTAGCCTGTCCTTGTCGGGAAGGAGCTTACCCTCTGAGTCCCTGGCATCGGTCATGGTCCTGAACTTGTACATGTTAAAGATCTTCTCGTCCTTGCCCGGGCGTGGCTGCTTGAACAAAACAGGGCTCCCCAGCTTCACCCTCACCAAAATGGCAAGAATAATATACAGCCAGCAAAACAGAAGTAGTATTACCAATGAAATAATTATATCAAATAATCGCTTTATATACCTCTTATACAAGATTATCCTCCGGTATCAGTAATATTTAGATCATCACACAAAATCCGCATGATTTCTCACATAATTATCAAATCTCGGCAGATAAAGGGAAATATGACCATACTGCGATGTATTAAGAAGTCCTTTTCTCTTTAATCTGTCTCTGTAAACAGAAAACTGTGATGTGGACATATCAAGCTTCTCACGGAGAATGCTGACATTAGTTTCCCCGGTCTCCACCATCTTACAGAGCACTCTTTTGTCAGTTTCGGATAGTTCTGACCATATTTTATCGTAAATATACTCTTCAAGGTACTGATCATATTCAGGAAGGATATCCTCAAGATTTCTGTCCTTGCTGTCCCACATAAGATACCCCAGCACCTGAAATGCATAGGAATAACCCTTGGTGAGCTTTGCCATTTCTTCAGCTCTCTCGTTTTCCAGCTCAAACACCTTTTTGTAATGAGCAACAATCGCAGTATAATTCAGTGGCTCAAGCACTATCTTAGGAGCCCTGTACAGGAATGTAAGTGTCTTTTCATTCTGAAGGTCATAAATATTGTCATAGAGTCCTGTCATGATCAGATACACCTGATAGCTTTTCCTTAAGTATATCTGAAATGCAGCTGCAAAAACTTTCACATTAGGGGTGTTAGTAACTTCGTCAACGGTTATAAGGAGCCTTTTGCCTGCCTTAGTCAGATGCTCAAGCATTCTGTCCACAGCCACCTCGTAATCCGTAACCGGCGCCGCATTCTCTATTGATGCGCCAAGTCCCAATGCCGAGAAGTTCAATTTAGCCTTGATAAAAAGAGCATGTAACTCCGGAATTGCATAGAGATTCGCCGCCAAAGCTGCCAGCATATCCCTCTCAGGACTCAGCTCCAATACTATCCAATTCTTTTCACTGCGAAGCCTCTCTGAGATATCAGTCATCAGTACCGTCTTGCCACAGCCTCGTATTCCCGTCAGCATAAATACCTGATTGGCGGATCTCTCAGCAGTAAAGCTCTCAAGTATCTGATTCGTCTGCGTGATTCTGGAGATGTACTGCGCAGGTGTTGTTCCAAATGATATGGTAAAAGGATTTGGCATTTTATACCTCTTTATATCTCTTTATATCTTTTTATATGTTGCATTTCCCTTTTATATCTTTTTATATCTTCTGATTCAATTTTATATCTTTTTATATCTTCCCTGCAACCACAAATCTACACTAATTGAGTTCCACATCTCTGATTGTCCCAAGCGCCTCCGCAGCAGAGAAGATCTCTAGTGTACTGTTGTATTAACAAATCTACACTATTTGGGTTCCACATCTCTGATTGTCCCAAGCGCCTCCGCAGCAGAGAAGACCTTTAGTGTACTGTTGTATTGTCAGATATGCATTTATTGAAACCTTGTGTTTGCCTGTACCGAGCGCCTCCGTAGCAGAGAAAAGCCTGAGTATAAAAAAACACGTCGATTTCGGGGCTGCGTAGACAAGACCAATGAAGTGTGAGTGCCTTATGCACGAAGCACTTCATGTCCTGGGCTCGTCGAAGCGTTTAGCACCGTGAGACGTGTTTTTTTATACTCAGGCTCTCCCCTGCGGAGGGGGCGCGACCTCACTCAACACTATTCAAAGCATTTCTTTATAACTTCAATGATCACATCCTGCTGCTCAGGCGTCATTTTGTTGTCGGAAGGAAGGCACAGGCCGCGCTCGAAGATATCCATACCCACATCAGGCGTAACCCCCTCATCAATGTAGGCATTACTTCTCGCTCTTCCCTGTCCGCTCGCCGTAATAAAAGGATTCATCCTGTAAACCGGCTGCATATGCATCGGCTTCCAGATAGGACGTCCCTCCGCATTGATTGCAGCGATCTTCTCAAGTATCTCTGTAGGGCAGCTCTTACGTGCCTCCGTCACATAGAGTGCATCCTTCTCGCCTCTGACCTGCTTGCACATAGCATCCTTGTCGATGATAAGGCAGGAGAGCCAGTAGTTGGGCTCGCTGTTTGCGAAATCTATAGGATTCATGGATACCGGAAGGCCCTTAAGTCCCTCTTTGTATCTCTCATAAATAGCTTTTTTCTGGGCGATATGCTCACCAAGATATGGGATCTGTCCCCTTACAACTCCGGCGATAACATTGCTCATACGGTAGTTGAAGCCCAGCTCCTCATGCTGATACCAGGCAGCGTCCTCCCTGGACTGGGTGGACCACTTGCGGACCTTGTGGGCGTCCTCCACATTGTCTGTAAGGAACATTCCGCCTGAAGATCCTGTGATTATCTTGTTTCCGTTAAAAGAGATAATGCTGTAATCTCCAAATCTTCCTGTCTGAACACCCTTGTAGGTTGCTCCCAGTGACTCGGCGGCATCCTCCACAATAAGAGCTCCGTGCTTATCACAGACAGCTCTCAGCTCATCAACCTTGCCGGGAGTTCCGTAGAGGTGAGCGATCACCACCAGCTTTACCTCAGGGTATATCTCAAAGGCCTTCTCAAGAGCCTTGGGATCCATGTTCCAGGTGTCATACTCGGTATCGATAAACACTGCTTCTCCGCCTTCATAGGCCACGGGATTGACGGTGGCATCGAAGGTCATATCGGAGCAGAATACTTTTTTACCCTCCAGAGATCCATGTCCAACTCTCGGAAGTCCATAGAGCCTCTCACCTGCCAGCTTGATCGCAAGGTGAAGCGCAGCTGTTCCCGAAGAAAGAGCCACCGCATCCTTGCAGCCGATAAACTCTGCGATCTGCTTCTCCGATTCATTTATGTTGGCGCCTACCGTACTCATCCAGTTGGTTTCATAGGCTTCCTGCATATACTTAATCTCATCTCCATGCATAGTCGGAGATGACAGCCATACTTTTTTCTCAAAAGGTTTAATTTCCATAAAATTCTCCTCTTAGGTGCCTGTCACTTTGCTATACTAAAGTGCCTGTCACTTCATCACGCTAAAGTGCCTGTCACCATTTAGCCGTTAATTTCCTCGGCGGCCTTGTTCAGGGCTTCCTTTCTCTCCCTTGTCATTACATATCTGTGGACATCGGGGTGATAGGTCTCTACAATCTCCTTCACAAGCTCGCGGATCTCAGGAGCCTCTTCTCTGGCGGCTCTGTTGAGCTTCTCAAGCTGAGCGAAAAATCTCATCTCATCCATATCGATAGGCTTACCGATGTGGATCATTCTGTTGGCTGTGTCCTGAAGGCCCTCCTCGTCCATGAGCATCTCCTCATAGAGCTTCTCGCCGGGGCGAAGTCCGGTGAACTCGATTCTGATGTCCTCGCCCACCTTGTAGCCTGAGAGCTTGATCAGGTTCTCGGCAAGATCCAGGATCCTTACGGGCTCACCCATGTCCAGAACGAAGATCTCTCCGCCCTTGGCAAAGGCTCCCGCCTGAAGTACCAGAGATACTGCCTCAGAAATGGTCATGAAATAACGAATGATGTTAGGGTCCGTAACTGTAACGGGACCTCCGGCCGCTATCTGCTTCTTGAAAAGAGGAATAACCGAGCCGTTGGAGCCAAGGACGTTACCGAATCTTACCGCAACGAACTCAGTTTCATAATGCTTGTTAAAGGTCTGAACTATCATCTCGCAGATACGCTTGCTGGCGCCCATGATATTGGTGGGGTTAACAGCCTTGTCTGTGGAGATGAGAACAAACTTCTTACAGCCGTTATTGGCTGCTGCCATGGCAGTTTTCCAGGTTCCGAAGACGTTGTTCTTGATAGCTTCTCCCGGGCTGTCCTCCATAAGAGGCACGTGCTTGTGAGCAGCTGCGTGATATACGATATCAGGCTTGTATTCGTCAAAAATATTGTTGATCCTTAAGGTATTTCTTACTGATGCGATAAGCACCACCAGATCCAGCTCCTTGTACTTGTTCTTAAGTTCCTGCTGGATGTCGTAGGCATTGTTCTCGTAAATATCAACAATGATAAGTCTCTTGGGTCCGTGGGATGCGATCTGTCTGCAGAGCTCTGAGCCGATGGATCCGCCGCCTCCCGTTACCATAACCACCTTGTCCTTCACATAACCTGCGATGGAATCGATGTCAACCGCAATGGGGTCTCTTCCGAGAAGGTCCTCAACCTCAACATCACGAAGTCTTGATACATTGACCTCGCCGTTAACCAGCTGGTACATTCCGGGAAGTGAACGAAGCTTACAATCTGTATCTTTACATATATCAAGGAGCTTCTTCATCTCAGCCCTTGATACCGAAGGAATTGCCACGATTATCTCGTCAATATCATAGAGATCTGCACACTCAACGATCCTGTCTCTGCCTCCCACAACTCTGATTCCCTGGATGTACTTGCCCCATTTGTTGGAATCATCGTCGATGATGCACTTGATGGACATGGTGGAATAGTTGCTGGTAATAATCTCCTTGATGATGATGTTAGCCGCTTCACCGGCGCCTATTATCATAACCGCCTTGGAGTTGTGCCTGTTCTCCGCTCTGTGCTTCTGACTGCGAAGGAACCTGTAGGAGAACCTGCTGGCGAAGATAAATGTCAGCAGGAAAAAAGCATACAGGAAATAGTAACTCTGAGGCACCGGCTGTGTATGTGACTTGAAAAACTGAAGTCCGATGGCGTTAATAACACCTGAGAGAGCACAGCCCATAACCAGGTTCTGCATCTCACGCTCTCCGGCATAGGCCCAGAGGCTGTCATAGAGCTTGAAGGCATAGAACACAACCAGCGTGATGATAATATTTATCGGCAAAAACTTTGTTACCGGATTCATGAAGTGATCCGGGATCTCATCTATGTGAAAATTGTACCTCAAAAGAATCGCGATATAGCTGGCAGCGATGACGCTGATAATATCGTAGATTATCAGTCCTGTTCTTCTGTATAATTTGGCATAATTAAAGGGTTCTTTTTTCATTTATTCAACGTTTCCTTATAGGTAAGTCCTGCAAACGCAAGCATAAGTGCCACTGTCATGGGATTGCACAGCTGGAACACCCACTCAGATATTCCCGCAAAAGCAAAAGCCATTATAACAGCAAATATTAACAGCAGTATAGGGTTGGTACTGTGATTTTTCTTGTAGATTGAAACTCCCAGAACCGCTGCTGTAATCAGTACCACAATAAACAGCATTCCCACCGGCACTCCGTTGTCGTAAGCCACCTGCATATAGGTGTTGTGGGCGTGAACTGCGATCTCTCCGTTGGGAAGGAGGGCTCCCATCTCATCATGTCCCGTAAGGTTCAGTTCCTTTGCATAGGACTTAAATATGGTTATCCTTCCGTTGGAAAGCATATCAAGTCTGTCGGTGGTGTCAACATAGCCGCCCATTTCTTCGGAGATGATATGGCGCTCAGCCTCTGTTCCGGGAATAGCTACCAGGAGCCTGTCTGCCGGAGCAGTCACTCCTTCATCGTTTCTACCCTGATCATCGGGTGTATCCTGGGAAGAGCCGCTGTTTTGCTCCTCGAACTCGAAGCTCTTGTCACCGTTAAATCCATAGTTGTCATAGATAGGCTTGCCTTCGCTGTCATAGTTGTTGACATCGATAGGATAGTTATAGTCTCCAAGACTTACGCCAAGAATCTTCTCAGCAAAAAGTCCTGCGAATCTCTCAACACACATAAAGTTGGTGTTGTCCCAGTCTGCTCCGCCTCTTACAAGCACATCCGTATCGTCAATGACATAGAATGTAGGCTTGGCAACAATGGCAGGAATGAGTCTCTGCAATGTAAAGGCCCCGGGGAAGCAGATAATAGCTGCTGCCGCCATAAGAGCAACGATCCTGATGAACTGCTTCTTGTGAACGGAGACAGTCACCAGCAGCACTGCGATCACGGTAACGGCGATGGCCAGTATAGCAGTCCTTGATACCGTAAATATCGCATAGGATATGATCCAGCCAAAGAGGACGATTTCCTTCCAGGCGGATTTAAAGAGGACAACAATGCCCATTTTCCTAGGTATAGCAACAATCTTGGCAACCAGCATAACCGTAGCCACTGCTGCCATAAGCGACAGATACTCGGCTGTGACGGTTACTGTGTGGAAGATAAAAGCAAATCTTCCGCTGACAAAGCCCGCAAAATATCTGTGCAGAAGACTAAATACCAGTGATAAGAGAAAGTTGACCATAAGGCCGCCCGCAAGAACCTTGTACCAGTTCTTTCTTCCCTTCCATCCCGCGATCCTAAGATACAGACACACGAATACGACTGACAGGGCAACTCCCCACCATCTGGTGTTCCTGAATATTATAAGCGCTGCCATGAATACCAGAAGAAGTATCGCAAAAGCAGAAATAGTGGTCCTGTCTTCCTCATGGCCTATAATGCGAAGCGCCTTTTTCCTGATAAGCGCGATGGCCCTTCTCACAAGACTTATAACAACGAAGCCGCCCAGGATAACGATGATGATGCCGTACTTGAGGGCCATGTTGTGAAGGTCGTACTCTTTTTCCGTCTCAGCAAGGCGATGAACGCCGTAATATCTGATCCCCGCTACCAGGGAAGCTGCAAGCCACACAAGATTGGGGATATTGAAGGCCTCTCTGAAGGTGAAGGTGAGCAGCATCGTGATTATGAGCCAGATGACCATCCTTCTCTCGGAAAGGGTGTGATATATGTCGTAGAGGTCGTTCATGTAACAGCTTGCATACCACAGGGACATTGCGATTGAGAACATCATAAGGCAGTCCCTTGGCCTATCCGCATTGTCAATACTCTGCCAGAAGGATACGCCCACATTCTGTTTGACCACATTGTGGTTGATGGCGTAGAACCCTATGCCTGCGCAGATGATAAGTCCGATCTCGTAAAAGATGATATCCGTCGCACGAGCATCAAAAAGCTTAAGCGGAAATACCATGATCATCAGCGTCAGAAAAACAATCGCATTAAGCGGGTTAGCCACATACTTTATCAGCTTTCCAATAGTAAGAAGCGTGTTCTTCTCAGGCTTTTTCCTGAAATATATAGTCTCTGCAAGTATCAAAGCAAATGCGATAGCTGCAATAATTCCGATGCACTTAAGTGACCTTGACCTGGACATGGGCACCTTGTAATTGTAATAGCATGCAGCGTGTCTTCCCGGAATCTCAGCCCAACGAGAGTACAGGCTTCCCACATATTCGGGATTCTCCGGAATATCCTCAAGACTTAGCATATATTTGGATCTGCAGGACTCGAACAAAAGATAATACTCCTTGCCGGGTTCCACATCAATCTCCATGGGGACATTGACATAGGCAGGCAGCTGATAATCCGCCGTATCCACAGGAACCTTAACAAGCTCTTCGTTATTCTCGTTCCTGACCGCCACGCTGATATATCTGCCGTTGAGCATCTCGGAGACATATACGTCCACGGACCTTAGTCTGTCGAAACGGGTGACAAACTTCTGAACCGCATTGTTCTCAAGATTGACGGTAACGGTCTCCTCCAGGAGATTGCCACCGGCTGAATATTCGAAGGTATCAGCAAAAATCCTGAGGGGCCATATGGTCATTATGCAAATAAGTGTAAGCAATAGAATTGTCACTTCTATTGCCGTCTTCCTGGTTATTATTCGTCTCATTTATCTATTCCCGATAGTAATTTTAAGCCTAAAAAGCCATCATTAAATATTATCACAGAATGAGGTTCTTATACAACCTTGGCCGGGGCCGCTCCAAGCCTTCTGTTGCACAAAAGAAGCGGAAGACACAGCCACAGATATACCACGTATCTCACAAGGTATGTAGGACCCAGCAGCACCGTAAGGAAGGTCAGCACCATGGGTAAAAAAGGTATGATCCCCTTGAAATCCCTGATGCGAAGCCTGTACAGCAGCACAAACAGATAGATAAGGAGCATCATTCCCGGTGAAAACAGAAGGTACAAAACCTTGGCATCATCATGGAAGGTTCCGATGGAAAGGTATCTGTAGAGACTGTCAATCACAGGGATAAAGCTGTGCCTCTCTCCGGGCTGTTCCACCTCATATCCGAAATAGGAGGAATGCTCATAGGTGAACGTGAACATGGTTCCGCCCTTGTATACGTTGATATTGGCCGGCGGATATACATATCCGTAGGAGGTAAGAAGCCAGGCGTTCAGATACACAATGGGATGCTTCTTAAACAGCTTCCACCACAGTCCCCAGAAACCTGCCTTGTTCTGCTCATAGTATTCGTTGTTAAAATCCACCTTCACAAGGTCCGACACTCTCTCGGTGTACTTCTCAAGATTAGCCTCCGGAATATAGGAAACCAGCGTGTCAATATCCTCCTGCGACATGGACTGCCTATCGTATTTGCAGACTCTTGCCATCTGCATAATAGGAACAGTCAGCATCTCCTGATGGTGCGTTCCCTCTGATGCAAAGACCGCCGCCAGCACACTGTTGAACACAAGATATGCTATGACCGGGATCACCAACAGCACCGACAGCTTTCCAAACAGCTTTTTGGTATCAACATGTTTCCACAGATAGATAAGTCCAAAGGGAATAAACACAAGATACGCATAAAAGCCGTTGTGCCTGAAGCACGGCATCAGGAAGGCAGTTATACACAGGGCTGCAACTCTGCTCTTTTTCTGTATAAAAAGAGCGGGATCATCAGTAAGCTGAGCCAGCAGCACCGTAAGAAGAAGGAGAAACGCCGAAAACAGCCCGTCCTTACTTGAGCAGAGCGTATACATGACTATCGTTGGGAAAAGACCGTAATACAAGGTCCACAGAATCCTTGACCTCTTGCCGATACCTCTTTTATGCAAGTACATAAGTGTATAGGCGAAGATTGCAGTAATTATCAGCATCTGGAAAACTATGTAGGTGAAAATACCAAGATTCCAGGAGCCTGTGGCTTTATGAACAAAGGCTATGATGCCTCCGAGAAGCAGCACATGAAGAAGCGGGTGATGTGTAGAAAAACTCCTTGTAAGCACCTCGCTTAGCTCATCCTGTGCATCGTACACGAAGAATCCCGGGAACTCCGCCAGAAGAACCGGCAGGTTCATAAGGGCCAGCGCTCCCCAGGTGATGAGATAATCTGCCGACGTAAAGGGAGAACTCTCGATCACGCCACCGGGCTCTTTGGCCACATTTGTCTGAAATAATCCAAACAGCTTGGCTCCCTGCCTCTGGGCGTCATAATTTCTCCAGACGTACCTGGTATCGACGGTGATGATTATCATCATGCACAGCATCGTCAGCATTGCATTCCGGTCACTCAGATTGATGCAGTCATTGTTTTCAAGCTGATAACCAAGCACGAAAAAAAGTCCCGATAAAACGCCAAATAAGCCTGACAAAAGCCAGGCTGATATGACATTTTTTTCCTGTTTAATTGTGTTCCCCGTATTTAAGTCAGGCCTCATCCTCTTCATCTCTTGTTGTCTCGCGAATTACATACTGAGGGTTCTTGTTCTGCGCGATGTATATTCTTCCAACATACTCCCCGATCATACCTTGCATGAGCATCATCATTCCCCCAATGAACATGATTGCACTCATCATGGCTGAGAAACCAACAGGGACGTTGGGATTAACAAATTTCTTGATAACTGTGTAAATACCGTAGAGTATACCCACTACCGCAAAGATTCCGCCGGACATGGTGGCTATTCTTAAGGGCTTGATGGAAAAGGCGGTAAAGCCGTTGATCCAAAGGGCTATGAGCTTGCCAAGGGTATAGCCGCTCTCTCCCACCTCTCTCTTTCTGTGGGTAACGTCAACATTGACGATGTTTCTGGTGGTTCTAAGTACCAGGCCTATTACGTAGGGATAGGAGCTCTCATAGGTGAGCATCTGATCAACTACAAATCTCCTGGCTATAAAATAACTGGATACGTACAGGTCCTTGGGTTTACCCAGCATTGCACTTGCCATCCACTCATTCATGGCTGTTCCGAAGTTCCTGAAGAGGCTGTGCTGCTTGTTGGCATATCTTGCATAGGCAACATCGGCGCCTTTGGCCACGGCATCTATCAGCTTGTCAGCTTCATCCGCAGGGGTCTGTCCGTCGTCGTCAAGACAGATGACATATTCGCCCTTGCTGGCTCTAAGTCCTGCCATGAGAGCGGCGTGCTGGCCGAAGTTCTTGGCGAAGTTGATTCCTGTAATAACATCTTTCCTCGGGCCGTTACACAGCTCCTTGATCTTCCCCCAGGTGTTGTCGGGGGAGCCGTCGTTAACAAGGATTATCTCGTAGGAGTAGCCCCTTAATTTATCTTTTTTCATTGTAGCTGCTATCTCGTCTATAACACTCTCAATGGTGTTCTCGGATCTGTAGCAGGGAATAACGTAGCTTATCAGGTTCTTGACCATCAATAAAAATCTGCCTTTCAATCAGTTTCTTTGGATTACTCTTTTAAAATTTTCTCCATCAATATCATATCACTTTTTTCACCATCACTACACTCCACTGCGGGCAGATCCTGTATTTTAACAAAGCCGCCGTACTCATAGCTCTTTCTGGCCACCTCATTGGAAGTGAAAACCCGAAGGATCAGCTTCTTGATGGGAGTGTTCTCCTTCACATATTCCGTCGCAAGAACGGCGGTCTCATTGCCATAGCCCTTGCCTACTGCGTCGTCCTCTCCGATGAAGATCCCGTACTCCGCCTCGGTCCTGTCTTCATTTCGGAAAATAAAGTACACGCTGCCCACGGGTCTGTGATCTCTGTCGTTCTCGCAGATGATGAGCTGCAGCACCTTGCCGGTGTCCACCTTCTCTTTTAACCAGTTCTCATGGTGCGGTGCCGTAAAGGTTTCTCTGTATATAAAGTGACTTCTCACTCTTTCGTTGTTTCTCCATTTGATAACGAGATGTGTATCGTCTCTTGTTATCTTCCTGAGGGATATGTTTTTTCCCACTGCCAAAAATCTATCTTCCATTTTTCACCTTTTATTCTTCATAGCATCAGAATTAGCCAAGTCATATTATTCAGATACATAAACGCTGTATATTCCGAATACTTCCTCCACGGTATCAACCCGCGATACCGTAACGGTCTTACCCTTGGAAGCATAGTAGTCCACAAGCCAGTCAGTATCCGTATCAAGGTTCTGAACAAAATAAACTCCCGGCGAAACCAGCGCTTCTTCCATGGAGGAATAGCCTCTGTCATGTAGCTTTTTTACGCTGAGAGGACTCTTACTTGCCCAGCCCCCAAGAAGGTCGTGGTTATAGCCGCTGTTGCCGACGCCGCCAAACATCTTCTCTGAATAGGTTGCTTCGTCGTTACCGGTTACTGTAGCGAAGGAGACGCTGGTGTACACGTCGATAAGGTAGTAATTATCGCTCCTCTCCTTCATGTATTCGTTAAGGGTCTCATATCTGGTAAGGGATGAGGTTCTCCTGATGAGCTCTCTGTCAACCACAGCGACTTCATAAGGCATTCCCACGAAGACCGCCACAGTCGAAGCGCACATAAATCCCAACAGTACCCTGTCAAAAAACGGTTCCTTGTCCTTGCTGTAACTTCCGCGAAGGCAGTACAGAGCAAGTATCATACCTGCCAGGATGAGAATCTCCAAAAGATACAAAGGATGTGTGATCCTTATGGGATCTCTTCCCCTTACGATTATATACATCCACAGACTCGTCCTGCAGGCAAACACCAGAACCAGCAATAGGAGCGATGCGACCGTTTTCTTCATATCCCAGTTAAAGGCGCCAAAACAGCCGATAAAAGCTGCCACGTACAAAATAAGTACCGGTATGTTCCAAGGAAAATCCGTCATCGGATACTCATATCCCTTAGGTGCAGATACATGGCACAGTCTGTAGAAATAGAGTCTTGCAGCCTCTGCAATACGGGTTCCCATAGGCTTTTCGTCAGTTCGTATGGTAGCTGCGTAGTCTGCGATCTGCCCCAGCATCCCGGCATCAATGCTCTCATCCAGTCCGAAATTGTAGTTAAGAAGGAGTTTCTGGGAGCTCTCACTCATTCCTATGCTGTCGTAGAAGGCCTTGTTCTCATTGTAATCAGGTATACTCTGGAAATCGTAGAGTTCCGTTCTGTTCTCAAAAAGAGTCGTGAACTCCTTCCATTCAGGTGACAAATATGCCAGCTTGTTGATCGCAAGGCATACCAGAATCCCTGAGAGGATTCCAAGGCAGAGGTTGAGATACTTAATAAAATAGTTCCTCTTTTCCTGATAGGAGCTGCCCTCCGCCGACTTCATGCCGCTCAGATCTATCTCGAAGCATACCAATACATACTTCATAAGAATCGCCACCAGAACCATCGGAAGCGTCAAAAGAAGCATCTCAGACCTGATGCAAAAAGCTGCCAGGAGCAGAATAAGCGGAACCACATACATGTTGTTCTCATCATCTTTTTTGGTAAGTATCAAAAATGCTGCGGTGGCCGACATAAGCCCGCAGGTCACCGTGTACTGAACATACACCAGATGCGGAAGGAACAGTCCCAGGACAATACCCGCTTCAAAGAGAAGGAATATTATCTTTTTCCAAAAGCCCTTCTCGGAAAAGGCCAGTGCATCCACAGTCCTCTTGATGATGAGTGCAAAACATCCGTATTGGATCACACATAAAAAGATGCCGTACCAGGGAAGCGCTCTCGCCACCTTGTAGAACAGGGAAATGAGAGCACTGA
The DNA here is from genome assembly GCF_028539135.1 of Butyrivibrio sp. DSM 10294. Classification (NCBI taxonomy): domain Bacteria; kingdom Bacillati; phylum Bacillota; class Clostridia; order Lachnospirales; family Lachnospiraceae; genus Butyrivibrio; species Butyrivibrio sp. DSM 10294. The sequence continues at coordinate 101,973 of NZ_JANSWL010000060.1, read as the reverse complement.
TCGGGTATAGCATCTGAATATTGTGGCCCTCCGGCACGCCGGTGTAGCTGCCGGAGAGTATATCTTTGATTAAAACATCGTCGTTCAGGTCATAATAATAGTCGCCGAAGAAACCTGCAATGACGAAAACGCAGGCGATCAGCACGGCCGTAACTATGTAATTGTCAGTTCTTCGTGTCTTGGCCATGTATACTCCTTAGCTGTCACAGGAACGGTTCTTTTGTCATACCCACTGCTTCAGGTAAACTTGTAGAATTCCTTGACTCTCATGACAACTTCGTCCAGATCCTCATCTGTGAGCTTGTAATACATAGGAAGACGAAGGAGTCTCTCGCTTTCCTTGGTTGTGTATCTGTCCTCTCCGCTAAATACGCTGTACTTAACGCCTGCCTTGGAGGAATGAAGAGGAACATAGTGAGAAGCGGGAAGAATGTCATGACCTGTGAGGTAATCAATAAGTCCCTTTCTCTCCTCGAAGTCCTTGCACTTGATGTAGTACATGTGCGCGTTGTGAACGCATTCCTCAGGAACTACAGGAAGCTCGATAAGGCCGGCTTCCTTAAGAGGCATAAGAGCCTCATTGTATCTGTTCCAGTGATCCATTCTGGCATTGTTGATCTCATCTGCGAGCTCAAGCTGTGCATAGAGGTATGCGGCGTTCATATCACTTGGAAGATATGAAGAGCCGGGCTCGATCCAGCTGTACTTATCAACCTTGCCAAGCTTGTACAGGGTTCTGTTGGTTCCCTTTTCTCTGATGATGATGGCATCGTCCACATAGGTCTCGTCGCGAAGAAGCAGCGCTCCTCCCTCGCCCATGCTGTAGTTCTTGGTCTCATGGAAGCTGTAGTTACCGAAATCTCCGATGGCTCCCAGCGCCTTGCCCTTGTAGGTGGACATTACACCCTGAGCAGCATCCTCGATGACAAGAAGGCCGTGTCTCTTTGCAATATCCATTATGGTATCCATCTCACAGGCAACTCCCGCATAGTGCATGGGCACGATTGCTCTTGTCCTTGGTGTGATGGCCTGCTCGATAAGGTTCTCATCGAGGTTCATGGTATCGGGTCTGATATCAACAAATACAACCTTGGCTCCGCGAAGAACAAAGGCGTTAGCTGTTGATACGAAGGTGTAGGAGGACATGATGACCTCATCACCCTCTTTTATTCCTGCAAGAAGTGCAGACATCTCTGTAGCATGAGTGCAGGAGGTTGTAAGAAGTGCCTTGCTGCAGCCGGTCTTAGCCTCGATCCACTTGTTGGCCTTCTCTGTATAGGGGCCGTCGCCGCAGATCTTCTGATTCTCTACGCACTCCCTGATATATTCGAATTCTTTGCCTGTGTAGGGTGGTACATTGAAGTTTATACGCATATTTCAGTCCTCAATCCTTCTTTTTGAAAACAATCAGTTTGCTGATAACATAGTTAAGTGCTATTACGATAAAGGTTGCTGCCAGCTTCACAGGCATTGATGGGAAGCCCAGCATATTAATGAACACCAGGATAATAATATCTTCAACCACCAGTGTAAAAAGTCTTCCTGCAGTAAATGAGCCTGCCTGTTTCAGAAATTCCCCTTTGGTCTCAACATGACCGTCAAAAACCCAGGTTCTATTGGTAAAAAACTGGAAAGCCACGCAAATGATCCAGTCAATGGTGTTATTAAGCACCGCATTCATATGCAGCACACTGTCCATGAACCAGAACAGGAAAATGCTCAGAAAGAAAGCCAGTCCACCGAAAAACAGGTACATAAGGCCTTCCTTGTGCTTGGTATAAAATGGTTCGAAAATATTCAGTACAGGAAGAGACATGATCCTGTCAAAAATATCCTTCTTTTTGGTTGAATTCTCCATAAAAGTTTTATTTACTCCTCATTACTTACTTGCGAAAACAATAAACCTATCGCTTTCAAAAACTATATTATAATCGTGATTGTCGATAAAGTCCATTAAGGTATCATATTTGGACTTATCACTGGAGATATCGGGGCTGTCTTTTCCCAGGATTACTGTGGGTGTTTCGCCTGCAGTATCAAGTCCAAGCAGCTCTGAATCAAAATTCATATAGTAGTAGCTGTCAAGATCAGGCCAGGTTGTGTCAATGGCAGGTTCCAGGTCAAATATATAGGCCAGTCCCGGAACGGTTCCAAATAAAAGAACCTTATCCTCCAACAGTTCGTTGTCCCCAAGAGCGCTGTAGAGGTCAGTCAGAGTCTCTGCGTTGTAGCTTGTAGTCACCATGGATGAAACCTTGGGAATATCAAGTCTTGCATCCCTTGGTGTTCCGTCCGCTCCGTCATAGAAGGAGAAGTTAATATGGAACAATGCGCCCTGGATGAAAAGGACAATGATAACAGTTGTTACAAAGCTCTGCCAGGGGAAGTTCCAGTCCTCATCTCCCATTCTCTGCATAAGTCTTCTAAACAGCCAGAGAATAATAGGCGCTATCAAAAACAGGTTGTTGAGAATAGGAAAGGTATAGTTGTTGCTACCAAGGGGAGTAACAAGGATCAGCATCAGAGCCGTAAAGGCCAGTGTCTGCTCCTGCCTGCTGCCGTTAAGGATACCAAGCGATCCTACAGCGCAGAAGATAATGCCCACAATAACAAACATCATGGCTGCCTGGAACATGCAGTCATAATAGTAATAGTTTCCGGTAAACACACCTCTTGCGAAAAAGAATCTGACCAGCACCAGAAGCCCCGCCATATACAGGAACTTCTTGACCCATACGTATCTGCCGGGAACAAGCAGGAACATGATAACACCTGCTATGATACAAGGCAGAACTATAAGCATATGAGAAAGGCTGGTGCCGTAGGCCTCAAGGATTGCTCCCAGCATTCCGCCTGAGGTGTAATCCGAGGCTCCCTTGGTCATTCCGAGAAGCTCGGCAATTCCGCCTATATAAGCATCAGGTCCGCCGTAGCCCAGGCAGGTCCCCAGGAATACTACTCCGAATCCGCAGACATATCCAAGGATACACAGGCCGGTCTTCTTAAGGACTTCGGTAAGCTTATCCCTCGTTATCCAGCCGTAGAACCAGACGATCAGGATCAGTGATGCTTCCGCCAGATTGGGGAATCTCACCATTACGTTCATTCCAAGAAATACACCTGCTATTATAAGATACAGGTTCTGACGCTCTATGGCAAAGAGCCCCGCTATCAGGAATATTGTTCCCATTGTCAGGAACAGATATGTCAGATAGTTGTACAGGATTCCTCTGGGAGAAAAGCAGAGGGCCTCCGCAATGAACTCCCCTATGAAGATCATCCACCCCGGCATGAACCTCTTAAGGAAATAGTAGGAAACAAGAGCCATTGCCGAAGTAATGAAGCTGCACCAAATGTTAAAGCCAAGCATTGTGCCTGCTCCCGGCAGCATCATTATGAGCTGCCCTGCCTTGTTACTTAGGAAGGTGGAAAACAGCCACATCTGATTAACGGTATCAAGATACTGATAGTTTCCAAGGCTATAGGTAGTATCCGTTATATCAAGTCCCGCATTTGCTCCGATAAGGGGAAACAGAAGGAGAATCACCGGGAATACATACTTTTCAAGTGGCGCCTGATATTTTTTTAGATTGTAAAAGTAGCTTCTGATATTTTTTAACATAAGTCCTCATCCCACTGTCTGATTCTCTTGAAAATCCAGGTCTCATGAAGCACTCTTCCCAGGAAGTCGAAGATCATCTTTCTGATCCAGTCCACAAACACTCCCGCTGCAAACACGATAAGGATGCATATGAGCTGATGGCAGGCAAAGAGGATCACGTTGGTCTTAGGCACCTCTCCGAAGATGTGCTCAAGCCACCACAGCCACCTGTCCTGAATCTCAATATGCATATGAAGCAGATATACACCGAAAGTAAAAGGTGCTGCAAATCTCACTGCGTCGGCGAACCAATTTTCCTTCATACGGAAGTACCTGAAGAAAGAGAACAGTCCAAGGGACCCTGTGAGCGTGAATATAAAGTTAAGATCAAGAGGCACCCCTGCATAATACACAAGGCCTCCTCTGTATAGATTAATGTAATACAGCCCAATGCTCATGGCAGCTATAATCACCACAGACACCAGAAATACTGCTGCGCTTCTCTTGGCATCGTAGAAGAGCTGCACATCATATTTTCTGATATAAGCAGCTATCAGATAGAGTACCAGGAACCAGCCAAAGTCATAGCCGTGATGGTCGGTAACGAACATAACAGGCACGAAGCTCTTAACCACACTGAACCAAATGAGAAGTCCCATGATAACCGCCTTCATCTGCTTCCTCGTAAGGCTCTCGCAGGCAGCGTTCATAACAGGTGACATCACATACATGATGATATAGGCTGTCACAAACCAGTAATGCTCTGAGGATATCGGGAAAAGATACTGCACAAGCTTGTACATGGAATCATCGGAGCCCACAACATAGGTTCCGACCGCCATCATTGCCAGTGATATCAGAATGGTATAGAAATACACCTGGCAAAGAAGTGTGATAACACGACTGGGTCTCACCTTCCCCTTGGAAAGGAAAAAGCCGCTGATGAGCACATAAGTATTAAGCCCCGGAATACAGATAGCTTCTATGATCGTGGCATAGATCTGAACTCCCGACGCCGGCATTCCCAGCTCCAGAAGCACCTGTGCATGGGAATTATAGTGAAGGCACAGTATCATCAGTATTGCCACTATTCTCAACAGCTCTATGCTCGCATTTCTCTTTTTCACAACCATCCTCCCGCTTTACTCCACTGAAGTGCCCGGCACTTTAGTTTGATGAAGTGACAGGCACTTTAGTATAACGCAGTGTCTGTCACTTTACTTCTCTACCACAGCCTTGCCGTCGGCTACTCTGTAGACCATGTCGCACTTCTCGATGGTCTGCAGTCTGTGGGCAATAATAATAAGGGTCTTTCTTCCGTGGAGTCTATTAATGGAATCCATAATGGCACTCTCTGTCTCATTATCAAGAGCAGAGGTTGCCTCATCCAGAACCAGTACCTCAGGGTCTTCAAAAAGAGCCCTTGCAATACCGATTCTCTGTCTCTGACCGCCGGAGAGTCTGATTCCTCTCTCGCCGATCTTGGTATCAAGTCCTTCGGGAAGGCTCTTTACGAATTCATCAAGAGCTGCCTCCTTAAGGGCCTGCCATACTTTTTTATCATCAATATCTTCATCGGCGATACCGAAGGCCACATTCTTTCTGATGGTTGAATCCACCATGAAAATGGTCTGGGGGATATAGCCGATATTCTTAAGCCAGCCCTGATAGTTCTTGGAAACATCTTCCCCGTCAGCAAGGATCTTGCCGCCCTCGGGCTTAAGAAGTCCCAACAGCACATCTACGATGGTAGTCTTGCCGGCGCCGGAGGTTCCAACGATACCAACACTCTTACCAACAGGAATACTCATGTTGGCCTTGTCCAGAACATATCTGTCTGTTCCGGGATATTTGTAGCTGATGTCCACCATGTCGATATTCTTGGTAACGGGTAGCTTCTCGACATTAGTCTTAACTCTGTAATCTGTCTCGTTGTAGCTTACGGAAGTATCGTTAATCTCTGACTGGAGATTGTCGGTCACATTCATAAGGAAAGGCTCAAAATAAGCGATGGAAGTCAGGTAATTATTGATCCTGTTGGCGCTTGGAAGAAGCCTTGTGGCCGCAGCTGCAAGAACCGTCAGGGATTCGATGAGATCTGTAAGCTCTCTTCCGCCTGCCATTACAGCCAGCATATATCCGATCATTCCGGCAATGGCAATGGTCTCGATAAGAAGCCTTGGTGTTGAATTGTACAGACCGTACTTCTGAACAGCATTGACATATCCTGCTCCGCAGTCCGCATAACCATTGATAAAATAGTTCTCTTTGTTAGCGATCTTGATCTCTTTGATGCCGGTGACGGATTCATCGATCCACTTGTAGAGACCGCTGTAGTAATCCTGATTCTCCTGTCCGGCCTTGACCATGATAGGCTTGATCTTGAACTTGATTATAAGAAGTACAACCACCAGGAGGGATGCAATGGTTATAGTCATCACAGGATCCTGGCTAAGAAGTATTGCAACAAGGCAGATGAAAACAATGATCTCACTTATGAGCTGAAGACTGCTAAGGATCAGTCCGTACATATTATTGACATCAGATGTTATGTTTCTCTGAATGACACTGGTGTCAGCCCCAAGATAGTACTCATAGGGTCTTTCCATGAAATTGATCATCATTCGTCTGGAAGTTGCAAACTGATTGGTATATACAAAACGAAGCTGTACAACATTTACGAAGTACAGGAAAACATTTTTTACCACAAAGACAACTATAAGTGACACCATGATAACCGCTGCCAGCTGATTGGTACTCTCTAAATGAAGAGAATTATAGATAAATGAAAGAGCCCTGCTCTCCTGAACCTTCTCCGGGCTTACAACCACAGCCATAATAGGAGCGATCATGGCAATTCCCAGGGACTCCAGGATTCCGCCTATGAGCATCAGGATCACAATCCCCACCATCTGTCTCTTTTGTCTGCCATCCAGCAGTTTCATCAGTTTCTTGTAAATCTTACGCATATATTTCCTCTTTATTTCATGGTGACAGGCACCAGTTATATAGCTTCGTTCTGTCTATGAATCTCGGGAGCTTCATAGATATCCATGAAGTCGTCGCCCAAATAGAGCTTCTCTTTGGCGAACTTAATGGAATCCGTAACAGTATAAACGGACACCACTCTGTCAAAGGACAGACCCTCTATGAGATTGAGCATCTCCATGGGGAAGGAACCGTCCAGTATCACAGCGTCCCGGAAGATCTTATTATACTCCAAAAGATCTCTTGGGTGCTGCTTGATCAGAACGATGGCCTTCTGACCATCGATCGTGCCATAGTCTCTTATGATATCCTCGAAGATCCTGCGTCTCGTATCCAGATCGCAGAGAGGCTCCGAGAGAACAAGCAGTGTGGGTAGGCCCTTCTTGGCCTCGTCCAGCTTGCTCCTCAGCTTATCAATATCCTCCACGAAGAGTTCCAGCAGTAGCTCCTTCTCAGAGGCTGTAAGGCGCTCTGTCAGGTTCTTCCTTGGAAGTTCCACGTATTTGGGACATGGATACTGAAGAACAGAGATGTCATTGACCTCCATATCTATACAGTACTTCCCATAACCATTCTGAATATGAATAAGTCCCAGCTCCGCCATCTTGGCCTTGATATTAAAATGACCTCTGTTATCGTATCTGGCGGTATCATAGTACCTGATGCAGTCAAGGCCGTCCTCGAGAGCATGGTATCTGATCTTCTTGTAGCTAAGATAATAGCCTATCGGGTCTGAATCGCAGAACACATAGATGTCCTTGTATTTGGAGAAGTCCACAGGAACGAACTTTTCCTGGAGCTTACCGAACTTCTTGCAAAAACGGATGCGCCTTAACATATTGATCGCAATGTTGCCGGAATCCGTCTTGAGAGGTTTCAGCTCCTCAAAAAAAGTGTCCTCTTTCTCGTCATATTCATAGACTTCATCAAATATCGGCGATTTCTTTGCCCTGTCCACCATGGTTCCAAACCTGTTGGACATCTTGGACAGCATCAGCGTGGCACCGCCCTTCTTCCCCAGGGCAAATTCCTTGAGGCAGGCTATATAAACATGGTAAAAGGTGTGGCATACATAAATTCTGTCGTACATAATTACTCCCGGTATCCTTATGAGTCAATGGGGACGGTTGTGAGTCAATGGGGACGGTTCTTTCTGACTCGCTTCGTGAGTCAGAGAGAACCGTCCCCATTGACTCGCAACCGTCTCCGCTAACTCACTATTCCCCTATAGAACCACAGGAGCCTGTAGTATAAATAAAAAAACAGATGTGATTTCATCTGATATCCTATGAGCTTCTTCTCCTCAGGATGAACCTTCTCCTGATAGTAGCTGTTATTCTGAAAATCCGGGAAGGTCTCCTTCATCTCCCTGGCAAGGGCCTTGGCAAAGCTGTAGCTTCCCTTGAAATTGGAGCTCCTTGGCATAACCGAAAAAAGCGTGTTGATATAAAATAACACCGTGAACTGATACTCTATCTCCGGTTTGTATTCATCATAGTAGTTGTTATCCTTAGCTTCCTTGACTATAAGCCTTCCCGCTGTCATGCGGTCTTCCATGTTCTTCCTTGATATGGAATGCACAGTGGAGGTGTTATGCTGATAGTAGAAGTAAAGCGGCTCCTGAATGTATTCAAAGTGCTTACTCCTTAGCATCCAGGTGTTACTTACCGCATTATCCTCATAGAAGATATCCTCAGGGAAGATATCAAGCTTGTCCTTGGCTGCGGGCTGATAGTCTCCAAGGATCAGTTCTCTTTTGTATACCTTAACCACAAGGCTTCCGGTCTCAAGAAGGAGCTTCTGATATCGCTCTTTATCCATAACACCAGTTTGCTCAAAGTTGTTGTTATGGACTATCTGTCCCACCTTGAAGCTGTGCTCATCCGTAAAACAGTAATCGCAGCCGACCATATCTGCACCGGTTTCCTCTGCTCTTGTAAGAAGACGATTATAGTAATCGGGAACGATCCAGTCGTCGGAATCAATGAAGCCAAGCCACTCGCCCTTTGCTATGGCAAGTCCTATGTTCTTGGCTCCTCCCTGATGGTGATTCACCTCGCAGTGAAGAGCAATGAATCTGTCAGGGTATTTCTTCTCATATTCTTTTAGTATCTCAAGGGAATTGTCCGTGGAACAGTCGTCCACCGCTATGATCTCGTACTCTCCCCTGTCAAGTTTCTGGTTTACAAGGCTGTCCAGACAGTAGGCAAGTTTCCCCTCCCCTGCCATGTTGTAAACAGGAACAATTATGCTAAGCCTTATCATATCATCTCCACGATAGCAGCTGCTATCTTTTCTGCGCCCTTGCCATCTATGATGCTGCGGGCTTTATCACTCATTCTCTTTCTAAATCCCGGGTTATCCACCGCTGCGGTTCCCCAGGTAACTATCTTCTGTATCAATCTGTGGTCGGTTCTGATATCCCCGGCGTACTTGGCAGCTCCCAGCTCATCAAAAGCCTGAACGAACTGAACCTGATTGTCCGCCATACTGTAGACACAGGTTGGAACACCGATCGCACATAGCTCATAGAGGGTTGTTCCTCCTGCGGATACGGCAAAATCACATTTATTCATGATCTCGGCCATATTGCCGGGATTGTAGTGGAGTGTTATGAACTCACACTTATCTGCCATGTCCTGCAGTTCTTTAACGTAATCTTCCTCAAACAAAGGTCCCACCACAACTTCACACATAACTCCCGTGAAGTCCAGAACCTCTCTGCAGGGACTGTTCTCCGCAAAGTATATCTCATTCAGGATATTCCTCACAATTCGGTAGGGATCTGTACCTCCTGCTGAGATGAACACATTCTGGGCTCTCTTACTTATCTTGTATTTAGAGTCTCCAAACTGCCTACGCAGAGGTGCATACTCTCCTCCCAGCAGTTTAACTCCCGCACTGTAAAAATCCTCGGGAACCTTAAGGTCATAATTTACTATAAAATCCACATCGTAGTCAAATTTGTAGAGATCATCGATATAGCCAAGCTTAACCTCAAGACCGAGTTCCTTGATCAGGTCTCTTAAGGCCTTGAAATATTCCTCTGTGACAAAGTAGGAATCAATCAGGAAAAAGTCAGGCTTCTCCTCCGCCATCAGAACCTTCATAGCCTCCATATCCTGAAGCGGCTGGGAATAAATGGTGTGTAGAATAATGCTGTCATACTCATCTCCGCCCTCTTCCGAAAGCTCATGGAGCACATGATCGCTGTCCTCGTCCGAAAGGATATACGTAACTTCGCAGCCCTTGCCACGCAGTTCTGCTGCGATTGTCATACATCTTCTGATATGTCCTGTTGCGATCGCACCGTTTCCGTTTGCTTTAATCCAGATCTTCTTAGCCATACTCTACCCCTCTTAACTGTGATGTCACTCAAAATCTTCTGCTTTCAGCGGTTCTCCTCTGAAAAGGTCACAAGTAGCTTTTTTACCAAGACAATTATCTATTTCTACAGGAGGAAGTCCTGCTCCCTGCTGCGGTCTTATGGATCTGATGTTTTCTTTGGTCAGCAGTTCTCCTTTTTTGATATCCTGTACCACAAAAAGAGATCTGGCGCCTTCCCTTTCCTTCTCCTGGAAGGGCGTAAGCTTGTACACACTGCTTCCAAGGGCCTTCTCGGCTATCCTGACATTTCTTACCATCTCCGCGAATTCTTCCGGCTCCATGGAAAAAGCGCTGTCTGCGCCGCCGTCGGCTCTTCGAAGAGTCAGGTGCTTCTCTATCATCTTGGCTCCAAGGGCCACGCTTGCAATTGGAACGGTCCAGCCCATTGTGTGGTCTGAAAGGCCCATGATGCAGCCGTATTCCCTGGCCAGCGTAGGTATCATGTTTAGATTCACATCCTCGTAGGGTGTGGGATAAGCGGATACGCACTTAAGAAGGACAATGTCTCTGTTTCCTTCCTCTATGCAGGCCTCTATGGCAAGTCTGATATCCTCCATGCGGGCTACGCCTGTGGCAAAGATCATCGGCTTCTTCCTGGCTGCGCAGAGCCTGATAAAAGGAATGTCGGTGATCTCATAGGAAGCTATCTTGATGGCAGGCATGTTCATCTGCTCAACGAAATCGAGAGAGGTACTCTCAAAGGGTGTGGAAAAGCAATCAAGTCCCAGCTTATTTGCTTCTTCCATGAGCCGTGGCTGCCAGTCCCAGGGAGTGTAAGCCTCCTGGTAGAGCTTGTAGAGGGTCTTGCCATCCCAAAGTGTTCCGCCGTCTATCTGAAAATAGCTCTTGTCGCTGTCGATCGTCATGGTGTCGGCGGTGTAGGTCTGAAGCTTAACCGCATCGGCGCCGGCTTCCTTGGCCGCATGGATTATCTCAATGGCGCGGCCAAAGTCGTTGTTGTGATTGCCTGACATCTCGGCAACTATGTAAACCGGGCTGTCCGCTCCCACGCTGTGACTGCCTATATGTATCTGGTGATTAAGGTTGTAATCGGGCATCCCGCATTCTCCTTAGTTTTATTCTGTATAGTTATTCATCATGTACTCGTTATTGGTCCAGGGTTTCCTTGCTGTGAAAAGGCTACCGTCAGCCTTTTTTACATAAACTGCAGGGAAGTAATGGATGAACAGTGGTGTAAGGCACAGAGTATAGCCTCCAGCGTTGGTATATACCACCCTGTCTCCTATATTAAGAGCCGCCTCATCGGTTACCTCAAAGAGCCTGTCATACTCCATGCAGGTAGCTCCGCATATCATCTGTGAAGAAACCGTCTCCCTGTCGGATGCACCGCCCCTGTACTCGAATCTGTGAGGATACCAGCGCCTTGTAACCTGAGGATTGAGATTCACTCTGCTGCCATCGGTCACAATATAGGTGTGCTCCCTTACCTTCTTCACATCAATAACACTTGTCACGAAATCAAAGGAAGATGAAACCAGGGAAACACCGGGTTCCATAACAAGCTTGGTTTTATTCATATCAAAGCCCTTAGAGAGAACCTCTGCTATCGCAGGTACATAGTCCCTGAAGTCAGGCTTACCCTTAACTCCGCCGTAGTAGCCGCCTCCCATGTCCACATACTCAAGCTCAAGGCCAAACTCACCGGCTGCAGATACCGCTATCTCCGCCAGCGCTTTGTAAGCATTAAGAGATCTGGACTTGGTGGAGGAATGAAGGTGAAGTCCCGCTATCTTAACGTTAGGAATTGCCTTAAGAGTATCAATGACTCTTCCCAGCTCTCCGTTCTCATAGCAATAGCCAAAGCGGCTTCCCTCCTCGTCCGCAAGAACCTCCTCAGGAAGTCTGGACACCATGTCATAATTGACGCGAAGTCCCACCTTAAGACTCTTTGACGGATCAGCCTTGGCAAGCTCGCCGAGCCATACCGGCTCATAGCTTGAATCCATATTTACTATACCGCCTCCAAGGAGCACCTTTTCAAAAGTAGCTCTATCCTTGATGGGGCCGTTGTAGATTATTCTGTCGGTGCTGTAGCCAAGTGAAAGCGCCAGCTCACATTCCTTATCAGATACAACCTCCGCATAGAAGCCCTTGTCCCGAAGGTGTGCAAGGAGCCAGGGCAGTGAATTGGTCTTCACGGAAAAAGAACAGATGTAATTATTCCAGCTCTTCTCCAGAGCGCCCTTCAGCAAATCTATATCACCGTCAAGAAGTGCCTCGTCCACTCTGTAATAGGGTGTAGCAAGCTCCTTGTCGTCAAAAGCCTTTCTGTCAGCAGATCTATCAGCTTCCTTAAGCTCCATCAGACGCCTGTACTTAATCTCAGCCATTCTGAAATCTTCCATGGTGTCTATATCCTGGACCTCATCCTCTGTGAGGATAACGGGAACCATATCCTCTGTGTCAGTGGTTCCTTCACGGAAAAAAGCATCTGTTCTGCATGCGTAGAACTGTCCGCTGTCATGATAGAGCTTCTCAAGATCCTGTGATCTTGTAGTGGCAAACTCGGGATGTTTTCTAACCAGTCTCCCATCCACTATGACAAACCCTCTCTGGGGCGGATAGGAAAATGAAACTACAGGTGTTACGGATTCGTGCTCTTTAAGTAGCTCCATGGCTTCTCTTAATCTATCAGCCGTTATGAATGGAGCTGTAGGATACAGGCAACAGAAGGTGTCGAAGTCTCTGCCCTGCTCCCTGTATTTATTAAGAACCTCTGCTATTACTTCATCGGTGGTAGCATAGTCCCCTGCGGTATCATCGGATCTTCTGAAGGGTACAGCTGCTCCCGCAGCTCTTGCAACCTCAGCTATCCTGTCGTCATCGGTGGATACCATAACCTCCTCAAAGACGCCGCTATCAAGGGCTGCCCTGATGGAATACTCTATGATTGGCTTACCGCAGAACTCCTTGATGTTCTTGCCGGGAATCCTCTTGCTTCCGCCTCTTGCGGTTATAATGGCAACAGAGCCCATTAAACTTCCTCCGTTTCAAACTCTCCAAGTATATCATTTGCTATTTTAATCAGTTCATCCCTTGATGAACCCTGAATGCAGAAGTACCCTCTTCCCATGATGGAAGCGCCGTTTGTCACCTTGCCAAGGATATCACCGGGTCTGATATTGCAGTTCCAGGCAACTATCGGGTAGTTGTCTTTAAGCTCATCTGCAGTGGGAACATAGTTAACTCTTACTTTCTCCAGATCGAAGTATCTTATCATCATATCCCCGGAGATTGTTGTCTCGAAGGAATAGCTCTTCCCAAGGGCAGGTACAGCCATTTTCAGGAACTCTCCGACCTCATCAACTCCGCTTGCCATGGGAGTAAAAAGATTGTGAAGGTTATGTCCCGAAGGCCTTGCAGAGGTCTCGATAAGGAAAGGATTGCCGTTACTGTCCTTGATAATATCCGCATGGATCAGGTTGTTTCTAAATCCAAGTGTCTCTCCAACCTTCTGCATGAAGGTCCTTAGCTTATCAAAAAATTCCTCGTTATCGGAAGTCTGATTAATGGAATAGTATCCCACACACTCCCTGTAGGGCGGCGGAGTATTCTCCTTGCCTCTAAGAAGAATAAGCTTGAACTTGCCATCAACGAAGGCTCCGTCCAGGCCGAACTCCGGTCCCGGAACGCAGGTCTCTATCACGTAATCCTCATCAAAGGGAAGCTGTGACAGGAATCCCTCCTGAAGTGCCTCAGGGCTGTCGAAGATCTCAACTCCCCTGCTTCCTGAACCGAATCTTGGCTTAACCACCACAGGATATACAGTGTTAAGCTCATTGGCATATAAACAGGTCTCTCCTGCGGGAACCAGATACAGCTCGCAGTTTCTAAGACCCTTAGCGGATAACCTTCCGTGAAAATCATATTTGTCGGTGCAGAGCCTTGCAGCTTCTGCGGATACTCCCGTAAGACCGTAGGCATCATTAACGTAACCTGTGGTTGTAAGGTATCGTCCTATGGGCACAGGAATAATAACATCCGGTTTCTGTGAATCCAGGATCTCCAGCACCTTCTCGGGATCGCGGATATCCACCACGTAGGACTTATCCGCCGCGGTAAGGCCGGGAGCCTTGGGATCACCGTCAAGAGCTATTACTTCCATCCCCAGCTCTTTTGCCTTGTTTATTCCATATATTGATTCAGAGCTTGCTCCGATTACAGCTGCTCTCATATAATATCTCCTTAAATTAAGTTTACCTGTCTATTATAGGCACTCACTTCAGCCCATAGCAAGCCCACATGTCCTCGGTAAAGAGCTCCTCCATGGAAGAGAGCTTAGTGCAGCTCTCCAGGAGATTGTCAAAGGCCTGCTTCTGAAGATCATCATCTGCCGCATACAGAGTAATGCTGTCTGCATTTACCACGTCACCCTCCGTCAGAGCCTCAAGATTCTCCTCATTCATATAGAAGACCCTGTCATACATAAGAAGCTCATCCGTAAGTCTCCACACATTCTGCGGCGTTGCGGGATTAAACATAACAACCGCCACCTGATCCTTATGATCTGCGGCATAGGCTATCTTCTCCGGATCCTCCTTGTAGAGGAACAATACGTTATCGTCTGTTGCAAGCCCCTTTACGATGAGAATTGCAAAAAACACCGCCATTACCATCACAAGGCTTCTCTTCTTATTATCCTTGCCAAAGCTCTCAATCCGGTAAAAAACTATGTACACATCCCAGATGATAAAGAAGATGATAAGTCCGTAAATCGGCATCTCATACCTATTGGAAGCAGCTCCCACCAGCAGCGCAGTCTTAGCCGTAAGAATAAAATACACAGCGGTTGCCACCAAAAGGCCAATGATCTCAGGTCTTGGAGACTGATACTTCTGCCTCTTGCCTGTAGCTACGTCCCTGCTCCTTCGAAGATTCAGGTATATGGTTCCCATCAGAATAAGCGTTATGATGATCAGCAGGCACTTACCGAATACGAAGTCATTAAGAAGTCCGATAAAAAAGGACATTCTCATCCAGGTCCCCGCCAGATCCAGAAGACCTCCCGCCGCATCTGCTCCCCTGTAGCCACCAAAGATATGGCTAATGCAGGAAGGATAGGTAATGATCGCAAGTCCCAGAGCCAGCACATTGGCTCCCGCATAGATGAAGGCCTTCTTAAAATCAAACCTTGAAAAGGCCAGCCACAAAAAAGTAAAAGCTCCGATTCCCACCCAGAAATACAGGTAGAAATACTGAGTCAGAAATCCCAGATAGGATACCAATACAATCGGTGCCCAAACAGCAATCAGCTTTTTGATATCCTTCGCATCATCCTTAGATGAACCTTCAGAGAATGCCTCTTTTTTGATAAATCTAATATGTATCAGAGCACAGGCAAATACTGCAGTGGTAAGCCATGCATACATGCGGATCAGCATATTGCAGGATATGGTCTGGGGATTCATCCCGAAGAAAGCCAGAACCAGCAGCTGAACCAGCATTGGAACCTCCAGCTCCTTGGTTATAAGGTATAGGAGCCAGAAGGAAATGCAGAAGGCTATCAGATTGGCTATAAGTCCGGACCACTTACTGAAAAGTCCCGGCGTCAGCGAACATATAGTATGGAAAATCCAGTAATAGAGCGGCGGATGCACATCCCAGGACTGAACGAGCTTAACCAGTCCGTAGCTAAAGCCCTCCCCTTTTTTCACCGAGAACTCATCAAGGATCGTCTGCCTGTCCTGCCACTCCCTGTCAGGCTGATAGAGCCCCAGTGACCTGTTACTGGAATAATAGGTATAATATTCGTCCTCATGAAAGCCCGACTTCTGAAATCCGAAGTACAAAGTAGTTATTATTGAGGCAAGAAAGATCAGCCATACATATACTTTTTTCATATCACAGACCTCTTACCTTGGCATGAAGCCATCTCACCGCCCTGGGCGCAGGGGCAAGTATCCTAAGATACGTTTTCTGCTTGGAGGTAAGATAGGGATTCTTCTTAATATTTCTCATGTTCTGTCTGATATAGGTAACAACCTCTCTGTAGAAGGTGTTGTCCCCCGTCATCTTGCTGACCGGAATGTGGAGCAGATAATCAAGCCTCTGATAATAGCCAAATCTCTCCGCCACGGGGATCAGCTCGGGATGGTGCTTCTTGACAAGATCCAGTGCCACATCCGCATTTCTGACAATATCTGTAAACACGGAGGGAAAATAGTCCTTGTCCTGTGCCTTTTTCCTGGAGTTGGAGCCCGTGCGATAGAATACGTGGTAGTACTGCTCCGGAAGAATAACCAGTTTGTCTATCCTTCCAAGCACATGTATCATCAGGTAAAAGTCTTCGTTGAGCTCTCCCTCGGGAAATCGCATATCTCCAAGAGCACTCTTTTTGGTCAGCTTGGTGCAAAAAGAAGCATCCCCGGTGTGCATAAGAAGGGTCCTAAGGTGCTCGGAAGCTGTGATCACAGTCTCTTCCTTTGGAGGAATGACCACATCCGGAAGCTTGGAGCCGTCCTCTGCGATCTCATCTCTGGAGATCTGCACCATATCGGCATTGTTCCTAAGGGCTGCCTCCATGAGCCTTGAATACATCCGGCTGTCGATGTAATCGTCGCTGTCAACAAAGCCCAGGTATTCGCCTGTAGCCCTGCTGATTCCAAGGTTCCTGGCGCTGCTGGAGCCGCCGTTTTCCTTGTGGAGAGTCGTCACATTGGCATATTTTGCTGCCAGCTCATCGGCCACCTGCGCTGTTCCGTCGGTGGAGCCGTCGTCCACAACAATTATCTCAAGAAGCTCCCTTGGATAATCGGACATAGCCACGGATTCCACGCATTTTGGCAAAAGGTCTTTAATATTATATGCAGGTATGATAACTGAGATCTTACTGCTAAAATCCGGCATATCTATTCTCCCGTTTTACTTTTTTCCCGCGCTCTTTCCGGTATTTGCTGTCACCTTGATGACAGTCTCAGGGATCATCTGCTTGTACAGGTCATAACCAAGAAGCAGGATGATTGTCAGCATTGCCATCGTAAGCGGCCACAAAAGAGTAACCGTTGAACCGAAAAGATATCTTGTATAGGTGATCATGGTGATAACCTGAAGTGCCGCGCAGATGGGCATCTTTTTGTAATTGAGCATTCCGTAGATAACTGCCATAACCTCAGGGATATAGCCGTATCTCTCATGCATTACCGGCAGGCAGAAAGTGCACACCTCCATGGTAAAGATCGCAAGAGTCAGCATATATCTTGAAGTGATCTTGAAATCTTTTTTGTAAACATAATAGGCAATAGAGCCGAAGATCATAAGGGTGCAGACTGTTCCGCCAAGGATAAGTCCTCTTCTGGTGTATTTCTCAATATCAGTGGTGATAATGGTGTAGATACTGGGATAGTTCATGGAGAGTCTTGAGAACATTGTCACCTGCTTGCCGTAGATTCCCAGAAGGTCTCCCCAGGGTCTTCCTGCGATGGCAGAAGGAACCATGGCCAGAATATAGATAACAGGGATCCAGAAAATGTATCTTATCTTGATCTTGTTCTTCAGCCACATGATGATAATGAAGGGCATGAAGAAAATGGCCTGCTGCTTGAAGCTGTAAGCAATTGCCATGTAAATAAAAGTTCTGTTGTCATGCTCGTTCATAGCATGATACAAAGACAGCAATATAAAAGCTGTGTAGATGGAATCGTTCTGTCCCCAGGCTGCGCTGTTAAGAGCTACAGTGGGAAGGAACATGATTGCCGCATAGGACATAATAGCCTTGTTGACATTTCCGCCGGTCACATGGAAAGTAATACGCATAACAGCCACTGCGCAGACAAAATCAAAGATAACCGAAACCGTCTTGATCAGATAAATATCGCTGATTCCTCCGCCAATATAGTGCAGGATCACGATAATATACTGGAACATACAGTTGTAATCAAAGGTGCTGGCATCGCTCACACCGGGTGTAATACCAAGGTAAGCAAAACCTCCTGCCTCATGGCACTCTCTCATCCAATCAGCGAAGGCAGTACTGTAATCTCCCGATAAGATGTTATAAAAGGCAAACCTGTAGATCAGTCCCAAACAGCTCAGGGCTATAACAAACAGGAAGTCAAACATCTTGATGGTAACTTTTCCCACCTCAATTTCGTTGTTAAAAAACTTATCGATAGCTCTCATAATCTCCTCTTACTCCAAAACATTTCTTTCTTGCATAGTTCTTGCAAATCCCGCAGGCTTATATACCTCAGCAAGGCTCATGGGTCCTTCCGCAGCAGGTTCTACCTCACCATTTTCCAAGTAGCCTTTGCAGAATCTTACAAGCTCCGATGCGGCTTTTTCGGCATTCCATAAATTTCTTATAGTATCAGCCGCATTTTTGCCATATTCAGCTATTTTATCATTATTCTCAAAAAGGTAAAGGACGTTCTTCTCAAAGTCCTCGTAGCTGCCTTTTCTGTATATTCGTCCGTTGTAACCGTGCTCTATAAGGAAGGGAACAGCTCCCGCTTCCCCCGATGCCACCACCGCGGCGCCGCAACCCATGGCCTCGTTCACGACAGCTCCCCAGCCCTCGAGGTAATTGCTGGTAAAAAGAAAAACGTCTGCTTCCTTCATATGTTCCAGAACCCTTGCAGGCTTAAGGCCTCCTGTTAATGTAACCCCGGAAGTGAGCCCGGCACGTCTTACTCTCTCAGCGAGAGTCCCGGACAGCCTTCCGTCTCCAATGATTTCCATGGTGAAATCATAGCCCTTATTATTCAGGGTCTCAGCAACTTTCACGGCATATTCAGGGTGCTTTAGATCTATGAGGCGCCCTGCCCAGCAGATCTTAATGGGTCTCCTGTTGCAGTTACCATATTCCCTGCCTTCGTCATCACTCTCAGGAAAATATCCCCACTTCAGCATCTTGCCGGGATAACTGTGAATGAGCCTGAAATCCGATGCCACATAGGCCCCGGCGCAGAGAAGAAATACCGGCTTTTTTCTGTAGACGTAGTGTTCCTCTCTCTTTTTCTTAAGGCCCTTGGGGCTTATTGCCTTCCACTGACCTTCTCTGTAGATCCTCTCACTGACTCTGAAAGATAGCTTGCCCGAAGATAAGCGCTCCTTCTCAAGCTCGGCTGTAAGACCCTCGGTCCAGCCAAATATCGTCACATCACTGCCCAGGATAAGGTCCTTGCACTTCTCCTCATCCTTGTACATTTCAAGGACGAAGGGAAAATCGGAAGTTCTGACACCCCATCCCATCTGCAGCCTTTTTTCCTCCATAGGCATGACCTGTATAAAATGAAATTCTACCTCATCAAGAGAAGCCATGGCCTTGCAAAAAGGAAGCTGATGGTGGTTTATGTAGTTGGACACAAAGGTTATGACCATATCACGCTCTTGCCTCGTTTATATCTCTGTAGATCTCAAGAAGTCTGTCGTAGTTCCTGTCGGGACTGTGGGTTTCGCGGGCATGCTTCCTCGCATTGTCTCCGTAGACCGCAGCCAGCATGGGATCGTCCCATATCTGCAAAATGCATCTCTTAAGGTCCTCAGGATCAGCCTTCTCAAACAAAAGGCCATCCTTGCCATCCTCAACCATTGACGGAATGCCTCCGACCCTTGATGCCACAACAGGAGTTCCAAGAAGCATCGCTTCTCCCAGGGAATTGGGCGAGTTCTCTACGACAGAGGCACACACAAATACGCCTGCTGTAAGGAGCCTGTCCTTCATCTCCTCTTCGCTGAGCATTCCCAGCATTGTAATATTCTTCTTAAGGTGAAGAGTCCTGATAAGCCTCTTTATATACTTGCCATATGCAGCGGCCCTGAGAAAATAAGGGTATTTGCTCTGGCCCTTGCCGATTATATTGTTGCCGGCAACATATAAATGAGCATCCGGGTACTTCTCCAATATTCCGGGCATAGCCTGAAGGACAAAATGAAATCCCTTGAGCGGGTAATCTCCCTGGGATAAAAATATCGAGTGTTCTTCTATATCCTTTTCCCTTCTTGTGGCTGTATAGAAGGAAGGACGCATCGTCTCGTTAAGGTGATAATACCTGGCCTCAGGATTGATCTCATAGGTCCTTGCCCTGTCAAAATCAGTTCTTCCTGTGATATTGCCGGTGAGCCTTATGCACTCGGCCTCATGTTCGGCTCTTGCTCTGTATTTCTCCTGCTGTTTGATAAGACTGTCCTGTTTGATCCTGTCTCTGAAGGTTGCGGACTGCTGCACCTTCTCAGGAATACCGGCCATATATTCCTCTGCGATAACACCGCAGACACCCTGGATTCCAAGCAGAACCCTGGAAGGATTGCCAAAGCACCTTAGCATCGCCAGGCTGTGGGGAAACTCCGTTCCGAAGATGTGCACCACATCAGGCTTAAAGTCATCAAGAATGTTATGAAAACGGTTCTCCACCTTGCCGTCATAACTTTCCGGGTGGCTTAGATCCTCCACGAAGCC
Organism: Butyrivibrio sp. DSM 10294; assembly: GCF_028539135.1. Taxonomy (NCBI): domain Bacteria; kingdom Bacillati; phylum Bacillota; class Clostridia; order Lachnospirales; family Lachnospiraceae; genus Butyrivibrio; species Butyrivibrio sp. DSM 10294. Next base: position 81,580 of record NZ_JANSWL010000060.1, on the reverse strand, counting down.
GTAGTAGGTAATGCCATCAATGACCTCACTGGAAGAAGCGATATCACCCTCCGCCGGAAAGGCTATGGCAAGTTCTATCTCGTTGTCACCCAATATATGACTGTTCTTTATTCTCTCAAGGCATCCCGTCAGCCACCCCTCCCGGACCGAAAAGTCAAGTCCGTGGGCCTTGGCATAAGCCGGAAGCATTATGTTGCAAAGCCATAGTATTCTCAATTCTTACTTCTCCTTTTTGGCATTTCTTACCTTGTAAGCTGCGTTCTTAACTGCGTTATAGGCACCTGCAGTGGTTTTGTTGGAAGCTAAAAAGGTTCTCACTTTCGAAAGAGTAACAATTCTCAAGAAGTCGTATTTCCTTATCTTGGACTTGGGAAGGTACATACCGATGATAACCTTCCTCTCCTCCTCAGATATCTTCCTGTTAACATCAGAGAAGCCGCCTCCCTCATAATTGGCAATTATCATGGGGATGTATACTGTCTCAGCCTTCTCTTTGTATATGCAACGAAGGAACTGCTCGTAGTCAGCCCTAACCTTGTATTTAAGGTCAAAAAGGTTCCTTCTCATAAGTCTCTCATCGTAGAAGCAGGCCTGGTGCGAAGGAAGGTTCCTGTAGCAGGCATAGTCATCGATCTTGGGATTGGAGGGTACTCTCTGGAGCGTTGTGACCTCAAAAATATCTCCGTAAAAGATTGAAGGAAGTGTGGTTCCCGAGGACTCCTGTCTGCTTACTATGGCGTCATGGACATTTTTAAGCACGTCCCTGTCCCTGAAGGTATCTCCGCAGTTTAGGAAGAATACGTAGGAGGGTGTATCGCCGGCTTTGATATCATCTGTTATCTCTGATAAGTAGGACACAGCTATGTTCATGGCATGATAGATACCGTTATCACAGCTCTCTATAAGGGTTATCTTGCTGCTACCCTTACTGTCTTTTCCCGCCACGCTGTACTTACCCTTGAGCTTCTCAATGGAGCCGTCGGTACTAAGTCCGTCCTTAACCAGAATGCGATAGTCATCAAAGCTCTGTGTGACAATGCTGTCAATTGTCTCCGTCAGCTTGTTTCCCGAATTGTATGTAACTGTTATTATTGTAAAAAATGGTCTCTTCATAGCTTGAACCTGTTATCAATAACCCCTTTCCGAAAGAGTCATGGGCATCTCATGAAACAAAAACGTCTGATATGGTAAAATTCTCACTCCGTCATTGGCCGCCCCGCGCATATACATCGCAAAGTACAGCAGGCAGGCGACAATCCCGGCCAATATTATGAACTGCCTCTTCTTATCATCCTTAACCTTGAAGATAAGAGCCGGAACAAACAGAATATGTGTCACTGTCAGGTAATAGCCTATCCTTGAGATGATTGGAAGGAAGGACCCGAACAGATACAGTGCAAGGGCCATGTTGTTGCACCAGAAATAGAAACTGTAGGTCCTGTTGCCTTTGATACAATCCCTGTACATATACAGAGAAAACAGCAAAATTGCTGTGCACCTGACGATATTCACAATGCTGGTTCCGCCCGTAAGATACTCCGTATCCTTGTAGGACGGGTACAAAAATACAACAATCTTAAGATACAGATCCTGCAAAAACAGGCAGGATAAGCAAAAGGCTCCTCCCAGAAGCATCATCCATTTCTTCCAGGGAAGAGAAGCCAGAAAGTACAGAGGAAGCACCACCAGAATGGACTTGTGGAACAGGGCTCCCAGCAGTATCAGCAATATGAATCCGGGCCAGTCACCCTTAAGCACAAACTTAACCGAATAGAGTGCTATACCAAGAGCCAGATAATATCTGACCGTGCTGATTGACTGGAAATAGTACCCCAGCAGCATAAACATCATGAAACTGTAAGTAAAATGCTCACTCTGCTGCCACAGTGCCTTCATAAAGAAGAAAATGGTGAAGAAGGCAAACACCGCAAACACCAGAATATAGTTCTCAAAGCCGCAAAGGTAATAAATAACATATGTTACAGCATTGAATCCCGCCTCTGTCGGTACATAGGCATGGCTGAACACCAGATGCATGAACTCCACGTACTTGGCGTAGTCATTGCCAACATTGAGCCTAAGGGCCGAAACAGCAAAAAGAGCAGTAAAGATCATGAGGATAGCGATCATATTCACTGCGTCCTGTCTCGTCATCCCCTGATATACTGCAAGTAGTCTTTTGTTATTAACTTGTTTTTTCCGCACCGGCAGTGCCAGCGTCAGCACCAGGAGCGTAAGAATAAGATAAACAGCCAATTTACACCTTCTTCAGGGTCCTGCCGTGACGAACTCCCTTTCTAAGGAGCCTGAAGCATTTAAGAAACCCTTTTTCCCTGCACATCTCATCTCTGTTCTTGAACAAAAATCTGAATCCCCAGAGGTAAGCGCTCTTTCCGTATAGGAAGTGATACAGCACTCCTCTGTCGTAGAAAAACTTGTCCGTATATCCTTCAAACCAGGTAGAAGTCCCGGTTGCCAGCTCATGTCCTATATCCACAGGCGTCCTGTAGATATTAAGCCCCGCTTTTAACAGATCGTGTAAAAAGAGGCTGTCTTCGCCGTTCATATAAGGCGCTCCCCCTCCGAACAGCAGGGAGTACTTCACACCGCTGTCCACTATCTTCTGCCTTCTGGCGCAGATGGCGTAGGCGGGATATCTTCCGTAGTTGTACCAGGACACCTTCTTGAAGTCCTCGTTGTGATAGGTCTCCCTCCCGGGCTGCTGCTGTACGTTAAAAAGAAGTACGTCAGCCTCGGGATGAGCATCGAACTCCTCCAGGACCCTGTTCACATAGCCTGCATCATAGACGATGTCATCATCGCCAAACTGTATTATCTCTGCTGTAGCATTCTCAAGGGCTGTATTGCGGGATAGACCAACACCCTTGTCATGCATGGTGATCGTCTTAATAACAAACGAATCCAGTATAAAAGTATCCTTCTCGGTCTTACCTCTCGTTCCCGGTTTCTGGTTGACTATTACCGCGTCGGAATGTATATGAAGTTTGTCAGCAAGGTCGCCGGGATCCTTGTTAACTGACGAAATCAGTATCTCTAATCTGCTCATAAACGCACGCCTATTTGATCCTGTAGTATTTTTTCATAAAGCTGCGGTCTGCCCTTGTAAGCAGTACTCCCACTATTCTGCAGCCGTGCTTACGAAGCTGACTGGTGGTGCGATCCGCCATGCTCTTACACTTTTTCCCATAGGGAACAGCCATGATAACGCCGCCGGAAGTTGCAATCTTGCGATAATTATCCAGTACTTTTCCGGGGGTGCTGATGGCTGTCATATCGCTGATGGCCTCAGGGCACTTATTTCCAAGGGCCTTCTTAAGGCTCTCTAAGTCTTCCTCCGAATGTTTCTCATTTCTGACGCTGTCCACCGAGACGAAGAGCAGGTCTGAGGCGCCCTCTGTATATTTTTTGCAGGTGGCTATAAGATCGTTTTTGAATATCTCATCTGCGGTGGTGTTCCTGTCTTCGCCCTTAAACAGTACTCCCAGAACAGGCAGATCGTATCTGGACTCACATTCCTCGGGAACATAGACCGCATCGTCAATTGCATCAATCAGCATAAGAGCCATAACTGAGCCCACAAGTCCCACAATCAGTCCGAACACTGCTGCCACAGCGCTTCTGTCGGTGTAGGTAACAAGCGTGGCCTCTTCGCTGTTAAGAAGTTTGATGGAGTCAAAGGCATCATTGGTCTCGCCATAGGACTTAAGTGCCTTGATGGCGGCATCTGTCACTGCCTGGGCTCTGTCCCTGTCATTGTCCTTGACGGTAAGAAGAAGGACTCTGACATCGGAAGGAATCTCTGCGGTGATATCGCTAACCACCTGGCTTCCTGTCATATCACCATAGCCCGCAGCCTCAAGCTCCTTCATGATCACATCAAGGACTTCATCGGTGGACATAAGGGAATTCCAGGTGTAGGCGTTATAAGAATCCACCTGGCTCTTGGCATTCTCGTCATAGGCGAACTTAATATAGAACTGGCTGGTTGTCTGATAGCTCCTGGCAGGTCCGAAGGTCACCGTCACAAGTGTATATACCCCAAGGAACAAAAGAGCACATATTATTCCGGTGAGCGGAACAAGCCACAGCTTTTTAAGAAGCCTTAAATAAAAGCTTCGAAGGTTTAGTTTTTCGTTCATATATCCCTTATCTGCTCTTTCCATACTCTTCCCTCTTAAGTGCCCCTCACTTTTATTATTTTCCGTTACTTCTGTGCCGTCGTCTGATTCTCATCTACGCCCTCTGTACTGTCGGGAGTAAACAGAATCTTCAACGTCAGCAGCATCAGCTTGATATCAAGCCATACTGAGTAATTCTCAATATAAGTAAGATCGAGTTTAAGCTTGTCATAGGGTGTTGTATTGTACTTGCCATAAACCTGCGCATATCCCGCAAGTCCTGCCTTCACCTTCATTCTGAAGGCAAACTCAGGCATCTCCTCGAGGTACTGCTTGATGATCTCAGGTCTCTCGGGTCTTGGTCCGATGAAGGCCATATCACCGACAAGAATGTTAAAGAGCTGAGGAAGCTCGTCAATTCTGCAGGAACGGATAACCTTGCCAATAGGAGTTATTCTGTCATCGTTCTTCTTGGCAAGTCTTGCGACGCCGTCCTTCTCCGCATCAACCCTCATGCTCCTGAACTTCATGATCTTAAATTCCTTCTGATCCTTGGTACAGCGAACCTGCTTGTACAGCACAGGGCCTCCGTCATAGAGCTTGATGATAATAGCTGTCACCAGCATTATGGGCGATGTGAGAATGATCAGAACAAGAGACAATACGATGTCGATAAGTCTCTTGATAGCTCTCTTCTCAATCTTGATGGAATATTCTCTAAGGAGTAGTACCGGTGTATCAAAAAGGTGAAGCTGCGTTGATCCCTTAAGAAGAACATCTGTTATCTTAGGCATCACGTAGATACGGATATTTCTGCCGTAGCAGTATTTTACCAGGCCGTTTCTGAACTGGCTTGGCACATCCCAGATGATGACACCGTCGTAGTTACCGAGGCACTCCTTGTAGACTGCATCGATACCCTCGCTGATATTCATGTATTTGGCAATGTGATATTTGTCTTTTCTTGAATTGAACTTGCGGATAATGTCATCCACGGAATACACTCCGCTCACAAGAAGGAGCTCCCTGGGCGGGAAAATCGCCATGTAGAGGAAGTTCGTAGCATAGGACCAGATAAAGGATATCACCAGCTGGATCACAAATATCTCTATCATGGGAATAACCGGCACCAGCCAGTTCCTAAGAAGTGCGATCTGGAAATAAGAAATAAAGTTAACCATGAAAAGGGCAAAAATCGTGGAGAAGAATACATCCATCGGCTTGAGATAGCCTATTTTCAGCCCTCCGTAGGTATTTGAAAAGAACAAAAGCAAAATGAAATAAATTGCAAGTATAAGGAGGTGGCCCCTGAAGTAGAGTTTAAGACCCGAACCCAGATTGTAGCCGTCAACGCTGATACGTGTTGCGGATACTATAGGATAATATGTATTGAACCAAAACCAGGCATAGACAGCTGTCTCCATGCCAAGTCCAACAAAACCCAATATGAGTACCAGGATTCTCTTAACAGACTCCATGTGTTTCATATATAAATCCCCTTTATGGTCAAATTCTTCGAAGGGTTGCTCTCACAGCCCATCCCCCAAAGTAAAACATAGCTTCAGGAACCGATAGATCGGCAATATTCCTGTATAAAAACCAGATTCTCTGAATCGCCACAAGCTTGTTTGAAGACAGTGACTTCTTAGGCCTTCTGTAGATGGCCAGATTCTCGTCAAGTCCGTAGGCTACAAAGCCGCTCTTTAAGATCCTCCACCAGGTGGCTGTATCCTCACTGGGAACCTGTGACATGTGAATCATTTCAATATCGATTTTTTCCGTATCAAACATTACGGTGGTGGTAAAGATAACGGTTCTGGAGAGGGCCTTTCTGTAGGTCAGCTTGGCCGGTGCATGGACAATCTTGCCAGTAGGTTTCGCATCCTCATCTCCGAATTCGTAGGAGTGAAAAGAGAATGCGGCTCCAGTCTTCTCCATGAAGGCCACCTGCTTCTTAAGCTTCTCCGGTTTCCAGATGTCATCCGCATCCAGGAAGGCTATATATCTTCCGGAGGATGCTCCGATTCCGGTGTTGCGGGCTTCTGCAGGCCCTGCGTTAACTTTTTTCCTGATAAGTTTGATTCTTTTCCCCTGCGCCCCTATAAGCTTCTCGATGAGATCAGCGCTGCCGTCGGTGGAAGCATCGTCCACCAGGATAAGTTCCCAGTCCTTGTAGGTCTGGGCGCTGACCATCCTTATGGTATCTGCGATGTAGCTCGAAGCATTATAGACCGGTACAACAATGCTTACCATTACAACTCCTCTTTAACGATGTACATGGGACGTTTCTTGACCTCAAGATAGGTCTTGGAGAGGTACTGTCCCAGGATTCCCAGACAAAACAGCTGAACGCCGCTCACCAGGGAGATTATGCATATTGTTGAAGCCCAGCCAACGGTGTTGTTGGGATCACCGAATGCGAGCTGTCTCACAACGATGAATATGATGAAAAGAAATGCTATAAGGCAGAACAGCACTCCGAAGATGGAGGCCATTGCCAGCGGAACGGTTGAGAAGGCAACAATTCCGTCAAGGGCGTAGATAAAGAGCTTCCAGAAGGACCATTTACTCTCACCCTTCTGTCTCTCTACGTTCTCAAACTCAAGCCACTTGTTCTTGAAGCCTACCCAGCCAAAGATGCCCTTGGAAAAGCGGTTGTACTCCTCCATTGAAAGGATGGCATCAACGAACTGCCTTGTCATAAGTCTGTAGTCTCTTGCTCCGTCAACGATCTCTGTGTTGGACATCCTGTTGATGAGTCTGTAGAACATTCTTGCAAAGAAGGATCTGATGGGAGGCTCGCCCTTACGGGTTACACGTCTTGTGGCCACGCTGTCATAGCCTTCCTCTGCGATTGCCTTGTACATATCGGGAAGAAGTGCCGGTGGATCCTGAAGGTCGCAGTCCATGATGACCACGTAGTCTCCCTTGGATTTCTGAAGACCTGCATACATGCCGGCTTCCTTGCCAAAGTTCCTGGAGAAGTTGATAAGGTGCACCCTCTCATCCTTCTCATGGAGTTTCTTGACTTCCTCTACGGTGTTATCCTTGGAACCGTCGTTAACAAAAATCATCTCGATGTCCACATCGTGCTCATGAAAAAACTTCTCGTTCTTCATCAGCTCAACGTAGAAATCGGCTATGTTTTCCTGCTCGTTGTAGCAGGGAACTATCACGCTAAGTAACTTCATTGTATAATCTCTCTCCCAAATACTATATTTAAGGCATTTTATGCCTTATTTTAAATTTACACACTACCCCTATTTTACACTTATCCGGCGGTTCTTTCAATGTGCATTAAATGAGCTATATTAGCCCCCAAAGTAGTCTGACATATAATGAAATTCATCGTAGATGAATGAAAATCCGCTACGCGGAATTTCATGCACACAGTGCATTTCACTACAGCGCAGCTGTAATTTCATTAATCAAAAAAAGGAGAGAACATACATGCCGAAGCCAGGTATGTTTTCTCCGTTTTTTGATTATTATCTCATCATCGTTCTGCTCTCATAGGATTGTTCAGGAAATCCTCATATGCAAGCTTAATACCATCCTCCAGCTCAGTGGTGTAGGTCCAGCCAAGAGCCTTGGCCTTTGATACGTCAAGAAGCTTACGAGGTGTGCCATTGGGCTTGGTGGGATCCCAGCGGATCTCTCCTTCATAGCCAATGATCTTGGCAACTTTTTCAGTAAGCTCTTTTATAGTAAGCTCTTTTCCTGTGCCGGCATTAACGGTCTCGTTGCCGCTGTAGTTATTCATAAGGAATACGCAGAGGTTGGCAAGATCATCAACATAGAGGAACTCACGAAGGGGGCTACCGTCTCCCCAGCAAGTTACATAGGGGAGCTTCTGCTCTTTTGCCTCATGGAAACGGCGGATAAGAGCGGGAAGTACGTGTGAATGTGTGGGATGATAGTTGTCATTTGGTCCGTACAGGTTGGTGGGCATTACCGAAATATAATCGGTGCCGTACTGCTTGTTAAGGTACTCGCAGTACTTAAGACCTGAGATCTTGGCAAGTGCATAGGCCTCGTTGGTCTTCTCAAGCTCTGATGTAAGAAGGCAGTCTTCCTTCATGGGCTGAGGAGCCATTCTGGGGTAGATACAGGATGAGCCAAGGAACTCCAGCTTCTTGCAGCCGTTTCTCCAGGCTGAGTTGATAACGTTCATCTCAAGGATCATGTTCTCGTACATGAAATCAGCAAGGGCCTCTGAGTTACCCATGATTCCGCCAACCTTGGCAGCTGCAAGGAATACATACTCGGGTTTCTCATCGGTAAAAAAGGCTTCTACCTGATCCTGTCTTGTAAGATCCAGCTCCTTGTGGGTTCTGGTGATGATATTCTTATAGCCCTGCTTCTGCAGTTCTCTTACGATAGCGGAGCCAACCATTCCTCTGTGGCCTGCTACGTAAATCTTCGCATTTTTCTCCATCATAATATTTCTCCTAACATCCGATTACTTATCGATACCCTTCTCAAGGAACTCAGCGAGGTTGAACTTAACATGCTCGTTGGCTCTCTCTACGGCAACTTTTTTCATATCATGCTCTACCATGATCCTTACAAGATCCTCGAAGGATGTGGTCTGAGGATTCCAGTGGAGTTTCTCCTTGGCCTTAGTGGGATCTCCCCAGAGGTTAACTACGTCTGTAGGTCTGTAGAAGTCCTCTGATACTTCAACGAGAACCTTACCTGTAGCCTTGTCGTAGCCCTTCTCGTCGATGCCCTCGCCTCTGAACTCCAGCTCAATTCCTGCATAGTGGAAAGCAAGCTGAGCGAATTCTCTTACGGAGTGCTGTACGCCTGTTGCGATAACGAAGTCCTCAGGCTTGTCATTCTGAAGAATGAGCCACATACACTCAACATAATCCTTGGCATAACCCCAGTCACGAAGTGATGAGAGGTTACCGAGGTAGAGCTTATCCTGCTTGCCCTGGGCAATACGTGATGCTGCAAGAGTGATCTTACGTGTAACGAAGGTCTCTCCGCGGCGCTCTGACTCGTGATTGAAAAGAATACCTGAGCAGCAGAACATGTTATAAGCTTCTCTGTATTCCTTGATGATCCAGTAACCATAGAGCTTGGCAACAGCATAAGGGCTATAAGGGTGGAAAGGAGTCTTCTCGTTCTGAGGAACCTCCTCAACCTTACCATAGAGCTCTGAAGTTGATGCCTGATATATACGGCAGGTATCTGCAAGTCCGCACTGACGAACCGCCTCAAGTACTCTTAATACGCCTGTTGCATCCACGTCAGCTGTGAACTCAGGTGAATCGAAAGAAACCTGAACATGAGACTGAGCAGCCAGGTTGTAGATCTCATCGGGGCGAACCTTTCCTACAACTCCAAGGATACTCATGGAATCTCCCAGATCTCCATAGTGAAGATGGAAATGAGGATGCCCCTCAAGGTGAGCGATTCTTTCTCTGTAATCAACAGATGATCTGCGGATAATTCCGTGAACGTCATAGCCCTTGTCCAATAGGAACTCTGCAAGGTATGATCCGTCCTGACCTGTGATTCCGGTTATAAGTGCTTTTTTTGACATTTTTATATCCTCCATCAGTGACAGGCACTTTACTTATTTAAGTGCCTGTCACCTTATTAACCATTTACAAATATTATAACGAATAATTTACCTATTGGAATTCACTTTCTTGATTTTGATTTGCATTATCTTGACATGGAATTTATACTTGTTTTTATAAGGAGAACAAATATGAGTGAACATCTTTTTCAAGGAAAAGCCGTATCTTCAGACAGATTATTATATACCCCTTCGGAATTTGCCAAATCAAGCCTCATTTATTTGCAGGAAATTGGTTCTCTTCAGGCCAAAAGTACCCACACCAGCAAAAGACAGAACCTGGAATCATTTCTGTTTTTTTATGTAAAAAGCGGCAGCGGCGTCCTTGATTACAACGGCAAAGAGCATCCCGTGCGTCAGGGAGACTGTGTCTTCATCAACTGCAAAAATCCCTATTCCCACAGAACCTCAGAGGACCTCTGGGCTCTGGACTGGATACACTTTTACGGAGAAAGCATCCTTCCCATTTATCTAAAATACGTGGAAAGAGGAGGACAGCCCGTTTTTCACCCGGAAAATCTGAAGGAAGCCATGGGTATTTTCACCGGCCTGCACAATGTTGCCTATTCATCGGACTATATCAGGGACATCAGAATAAACGAATGCCTGGCAGGACTTTTGACCTTTCTTATGTCCTTCAGCTGGCAGCCGGAAAAAGCCAAGCCCTCGGGAAAGGCCGGAAAACATGCCTTTGCCCTCAAGGACTATCTTGATACACATTATCAGGAAAAGGTGTCACTGGACGAGCTGTCGGAGATTTTCCTCATAAACAAATACACCTTATCACGAGATTTCAAGGAGCAATTCGGCACATCGATAATCAACTACCTGTTGATAGTAAGGATCACCCACGCCAAGCAGCTTCTTCGTTTCTCCGACGAAACAGTCGAAGAAATAGGGGCGAGATGTGGAATCTCGCCCCTGTACTACTTCTCACGTATGTTCAAACAGATTGAAGGAATCAGTCCCCTGGAATATAGGCAACGCTGGAAATAATATATCATCTAAATTCACATACAATGTAGGTTTCGCCATTATCACTATAGTAGTAGGCGATCCCAACTGCCGAGAAAGTCTCCCTGAGCACATTCGCCTTGTGGGTAGGACTTAGCATCCAGGCAAGCACCACGTTCTCGGGCTTTTGCTGGTTGGCATTTACGGCGTGAGCCAGGTTTTCCCCGTTGGTGGATTTGGAAACCGTGTACCAGGCCTTGCCGTTGGGCCTGATGTGAGAAAATCTGGTGGAACATTCAACTGCTCGAACTGCCGCAATATCTGACAGTGTATCATCTACTGTAAATCCCGGAAGCCCCGCTGCAGATCTCTCTGCGTTCATGTAAGCAAGTACATCATCCGGGCATGTGGCCTGTGCCTTGATGGGCGCGATCAGCATGAACATCACTATCACCGCCATCAGTGTGGTTAAAGCTCTCCTCATAAAGTATCCCCCTTTCAGTAGAAAAAAGGTGTTAACTCGTATAACTATGATACTTTATTTCAGTAAAAAAAGCTCTAAATTACAGGCATTTACGGGTATTTTTAACTAAAGTTTTAGAATCGTAACATTATTTTAAGAAACTTTTTATCATTCACCTATGGACTTTATTCCATCATGTATATTATTGCCAATAAATTGAATTTCCGCAGAAACATCATGAGTTGCAGAAGGAAAAGGCTCATATCCCGTTCTGTCGCCGGAGGTCGGATAATAAATGGTCAATCCCTCAACTTCGCAGCTGTCAACCTCGTAGTGACCATAATCCTGCTGTGTATAGAGATACTTAGGATTGGCCCTCTTTGCATCCTCAGTAACAATTCCAACGCCCTTATATAGCATCCACAGACACAAAAATGCCACCAGACCTCTGAAGATCCACACTGTGATCTTATCGCTCAGCCTGTTGTAGACTATGATGAACACTCTTCCCAATACAATTGCAGCTGTCATCCATACATATACCACTCCGTATCTGATAAGAGGAGCACTAAACAGCCAGAACAGCAGACATATTATCATTGTTCCGCCTATTGTCAGGAAATCTGCGATATTGACCATACTCCTGTGGCTTAGATCAAATATCTTGGACTGACCGAACTTCTTTTCCACCTTGCTGCCATTTCTCACAACAGCAATAAGGAAGTAGAGCAAAATTGCAATATAGAATGCAATGGCTACAACGTCCAGTATCAGCACCAGCTTGTTGATTCCCGTGATCTTGGAGAACCATTCAGGGAGCCACTGTGAAAGGGGCGCATCGCCATACTGCGCCACATCCGTATAACCTCTTCCGAAGGTCTTGATCTCCAACGCGTCATAGGCAGCAAGTCCCTTGGGAATCTTCCAGGGTACGCTAAAGAAATCCAGGAAGGTAACGGGATACAACAGCCACCCCGATATCAGAATATTCCTCAGTATAAAGGGAATAACGATGATAAAAGCCATAAGCACCGACAGCCAGAAGGCCTTCACCGTCTTCTCGGTTCTGTTGTGAAGGAGCTTGTATATCGGAATGATTGACAAAAGAACCATTGGCGCTGCCGATAGCTTCACCGTCACCGCAAATAGAGCGGTCAGGGACAACAAAATATAGGGAAGCAGCGATTTCTCGTGCCTTATGTTCATATCGAGCCAGTGAATTATCACATAGAATACCAGTGCAGAGAGAAAATAGTCCGAAGCCGGAGCTACTATCTCATCAAACACCGTGAACAGATAGTAGATAGCTGCGATTCTTGCAAAGTCAGACAGCACCGGGTGTCCACGCCTTACAATATTCTTAAGGTCCAGACACTGCCAGGCAAGCACCAGTGCAAAAAAGCCTGCCATCACATGATAGCTCTTGCCGCCAAAAAAGCTCATGCTGTACAGAGCTGACAGCGGGAATGCAGAGCTGTTGTAAGCAAGTCTCACATGGAGATTACCAAGTCCCTTGATAATCCCATAGTCCTCAATCCAATGTATTGCCTGTGCATGATAAAGATCGGAATCGTAGTGCATGATGCCATGGGATGTTCCATAGGCCATCAGAAGAAAGATCAAAAAGTAATACAATCCGTTCCTGTCCACAGTGAATATGTGTCCCGAATGGAACAGATCCTCAACAAGTTCATCTCTGTAAATAATCGCAATTGACACGCAAAGTGCGATAAGGATCAGGTTGGCCACAAGGCCCACCCCTCCGAAGAGGCTGGCAAACTGGGCATAAACAGTGACGACCACAAGGCCGCTGACAATATTGCTCTCTTTGAAATGATTGACGTAAGGCTTGCCCTGCTTTCCGGTAGTTTTGCCGACGGGCTTGGATTTTTTCATGCAATCCCATGACGATATGAAATGAAGAACTCCAAAGCCCATGATATATGTGGTGATAATAACATATATCCAAATCAGTATCACTGCTGCCATGCTTATAACCCCCGTAAAGCGTAACTACAATACTTTAACCTATAATATTGCAGGTAATAAATCCAACGAGTATACCCAAAAGTGCACCAAAGAACACCTGGGAAGGTGAATGACCAACGAATTCCTTGAGCTTCTCCTCAGGAGAAATATCACTGTCCATCTTCATGAACCAGTCCATCATATTGTTGATGACCTTGGCCTGTTTGCCGGTCTCACGTCTGACACCCATGGCATCGTGCATAACAATAAGTGCCATCACTCCGGCAACGGCAAACTCAAAGGTATCAGCACCGAAATTAAGCCCCGTTGCGGTTACCAGCGCCATAACGGTAGCCGAGTGGGAACTGGGCATACCTCCGTCCCCAAGAAGCCTTTCGGGATTAAAATTCTTATTTACAGCCACATATATTATCGTCTTCAAAATCTGAGCAGTGAGCCAGCCAAAAAACGCAGCTATCAGAATCTCATTGCTCAGAAGTTCATAGAAAAACTTCATAAAAACCTCATTTCAACGTTACAGCCAAAGGATCACAAAAGTTCCTTAAGATACTCCTCAATCGCATCATGCCAGTCAGCAAAGCTAAAATCAGAAGTAAGCTTGAACATATAGTTCTCGAGAATGCTGTAGGCAGGACGGGGAGCAGCCTGAGTATTCTTGGCAAGATATTCTGCTGTTGTCACGTGATTAACCTTAGTCTTCTTACCGGCAAGTCTGAAAATCTCCTCGGTAAAATCAGCCCAGTTAGTATCTCCCTCACAGGTTGCATGGAATACGCCGTAGTTCTGTGTGGGAAGAAGGTAATGGATTGCCTTGGCCAGTTCCTTAGTGCTTGTAGGCGTTCCAAGCTGATCCTTAACAACACTTACCTCATCATATTTCTCTGAAAGTCCGAGCATGGTCTTTACAAAGTTCTTGCCATCGCCGTAGAGCCATGCGGTTCTGAGGATAAAGAAATCCTTGGCGAACTGTTTAACCATCTCTTCTCCCGCCAGCTTGGTCTTACCGTATACACTGACAGGGCCTGTCTTATCAAATTCAATGTAGGGTCTGCTTCCGTTTCCGTCAAATACGTAGTCGGTTGATACATGAACAAGCTTGGCACCAATCTCTGTTGCTGCGATAGCAAGGTTTCTGGGGCCTATGGCATTGATCTTGTAGGAAAGGTCAATATCGCTCTCCTGCTTGTCTACTGCAGTGTAAGCAGCGCAGTTGATGATGGCCGCAGGCTTAACCTCTCTGGCCAGATCAAGCACCGCATCAACACTTGTTATATCAAGGGGAGTTATGCCCTCTCCCTGAAAAACATCGGTATTTACAAGCTCATATTTGCCGGTGGCAAGAAGCTCCTTGTTGATAGCTCTTCCCAGCTGTCCGTTGCATCCTGTAACAATTATCTTCTCCATAATTCTTCTCCAAAAGATTACATTTATTTCAAAATGAGTTAAAAGCGGACGGCATTTCTACCGTCCGCTATATATGCCTTATTGATCACTCAGCAATTGTAGTTCCGTTAACTTCAAACTTAGAGAATGAACCGCCCTTTTCCTGGATGACAAAAATCATTGTCTTACCTGTATTAAGGGTTATCTCCTGGCCGTTGTCATCAAAGTATGTTGTAGGTGAATAATCATCGGTCTTGGACCAGGTAATATGGATCATCTTACCCTTGGTAATGTAGTAACCGTCTCTTGTGGAATCATGCATCTGATATGCAAGATATCCGTTGTCATCACGAACTTCGTGATAGGTTCTCTGAATAATAACATTGGCAAATGCCAGCTGCTCACCGGTAAGTGCATCTACCTGCTTGTTGCCGTACAGAGTCTTGAGATATACCTCTTTCTCAGGGTCATAGGTAAGCGCAGACTTGGTAACAGGGAATGAGCTTGCCATGTTGATCTCTGTGGCATCTACAGCATCCGGATAATCCGCAAGTGTATTGGGATTGGTATAACCGGTAAATGTGAAATGAGGCTGACCCTCAAACTTATCTCTGTGTGTCTTGGAAAAACCGGCCTTCTCAATAGCAGAAGTTACATGTGAAGCATCGGTAAATGCTGTGTGCTCCGATGTACTTCCCTCAGGAATTCTGAAGAACGCTCCGTAGTCAGAACCCATAACTCCGCCGACACCGTTTAAGTTATCTACATCATCTCTTGTAAGTATGGTCTTAACATACAGCTCAGGTCCGCCGTAGTGAACGATAACCGGATCGTACTCAAGCGCCGCATATACGAAATAATCACGGATACTTCTGATATTACCGATCTGTGGCAGGTTCTCCCAGTTCTCAAGAATTCCCATCTGACGGCTCATGCTGCCCTCTTCCATTATCTCATAGAAAACAGCTACGTTGCTGAGTCCGTACTGAGGCTGAGCCTCTTTGTTTATAGGATACATAACAGCAAGGGGTCTGTTCTCATTAACAGATTCATCAACCCACTCGTTGGTAAAATAGCTTCTTACCATTCCTTCAGCCGGAGGAGCATCCTCATCGATAACTTCCTCGACGCTGGCTTCCTCTGCAGGTGCCTCAGGAATAACCTCCTGAATATCCTCAAGCTTCTCAATGCTAAGCCCTGTAACCGCAGCATCATCATCGCTTCCACAGCCAACGATGGACGCAGTTAACAAGCCTGCCATCAACAGTGCCTTAACTCTTTTCATAACCAAATTTCCTCTCTAAAAAATTGCCAAATCAGATTTTAACATACGGCGAATTATTCGCCAAGCCCATTCTCAATAGCCTCAACAAGGGCCTTCAGAGCCTCTTCTTCATCGACTCCTTCACATCTGAACTCCAGCTCATCACCGCACTTGATGCATGCCCCCAGAACACTAAGTACACTCTTGGCATTGGCAGTATTTTCCCCATAGCTGAAGGTGATATGAGATTTGTAATTCATTGCTACCTTACACAAATTCCCAGCAGGACGAAGATGAAGCCCGGTGGGGTTGGTTATAACCACTTTTTGACTTACCATATTAGAGCATAACCTCCTCAATCAGCTGTGCCAGTTTGTTTGCTTCCTCCTCAATCATCGCCTGATCCTTGCCTTCTATCATAACTCTTACAAGTGGCTCTGTGCCTGAAGGTCTGATAAGAACTCTGCCGTCTCCGGCGAACTTCTTCTCAAGTCCTTCAATAGCACCGGCAATTTCAGGATAATCCATATATGCATCCTTCTTGTGGGAAGGTACATGAGCATTTACAAGAGCCTGAGGCATTACCTCCATGATGGATGCCAGCTCTGACAGGGGCTTACCTGTCTCAACCATAGCCTCAAGAAGGTGCAGAGCGGACAAAAGACCGTCTCCTGTAGTATTCTCATCCAGGAAGATGATATGTCCTGACTGCTCACCGCCCAGGTTAGCGCCGATCTCCTTCATGCGCTCAAGAACGTATCTGTCACCAACCTTGGTCTTCTCAACCTTAATGCCTTCTCTCTCGGCCATCTTGAAGAATCCGAGGTTACTCATAACAGTTGTTACTATTGTATTGTCTGCAAGCTTGCCCTTGCTCATAAGGTGCTTACCAACTATAGCCATGATCTGATCGCCGTCTACCATCTTGCCGTTCTCATCAACTGCAAGGAATCTGTCGGCGTCACCGTCAAAAGCAAGGCCTACATTGGCCTTCTCTGTTACAACACGGCCCATCAGCTCTTCCATATGGGTTGAACCGCAGTTGGAATTGATGTTGGTTCCGTCGGGATTGTTGTGGATAACCACAACCTCAGCTCCCAGCTGCTTGATAGCTTCAACAGAGGTGTAATAGGAAGCGCCCTCTGCACAGTCCATAACGATCTTCATGCCTTTGAGATTGATATCAACCGTTGTCAAATTATGGTTGACATACTCTTCTCTTGCATCCTTACGAACCTTGATCCTACCGATGGCTGCGCCTGTAGGCATTGGCACATCATCCATATTGCTCTTGATAAGAGCCTCTATTTCATCCTCAAGTGCATCGGGAAGCTTGTAGCCGTTTCCGTCAAAAAACTTAATTCCGTTAAATTCCATTGGATTGTGGGATGCGGAGATAACAACTCCTGCATCAACCCTGTACTTCTTGGTAAGGTAAGCTACGCCGGGGGTGGGGATGATTCCCACGTCTACTACATTTGCTCCCACAGAGCAGGCCCCTGCCATAAGTGCACTGGCAAGCATGTCACCGGAAAGTCTGGTATCACAGCCAACCATAATGGTGGGTTTGTGATTAACCTCTTTGGAAAGGACATATGCCCCTGCCTGACCAAGCTGCAATGCAAGAAGCGGTGTAAGCTCATAGTTAGCAACACCTCTTACGCCATCTGTACCAAATAATCTGCTCATTTTTAAAAACCTCGTTAATTCCTAAATTAGTTCTTTTTCTCAACCTTCACATATACTTCAACCGGATTCTTGACTGTAACTGCGGCGGGAAGATCCCAGTTAACAGCTGCGCTGTAGGTTCCTTCCGAAAGTGCTGTGAGATTGTTGTCCTCCATGATCTGTTCCACATCAACTGTTCCCGTCAAAGATGCGGGGTTTATGCCATCAAGGGTATCTGATAATCCCTCAAGTGTAAGAGAAACAGAATCATACTCGGTATCATCCACATAGATCTTAAAGTCATCAACCGTATTTTCCAGCTGAACTCTGTCTATGCTCACATCAAGTGTCCTGGTAGCAGCTCTCTCTATATGAACAACAACTGCTGCCATTCCGTTATAATCGCTGTCTCCGAAAGTAACTCCGGAAGGCAGGTACTTGGAAACATCTATGGAAGCCGTAAGATTGCCGGTATAGCCGGTCACATCCACCGCATTATCATCGATCTTGATCTCATTGATACCCACGAGTGTACTGCCTCTTCCTGCTATCATGATCTGTGAAGGATTGCTCTCCACCTCACCCGTAGGTATGTATCCTGTTACGGGCTCGCCCTTGACCACGAAGCTCAGCGGTACGTACTTGGTCTCGTAAATAACTACATTGACCCTTACTGTCTTGATATTCATTGATACCAATGAGCCATCGATGGGATCACCGTTGGCATCATACAGAACAATATCCGCATCCGTTCCGATGTTGGAAGTAAAGCCTGTCACATCTACGTCAACAGCTGCGTATTTAACACTGTTGATTATGGATTCGGGACCACTGATCCTGATCATGTTCTGCTCAGTAGAAACATCACCGATAACATATCCGTCAGCCAGAGTCCCTGACGTAGTGGCTGAAAGAGCAAGGGACTTGGAAGCCTTCCTCTCAACGCTCAGCTTCACCACTGTGGAGCTGGGAGTAATGTTCTCAATCTTGTCGCTGTACTTATTGGTACTTACGTTGATACTGACCGTATTGAGACTGGACAGATCCTGAATATCCGCAGAAGCAATGATATTGTTCTGGGTCAGGGAATCAATTATTGATCTGGGTGCAAATATGGTAACCGAGCTAATGACATCGCTGTTGTCAAGAACCGTATATACCTGCCCCTGATCTGTTATAAGATTGGTATTCTTAAGCGTAACCGGAATGTTGGTGTATCGAACCGACGTTACCGGATCATTGATGTTGGTAATCAAAAACCATACTATGGCGGCAAAGATCAGCGAAGCCAGCTTAAGTCCCCAATTGGCCGTCAATTTCTTCATTTCTTCACCTTGGCCTTTCTGGCAAAATGCTTCACCGGGGTATCGATTGTCCGCTTGTTCTGAATGTAGCGCAGGCGCTCTCTGAGTCTGTCACTGTCGACAGCTCTCTCAAGTTCCCCCTCGTAGGCCACACTTATTTTACCTGTCTCCTCGGAAACGATGATGGTAAGTGAATCTGTAGCCTCGGAAACACCCACACCCGCACGGTGTCTTGTCCCAAGCTCCTTACCTATTCCCATGTTGTCCGAAAGGGGAAGATAACAGGTAGCGGAGGTAATCCTGTCTCCACGTATAATAACCGCGCCGTCATGAAGAGGCGTGTTGTGCTCAAAAATATTGATAAGAAGCTGACTGGTAACTATTCCGTCCACATCAATTCCCGTGCGCTCATACTCTGTCAGCGGATGACTCTGCTCAATAACTATAAGTGCTCCGGTTCTGACCTTGGCCATCTCTACACAGGCTCTTACAATCTCATTCAGAGTCTTGTCTGAGAAACGCCCCTCTGTCTTGGCATCTCCCAGGGCCAGAATATTGGCAAAGAACTTTTTCCTACCCAGTTCTTCAAGGGCCTTACGAAGCTCCGGCTGCAGGATTACAACCATGGCTGTAAACGCGATTCCGAAGGCTCTTCCCACGATCCACAGAATTGTGGACATGTTGAATAAAGCCGCAATAAGTATAAACACAAGAATAACTATGATCCCCTTAAGGAGAGACCATAGTCTGGTATTTTTTGCCCATACTAGAATGTGATAGACCAGGAAAGCAATTATCAGAATCTCTAATATATCCGGCCATCGTAGCTGCGGCATGTGCAGGGTTGTTCTGTTAAATTCTAAAAGAAAATCCTTCTGCTGCATGACAAATCCTTATCTGCGTCTCTGATTGGCTTTGTTAATCTTCTTAACTCTTCTCTCGGGAGCCGAAAGGGTAACCTTGGGAACCGCCTTAACGTAGTAGTAATACTCATCGTCCTCAAACTGCACTTTCTCTGTTCTTGAATAGTCCAGATTGAAGGCAAAAAACTCTACCGCCAGCATAAGAAGGGCGGAAACAAGGGTTCCTACAATAACTCCGAAAAGTGATATCTGAGCATCCGTAACCAGATCTCCAATCAGTATGCTGATGATCATACATACTGAACCAGCTGCAATAGCAACTTTCCAGGCATTGTCCATGGAGGTTCTGCGGATGATATATACAATGACAAGTGTAACGGCAAAGGCTCCGATCATAACGATCATGGTCTTATTTCCTGTAATGCCGGAAACAACTGACTGGAACTGACTCGCTGCCTCCTCTACTCCCTCTGCTCCAAGGGATGCTGCATTGCCGGAGAAAAATACCAGCATGTAAGCGATGATAAGTCCGAAGGCCACCGATACAACCGAGTTGGGTGCTCCGAGAAGTCCCATTGCAAGAGGCATCACATAGGGCAGATGCAGGAAAAACATGATGGGCGTCAGAAGAACGGCCAGTGTATCCTTAGGTGAAAACCTGAAGTATAGCAAAAACATCAACAAAAATACTATAACTGCCACCAGTGCAGTCGGTGCCGATACTGAATATAAATGTCCCAGGATGAATACCGCGGAAATAAATACAATGAAATTCGGCGGAAGTATAGCACACAGAAGCGATGCCATAAGAACAATGGCAATATTGTTAAGAGAACTCATATATCCCAGCTTGTTATTGATTATTGCGATGGAAACAAGTGCCAGAAGAAACTTCCATATGTATGTGAGGTAGGTCTCGTTTTTTTGGTAAAATCTTATGATATACTGCTTAATCTCTAGTAACGATGTCATCTTCTTTATCCTTTTCGTACATTCTTGCTAATTTTTTTAAGTCTCCATAATATGCCTTCATACTCTTACGCATTTTTGAATATCGATAGGAATAAATGACATATGATGCAAGAGAATACACGCCAACAAGCAGGAGGTAATACATAAGTAACCTCCTGCCTATAGCGATTAAGTCTTCAGTATTGTAAATATTCGCCAGAACATCGGCGAAGTTGTAGAGCACGTAGGTTCCAAGAATAATAAAGAACACTGCCGTGGCACTTAAGACTGACTTAAGCACGTTGAATCCCACGTAATCACTTCTGAAATAGGAGTTGATGGCGTTATTCTTCTTGCCCTCCCGGTCTACAAATGCAGCCATTTTGGTCATCAAAATGACTCTTTCTTCATTTAACATTCCTGCTCCTTAGGTATCCAGGAAGCGCATTCCGGCCTTCTTCTCAGGCTTAGCCGGCTGCTGAAGCAAAGGCTTGGGCTTGGCAAAGGTATCTGTAAGGTTATTGGCCATACTTGCCTTACACTTAGCACAAAATCTTCCTGTTTGTATTAGTTCACCACAATTCTCGCACTGAAGCTGAAGCGGAGAATCCTTGGAGAACATAAGTCTCTCTTCACGGATCCACTGCTGGATCTGCTTGGTTGTGACTCCATTGTCTTCTGAAATCTGTTTAAGGCCAGCTCTGGGGTTTTCCTCAATATATTGCTTAACCTTCTGGAAATCGTCTTCAATAGCCTTTTTGCACGATTCGCAAATAGGCTGTCCTGCAACATAATTAAACATTTTACCGCATCTTGCACAATTCCGTAAGTTCATAAAGCTGACCTCCATTTATTTTTAAGTAGTTTGCCCGATGGAAAGGGTCAGAAAATAGACTTTCTCGACACCCGCCATCAGAAACTCATGGGCGATCTCATCAATGGTACTTCCAGTTGTATAGATGTCATCAATAATTAGTATGCACTTAAATTTTACATCATTTCGAGTTATATTAAAAGCTTTTTTCAAATTATTGCGGCGGCCCCGAGCGTCCAATTCCTTCATTGGTCTGGTGTTTTGGATTCTCTTAATAATATTTTCATATTCTCTTATGCCTATTTTTTTGGAAATTTCCCTTGCGAGAATCTCCGCCTGATTGTAGCCGCGGCTTATTTTTTTCTTCTCATACATTGGTACCGGAATAATTGCTTCTATGCCAAGGGACCGCAGCTTCCTCCCAAGCTTCCTCGCCGTCTCCGCAGCATAAAAGGTGGCGTATTCCTGCCTCCCCCTGTACTTGAATCTGTAGATGGAAGAGGCCATGCTTCTGTACTCAAAGACCGAAAAGCCACCTGTAAAATAGTGCCGCGTTTTCTTGCAGTCCTCACAGTATTCAGCGTACTCTCCCTGTTTTCCCAGGGGTTTGCCGCACTTAAGGCACAGCGGCCCTGTCACGTACTTAACCTGTTTGCGACATTTGGGATGTATGAGCTGCCCGGCCCGAAGCCTCCCTTTTGCTACCATGTAGGGGGCTACCACCCCATCGCAGACAGGGCATCTTCTGGGAAAAATCAGGTTCAGCCCCTCCTCATACAGCGTCAACAAAAACTTCTTCAATCCTTCTCCTTAATCCCGTGTATCTTTTTAGCTGCTGCTCGTTCTGGGTCATCTCTGTAAGTGTCTGGCTGCTGCCCAGGATACATACCGTATTTCTGGCTCTCGTTATGCCCGTGTACAGAAGGTTTCTGTTAAGAAGCATTCTGGGGCCTCCGAGAATCGGCATAACCACCGCGGGATATTCACTTCCCTGGGACTTGTGAATGGTGATGGCATAGGACAGTTCGATCTCATCCAGCTCAAAGAACTGATACCTCACAAGCCTGTGCTCATCGTATTCCACGGTAATATCCTCGGAGTAATCGTTGATCTCACGGATTATTCCCATATCTCCGTTAAAGATGCCCATTCCCGAATCCACTTCCGTGTTTAGCTTGCCCATTACTTTCCACTGGGCCTGATAATTATTCTTGATCTGCATGACCTTGTCCCCTTCGCGGAAGGTGACATCGCCGCTTACATGTTCTTTTTTGCTCTTGTCCGGCGGATTGAGGTATTCCTGCAATATTGAATTGAGCTGCATCGCACCAAGGGGTCCTTTTCTCATTGGGGTCAGTACCTGGATGTCATAGGGCGATGCATTGACATAGCCCGGAAGCTTGTCCCTTACAAGCTGGATCATATGCTTGTAGATAACCTGCGGATCGTTTCTCTCAAGGAAAAAGAAATCCTTGCTCTTATTATCCAGCACCGGTTGCTGCCCGTTGTGGATTCTGTGGGCATTCATGACGATGTCGCTCTCCTCGGCCTGGCGGAAGATCTTCTGAAGTATGATGGTAGGGAATTTGCCGCTGCTGATAAGATCAGACAGTACCTGCCCCGGCCCTACGCTGGGAAGCTGCGAGCTGTCTCCCACCAGTATCAGATGAATTCCCGGAACCAGCGCCTTGAGAAGTGCGTAAAAAAGATGTATGTCCACCATTGACATCTCATCAATGATTATGGCATCTGCTTCCAGGGGGTTGTCCCTGTTTCTCTCAAAATGAACTCCTCTGCCTTCCTTGTCATCAACTGCCTGACCGGAGACTTCAAGGAGTCTGTGGATAGTTCTTGCTTCGTAGCCCGTGGCTTCAGTCATTCTCTTGGCCGCACGGCCGGTGGGGGCTGCCAGCATGATATCCAGGCCTTCGCTGGCATAATAGCTGATTATCGTGTTGATGGTAGTGGTCTTACCCGTTCCGGGACCGCCTGTTATAATGACGATTCCGTTGGATATACTCTTGACCACCGCCTCGCGCTGGAGGTCGTCCAGTTCGATGCCTCTTCTTTTCTCTATATCAAGAATCCTCTTCTTATAGGATTCTCCTTCACTCTCGGATACGTTCTCCGCCAGATTAAGGTCGTGAAGCATAACGGCGCAGCCCTGTTCCTCGTAGAAATAGCTTGAGGCATATACTTCGCCTTCACCTCTCACAATGACTTTTTTGTCCATCATAAGATTATCAAGCTGGGTTCTTACAGCCATATCATCTATGGCAGTGTCATCCCCGGAGGATAGAAGATCCGTTGTTCTGCTGACAAGCTCATCAATGGGAAGATAGGTATTGCCGTCCAGAGCTCCCTGAAGAAGGGCGTACATAATACCCGATTTGATACGGTACTCAGAGTCCACCCGGATGCCTACTTTGGAAGCTATCTCATCTGCGGTCTTGAAGCCGATGCCGTCGATATCGTCGGCAAGCTGATAGGGATTCTCCATAAGGACAGAATAGATCCTGGCTCCGTAGTTGTTGTAGATCTTGACAGCCATGGTGTTGGTGATGCCATATTTCTGAAGAAATATCATGGCGTCTCGCATCTCTTTCTTCTCTGCCATCTGAATTCCGATGTCCAGTGCCTTCCTGTCGCTGATCCCCTTGATCTCTGCAAGGCGCTCAGGCTCCTCCTCGATGATTCTGAAGGTATCCTCTCCGAATTTCTTGACGATCTTGGCTGCCAGAGCTTCTCCGATGCCCTTGATGGCGCCGGAGCCAAGGTATCTCTGCATGGAGACCGCATCATCCGGAACCACGATCTTATAGCTTGTGACCTTGAGCTGCACGCCGTAGACCTTGTGGTTCACCATGACTCCTTCGACTTCCAGTGAATCTCCCACATCCACGTCACGGAAATTTCCCACACAGGTAAGGTCATCCTCATCGGTTATAAGATTTAGAACTCCATAGCCGGTATCCGCTGACTTGTATATAAAATGTTCAACAAAACCTTTTACAATCTCTTTTTCATTTTCCATGGTGACCATTATAGCATAAAAAGAGCCGCCTGTTTCTTAAGATTTCTTAAGAAATAAGCGGCTTTACGGTCACTCTTCATCCGGAATATCGTATGTCCTCTTCAGATTCTCGTATAGCATTGCTGCAAACCCGTTGCTCTGCATGTCTGCGGAGGTTGCACATATGTCCTGAAGGGTCTGATCTTTGAAATAGTCAACCAGTGTGGAGGTTGATTTGTCTGCACCGGTATCGGGCTTCATGGCATCTACCGATTTCTGCATTTCCTTGAACATCTGCTCAAGGAAATATGCCTCGAAGCTCTTGCAGGCTTCCCAGAGTTCCGAGTCCGTGGACTTGGAGGAAGTGCTTGCTATTTTATTCTGAATAGCCTGGGTGCTGGCGTTCTTACTCTCCTGCATTGCATATTCGGTAAGAGCCTGGGCGCCAAGACCGCTAATATCAAGTCCCGCCATAGTTATCTCCCCTTTTATTGTTTAAAAAATTATCTCTTCAGCGAGTTGGCTGTCTGCATCATCTCATCCGTAGTCTGGATCGCTGTTGAATTCATTTCATAGGCTCTCTGGGCAACGATCAGATTGACCATCTCTGTTGCTACATTTACGTTGGAGCCTTCAAGATAGCCCTGGACTATCTCACTCTTTTTAATATCACCATCAGCCTCTTCTTCCAGGATAGCTTCTCCGCTGGCTGCTGTCTCTTTCCATGCGGCGCTGCCGACACGTTCCAAACCTTCCCTGTTCCTGAACTGCCAGATGCCGATCTTCATGCCAACTTCCTCGGGTACTCCCTGCTCGTTGGGATAATATATAGAGCCGTCGGCACCAATGGTTATTCTACTGGCTATTGCTCCTGCCATTTCAATCTGTTCGCCGTCAGTACTGAGAACAAGGTTACCTTCTGCAGTGGTTAGAACCAGTGTATCTCCTCCTGTCTCCTGAAGAGCCCAGGTGAAATTACCGTTTCTGGTATAGAGCTGAGTCTCGCCGTCTGCGTCAAGATAGCTAAAGAAGCCGTCGCCGCTAAGAGCCACAGCTGCCGGATTATCACTTGTCTGGAAGGATCCTTGAGAAAAATACTGATTGATTGAGGATGTTCGGACACCAAGTCCTACCTGAGAATTGGTTGGCTTGGGAGTTCCGTTTGCTGTGGACGTTACCGTCTGAAGCTCCTGGTACAAAAGAGACTTAAACTGCGCCCCCTGTGCCTTGTAGCCCGTGGTGTTAACGTTAGCCAGATTGTTGGCGATAGTGTCAACGTTTGTCTGCTGGGCGTTCATTCCTGTTGCTGCTGACCATAAGCTTCGTACCATAGCAAGTACCTCCCTCTTACTTTTTTATCGGCAGATATTTGCAATTATTTTATTAAAAAAGTATTAAATCAAAGTTTACCAAGCTGATTAACCGCAATCTCAAGAGTTTCGTCTATGGTTGTGATCATTCTCTGGTTGGTATCGTAGTTTCTCTGAACAGCGATCATATTGACCATTTCATCCACAACGGAAACGTTGGACTGCTCCAGGAAGCCTGCATAGATGGAGCCTGTTGCATCGATGGCCACGGCCTGATCGGTGGCTATATACATATTCTCTCCGTAGTGCTCAAGGGTGTCATAGGTGATTCTTCCATCGGGATAAGTGGTCTTTTCAAAATCAAATCTTCCGATGGTGGCCACAACCTCTCCATCCTGGATAAGTTCTCCTCTTGTATTTATATCAACATCTAAATCGGGATTGATCTGAATGTGCTGACCGTCCTGATCAAGGACAAAGTCGCCGTCCTGAGTTACGAGAACACCTTCCGAGGTGAGGGTGAAATCACCGTCTCTGGTGTACATGATCTGTGTGACATTTGGTGTATCTATCTCGATGTTTTTGGCCTTGTTGGTGTACTCAATACCAAAGAAGCCATAGCCTCCTATAGCCAGATCGAAGGTGTTGCCGGTTTCCCTCATGGGGCCTTCACTCCAGTCAACATAGCCTTCTCCGATCTTAACGCCGGGATTAATAACGCCCAGTCTACGAGCTGTAAACGGGGCGTCAGTGTAATCTTTTATTTTGAGCGCAAGCTGATCATTGAAAGACTGAGCTGTTGCGCCTTCCTTTTTGTATCCGTTGGTATTGGCATTGGCCAGATTGTTGGTGAGCACGTCCATTCTGTGCTGCTCGTTGATCATACCTGTGTAAGCAGTGTAAAGACCTTTTACCATATATGTGCCCTCATGCCATCCATGCTCTTACAGCCATTCATTCCGTGAACGGGGGTATTAATCCTCGTGGTAGCCCGCAATGAACTCCACATAGCGTCCGGTTCCGATAGCAACCGCTGTCATGGGATCCTCTGCTGTCATGGTGTTGATACCGGTCTTGGAATAGATAAGATCCTCAAGTCCGCGAAGAAGTGCTCCGCCGCCTGTAAGGACAATTCCTCTCTCTGCAATATCTGAGGAAAGTTCCGGAGGTGTGCTCTCAAGTACGCTGTGAATAGCCTCGATGATCTGTGATGTGGGCTCCTTAAGTGCTTCCTCTGTCTCCTCTGAGGATACTCTTACTGTCTTGGGAAGTCCTGAAAGAAGGTTTCTTCCTCTTACATCAAGATAATCGTTCTCAGCTCTTGGATAAGCTGTTCCGATCTTGATCTTGATATCTTCTGCAGTACGAGGTCCGATGAGAAGGTTGTGCTTCTTTCTCATATATCTGACAATGGCCTCGTCGAAGTCATCGCCCGCAACCTTAACTGATGTGCTCTCTACGGTACTTCCGAGAGAGATAACGGCGATATCGGATGTACCACCGCCTATATCTACGATCATGTTTCCGCAGGGCTTGGTGATATCGATACCTGCGCCGATAGCAGCAGCAATAGGCTCCTCGATGGTCTTAACTTCTCTTGCTCCGCAAAGTCTTGTTGCGTCTTCTACAGCCTTCTTCTCAACCTCTGTTGCACCACTGGGTACACATACAGCTATGAAGGGCTTACGATGGATCCTGCGTCCGATAGCCTTCTTGATAAAGTAGCGCATCATCTGCTCTGTGATCTTATAGTTGGAAATAACGCCCTGTCTCAAGGGTCTTACAGCTACAATGTTGCCGGGAGTACGACCAAGCATCAGTCTTGCGTCCTCTCCGATTGCCTTGATCTCCTCAGTGTCTCTGTCGTAAGCTACAACTGAAGGCTCCTTCAATACAACTCCCTTGCCTCTGATATAAACAAGTACGGAAGCTGTTCCTAAATCGATTCCTATATCTGCGTACTGCATATTTCCTAAGTACCCCTTTCAAAATCAAGCAAAAACGTCCTTTTTACGCCATAAGCGCATAGACGTGGATAATAAAGTTTACAATATCATTGCAATTATAAACCAAATTTCAAATTAAATAAAGGGGTATGCTAATCCTATATATATATCGGACCAAAAATCAAAAACATTAATGAAATTCCCTGCCGACTATTTCAACATCTTCTTGATATATGCCCCTGTAAAGGACTTCTTACACTTCGCCACTTCCTCCGGTGTCCCCTGCACAACTACCGTTCCGCCTTTGGAGCCGCCCTCGGGACCCATGTCTATGATGTAGTCACCTGTCTTGATAACGTCAAGGTTGTGCTCAATGACAATTACTGTATTGCCCTGCTCCACCAGCTTGTGCATGATCTTGACAAGCTTCTGAACATCAGCAAAGTGAAGACCGGTAGTGGGCTCGTCCAGGATATACACTGTCTTGCCGGTGCCGACTTTACTAAGCTCGGTGGCAAGCTTGATTCTCTGAGCCTCACCTCCGGAAAGTTCGGTGCTGGGCTGACCAAGCTTGACATAGCCAAGTCCTACATCGTAGAGAGTCTGGATCTTGCGCTTGATGGTCTTGACGTTCTCAAAGAAGGTAAGAGCCTCCTCAACCGTCATATCAAGGACGTCGTAGATGCTCTTGCCCTTGTACTTGACCTCAAGAGTCTCGTGATTGTAACGCTTACCTCCACAGACTTCGCAGGGTACGTAGACATCAGGTAAGAAGTGCATCTCTATCTTGATGATTCCGTCGCCGCCGCAGGCTTCACAGCGTCCGCCCTTGACGTTGAAGGAAAATCTCCCCTTCTTGTAGCCTCTGGTCTTGGCATCGGGAGTTCCCGCAAACAGATCTCTTATCATATCAAAAACGCCGGTATATGTAGCGGGGTTGGACCTTGGTGTTCTTCCGATAGGTGACTGATCAATGGCAATGACCTTATCAAGCTGCTCTATACCCTCAATGGTCTTGTGTTTGCCGGGAATACATCTTGCTCTGTTAAGATCCCTTGCAAGCCTCTTGTATACGATTTCATTGACGAGGGAACTCTTGCCGGAGCCTGAGACACCGGTAACTATAGTCATAACGCCAATGGGAATCTCCACATTGATATTCTTAAGATTATTCTCCTGAGCCCCTACTACCTTAAGCCACCCCTTAGGCTGTCTTCTCTCTGAAGGAACCTCAATCTTAAGCTTGCCTGCAAGATACTGGCCGGTGATTGACTCCTTGACCTTCATGATCTCCTCAGCGGTTCCTGTGGCGACTATCTTGCCGCCGTGGGAGCCGGCGCCCGGGCCTACGTCTACGATATAATCCGCAGCCCTCATGGTATCCTCGTCGTGCTCAACAACGATCAGCGTATTGCCAAGGTCTCGAAGGTTCTTAAGTGTATTAAGGAGCTTGTCGTTATCCCTCTGATGCAGACCGATACTGGGCTCATCCAGGATATAGCAGACTCCGCAGAGACCGGAACCTATCTGGGTTGCAAGCCTGATTCTCTGAGCCTCGCCGCCTGACAATGTACCGGTTGCTCTTGAAAGCGATAGATAATCCAGGCCTACGTCCACAAGGAATCCTACCCTTGCTCTTATCTCCTTAAGAACCTGAGAACCTATCATCTCCTGCTGCTTGGTGAGCTGCAAGCCCTCAAGATATGTCGAGAGCTCATCTATGGACATTGATGTTATCTCATATATGTTTTTGTCATCTATAGTTACGGCCAGGGCTTCCTTCTTAAGTCTCTGTCCGCCGCAGAGCTGACAGGGTGTGATCCTCATGTACTGCTCATACTCTGCCTTGGCTGTCTCAGAGAAGGTCTCCTTGTATCTCTGCTCAACATTTTTGATAAGGCCGTCGAACTGAATGGGATAATCTCCCTCTCCTCTCTGGCCCTTGTAGTGCACCATTACGGTCCTGTCGGAGCCGTGAATAAGCATGTGCCTGATATCCTCGGGAAGATCCTGGAAAGGAGTAT
The DNA here is from genome assembly GCF_028539135.1 of Butyrivibrio sp. DSM 10294. Classification (NCBI taxonomy): domain Bacteria; kingdom Bacillati; phylum Bacillota; class Clostridia; order Lachnospirales; family Lachnospiraceae; genus Butyrivibrio; species Butyrivibrio sp. DSM 10294. Next base: position 51,902 of record NZ_JANSWL010000060.1, on the reverse strand, counting down.
CAAGGCTAAACTTGTATTCCTTGGCCAGCGTCTTAAGCACAGCGTTGGAAAAGCTGCCGTCCTTGTTGGAGGACTGCCAGCCCATTACTACGATACATCCGTCGTTCAAGGAAAGAGACTGATCCGGAATCATCAGATCCGCATCAAACTCCATCTTATAACCAAGTCCGAAACAGTCAGGACAGGCACCGAAGGGATTGTTGAAGGAAAAGCTTCTGGGTTCAATCTCCGGAACACTGATGCCGCAGTCGGGACAGGCGAAGTTCTGGCTGAAGCTAAGCTCCTCTCCATCCACAACATCCACAAGAAGGAGTCCGTCAGCAAGAGCCAGTGCATTCTCAACGGAATCCGTAAGTCTTCTTCTAAGGTTCTCGTTGTCCTCATGAACCACGATTCTGTCCACGATTATCTCAATGCTGTGTTTGATGTTCTTATCAAGCTTGATCTCTTCCTCGGTGAGTTCATACTGGCTTCCGTCAATGCGGGCTCTCACATAGCCTGCCCTTTTGGCTCTGTCCAGGGTCTTGACATGCTCACCCTTTTTACCCCTTACTACAGGCGCAAGGATCTGGAGCTTGGTGCCCTCTCCAAGAGCTATGATCTGGTCGCACATCTCATCCACGGTCTGCCTTCTGATCTCTCTGCCGCAGTTAGGGCAGTGGGGGATGCCAATTCTGGCATACAGAAGTCTGAAATGATCGTATATCTCAGTAACTGTGCCCACTGTGGATCTGGGGTTCTTGTTGGTGGATTTCTGGTCAATGGAAATAGTCGGGGATAGTCCCTCTATTCGCTCTACGTTGGGCTTGTCCATCTGGCCCAGGAACATCCTTGCATAGGAAGACAGTGATTCCATATATCTTCTCTGTCCCTCGGCAAAAATGGTATCGAAGGCAAGGGAGGACTTACCGGAACCGGAAAGTCCCGTAAATACCGTCAGAGTCTCCCTTGGGATCTTGACGTTCACATTCTTAAGATTATGTTCATTGGCACCACGCACCCTGATATAGTCATGGATATCAGAGGGAAGAATCCTCTTGGTGGTGGTGTTCTTCTTGGTCATACTGCTGTTTTCAGCCATATAATAATTCTCCTGTCGGGTAAAAAAACGTTCAGGCTTGGCGCCCTTACTGCCCGTTTGTCATCTCGTTGTAAACCTTCTTAAGTTCTATCATCTTGTCACGAAGCTCTGCCGCGGTCTCGAAATCCAGCTCCGTTGCGGCCTTCTTCATCTTCTTCTGAACCTGTCCGATGAGTTTCTCCAGTTCCTCTGCATTCATGGATTCCGGATCCTTCTCGAACTTCACCTCTTCCTTGGCAACAGCCTTGGTTACGGCGATGAGGTCTCTAACCGCCTTCTTGATGGTCTGAGGTGTAATGCCGTGTTCCTCGTTGTATTTCTGCTGGATCTTACGACGTCTTGCGGTCTCGTCAATGGCCCTCTTCATGGAATCGGTCATATTATCGGCATACATGATAACACGGCCCTCCGAGTTACGGGCAGCACGACCGATGGTCTGAATAAGAGAGGTCTCTGAACGAAGGAATCCCTCCTTGTCCGCATCCAGAATGGCAACCAGCGAAATCTCCGGAATATCCAATCCTTCTCTAAGGAGGTTGATTCCCACAAGGACATCGAATACGTCAAGACGCATATCTCTGATGATCTCTGACCTCTCCAGGGTATCAATGTCGGAATGCAGGTATTTAACCCTGATACCTGACTCTGCCAGGTATTCGGTAAGATCCTCTGCCATGCGCTTGGTAAGGGTGGTAATAAGGACCTTGCTCTTCTTGTCAACTTCTGTTCTGATCTCGCCCAGCAGATCGTCTATCTGACCCTCAACGGGCCTGACATCCACCTCGGGGTCAAGAAGTCCCGTGGGTCTTATAACCTGCTCAGTGCGAAGAAGCTCATGCTCCTCCTCATATTTGCCCGGTGTGGCGGAGCAAAACAGCATCTGATCGATATGTTGCTCGAACTCTTCGAAATTAAGAGGTCTGTTGTCCAGCGCAGAAGGGAGTCTGAAACCATAGTCCACCAGTGTCAGCTTCCTGCTCCTGTCGCCGTGGTACATGGCGCCTATCTGCGGGATGGTCATATGGGACTCATCAACGATTATAAGAAAGTCTCTGTCAAAGAAGTCAAGGAGCGTCAGCGGCGGCTCCCCCGGAGGCATGAAATTAAGATGTCTGGAATAGTTCTCGATTCCGGAGCAGAAGCCTGTCTCCCTCATCATCTCCACATCGAAGTTGGTCCTCTCCGAGATTCTCTGGGCCTCGATGAGCCTGTCCTCTCCCTTGAAGAACTTAATCTGTTCCTCCAGCTCCTTCTCTATGTTGTCGCAGGCCGCGTTTATCTTTTCCTGGGGAACAACGTAGTGAGAGGCGGGGTAGATCATGACGTGGGTAAGCTCGTGCCTGACCTTGGCGGTGACGGGCTCAATCTCTGTTATCCTGTCTATCTCATCTCCGAAGAACTCAACTCTTATGAGATAGTCGTCTGCATTGGCAGGGAATATCTCCACAGTATCACCGCGAACTCTGAAATTGCAGCGATCCAGCTCCAGGTCATTCCTCATATACTGGATAGCCACCAGATCTTTTAACAGATCATCTCTGTCCTTCTGCATTCCCGGCCTTAAGGAAATTGACATCCCCTTGAATTCCTCAGGACTTCCCAGACCGTAAATGCAGGATACGCTGGCCACAACGATGACGTCGTTCCTCTCGGAAAGCGAGGCTGTGGCAGAGAGCCTGAGCTTATCGATCTCGTCATTGATGGAGGAATCCTTGGCAATATAAGTATCAGTCTGGGGAACATAGGCCTCAGGCTGGTAATAATCGTAGTATGATACAAAATATTCAACGGCGTTCTCAGGGAAAAACTCCTTGAACTCGCCATAGAGCTGAGCCGCCAGGGTCTTGTTATGGGATATGATCAGAGTGGGCTTGTTCAGCGCCGCAATGACATTGGCCATGGTGAAGGTCTTACCGGAACCTGTAACTCCAAGCAGAGTCTCAAACTGATTGCCCTGCTTGAACCCTTCAACAAGTTCCTTGATAGCCCGGGGCTGATCGCCGGTAGGCTTAAATTCTGAGTTAAGCTTGAAATCCATGTTCCGCCCTCAAAAATCAATTAATCAAAAAAATGATACACTACAGATGCTGTTTGTAGTGTATCATTCTTAAACTAATATGTCTATCATTTTCAGAACAGTTGTTCTATTTTCTCTTCAGAATCAGAAGCAGTATCATGGCTGCAAGAGTAATTATCGAAACAGCAAGGGATGCCTTTTGCACAAAGGTTCCCCCATATTCAACAATAACATTTCCGGTATAGCCGCTCCTGTTTGACACCAGAACTGTTCCATGGTCTGATTCCAGCACAGGCAGATTGATTCTCTTTTCATCGGTTTCCAGGTATGCCCGATATCCTTTGTAGAATAGCAGTGGAACATCATACTCCAGCTCTGCTGCTGATACTATCTCAAAAGAATGAGTGGTTGAACCGTCGCTGATAAAATCGATTTCACCCTCTGCGCAACGTACGTTTCTTGTCGCACTCAGATCAATGACATCATCCTGAACCTTGGTGGATAACCATTCTCTTTTACCGGTGTGGTTAGAATTACCGCATAAGTACTCCGTGTCGATCTGAAACTTTTCCAAATCATTTACTGTACGGTTCTGCAGTACCCCGAAGAAACATGCAGCCAAGATCAGGATCGTCAATGCAAGATTCTTTTTCCTTGCATCATTTCCAAGCCCATGAGACAAATGCATAAGAAGGCCCAATGTCAGAGATGTAATGGCATATGGATACAGGCGATAGGTAAACTGGATCATATTGAAAATCGTTCCGTTCAGCAATTTCCAGGGAAACACATTGGTAGTCAGAAGGAAAGCCCCCAGGCCTGTCCAATAAAACATTTTTGTACTGAAATCTTTTTCATCAAAGATGATTGTCTTAACAGTAAAAATCACTCCCAGCAAAAGAGGGATTCCTACACCCACATAGGCGATTCCTCTGAAATACCCTGTAACCATCAGGAAATTTTTAAAGGGCTGTGTATTATTTCCAACCTGGGTCCAGGGGGTCTGATATCTAAACTCATCAGATACCATTTGTTCCAACATCGGAAACAAATAGTAAGCTGTCAGGCCAATAATTCCTATCCCTGCCAAAAGAAGACCTGCGAGCTTTTTTATTCGAAATGCACTCTTGTTCAAAGCTTTGGGCGAAGTCACTAATTGCCTGATCAGATGGATTCCAAAGAACACCACGCAAAAGCACACTCCCAGAAAGGTCATAATGGTGTGGGTCAAAAGAAGGCCCGTGGCTGCCACAACAAAAAGCTTTAAATAATGCTTTTCATAGACAAAAAAGTCGTACACAGCGGCAAATAGGATCGGCAAAAAGATATAGGCCATATATTCGCTCAATCCCACACGATTATGCAGATCAGCAAGATAAAACTGGGACAGCATGATCATGAATGTCCCTGCCATGGACATTTTTTTGTTTTTGGTAATATATGTCAGAGACAGATAATTCGTCACAGATGCTATAAAGCAAAGAATCAGTGCAAAATACTTCCATGTTCTTACCGGTGAGATTCCAATCAGCCTAAGAATCGCCGGAATAACCAGCATTATGTCCGGGTAAAACAGCGGGCTACCGTATCCATACCCTCCGTAAAACATAGTATATATCTTCGCAGGATACTCTCCATGCACTAAAGAATCTTTTACCGACTCTATTCTCAGTAAATGATACATCAGATCCGGATAATGCCCGCTAAGTCCCTCATGAAGGTATGGAAAAATCGTAATCGCAGCTATCACTCCGAAGCAGATCAATATAACCAATAAATCTAACAATGTTTTCTTAACATTCTTTTCCATAACAAGTATGCCCATTTCTCATTGGGCTGCCCCCATATGCTTTTACGTATGATTATACATTATTACAACAAAACACGGTAGGTGGTATTCTACAGGTTTATTGAGTCGTAGGTGTAGACCAGGTCCTGCTCAATCTACAGATACTGTTTGTAGTGTACCATTCTTAAACAATTATGCCTATCATTTTCAGAACATTTGTTCAGATGTTACTTTCTGTCCCATGAACCTCGCTCCATTACTGTCATTTCGGAGGATTAGCAAATATTCGTCTTTTTTTTCTTTGTTTTGTGTGTATAATAGGACTAAAATTAATTCTGTGTTCTAAATTTCTTAATCAATTTTCCGGAGGTATGTTAATGAGAAAAAAAGTATCTGTTGTACTGGCCCTGGCCATGATCGTCTCAGGACCTGCTGCTGCGCAGTTCACTGTAAGCGCTGCGGAAGAAGTCCTTTTAGAGGACTCGTACGTCCTGTCCGATGAAGACGAAACTGTCCTATCCAATGAGGACGACTTTATTCTATCCGATGAGGATGACTCCATTCTATCCATCGAAGATGAACCCTCCCTATCCGATGAAGAGATATCTCTGACCTATGGCGAAGATAACTCTTTGGACTTAGAAGAAGACTCCCTATCCCTCGATGAAGAAGAAATAACTTGGGACTTAGAGGAGGAAAAAGAAGAAGTAACCGCCGTAAAGATGATCATCGAGGATGGCATGGTCCAGCCCATGGTCAAGTATTCCGAGATTGCCGACGGCTACACGAATAAAAACAGTGATATCCTTCGTTTTGCAGTATACGTGGAAACCGATTATGACACCGACGAAGATGGCAAAAAAGATCTTGTTCAGGCAGTAGTCCAGGTTCCCAAGGCCGCTGCGGAACAGAAATACGATGCTCCCACCATATTTGAAGCCAGCCCTTATTTTGCAGGCACCAGTTCTGATCTCGGTCTTGCTGACGAAGACCCGACAATTCCCCAGGGAGCTTCAGCGGACGAAGTGGGAAATTGGAACGAGTCTTCTTTGTATGATACTTCTGCCGGAGCAAGGCGCACCTATAATGCAAGCGATATAATCAGTTCCTCTGCACTGGCAGGCAGAGATGACGAAGCAGCATTTTCATCTCATAACTGGTTCTACAATTACCCTGATGCTCCCAAAAACTCAGGTTACTTTTACAATAGTCTGACAGGACATGACTACTTCCTTATCCGAGGTTTTGCCGTTGTCGAATCGGCGGGCCTTGGAACCAAAGGTTCTGAAGGTCTTGAAACCTGCGGAAGTATTGCAGAAGTTTCTGCCTTCAAGAACGTTGTGGAATGGATCAACCATAAAGAAGGAAGACATGCCTTCGCCGACAAAGCCGGAACCATTCCCATTGAAGCAGACTGGTCCAACGGCAGAGTGGCCATGAGGGGCTGTTCCTACAACGGCACCATGGCCTATGAGGTTGCTGCCACAGGCGTTGAAGGTCTTGAGACTATAGTTCCCGAAGCCGGAATTGCCAGCTGGTACGAATATAGTAATACTCAGGGTGTTTCCCACTATGCAGACAACAGGTATACCAGTTTTCTTGCAGCCGGTTGTGCCAGCAGATTCTTCACACCTGCCCCTTCGGAGGCAGAAGCATCCGCTGCCTGGGCAACGCTAAGAAGCCTGTGTTCCAAGCTTTTTGGCTTCTTTAACATCGCCCAGGAAAAGCTGGCCGGTCACTACGGTCCTTACTGGGAATCCAGAGAGTACTCTTATTCCGACAAGATTCACATCCCTGCCCTTATAGTTACGGGACTTAACGACTATAATGTCAATGCCAAACAGGCCGACCTTATGAGACAGGCCTTTGAAAGAAACAGTCAGGATGTCAGAATGATCCTTCACCAGGGTGCCCATGAGACCCTTGAGACCATCATGATAGATGGAATGTTCTACGAAGAGATTCTGAACAAATGGTACTGCCACTACCTTCTTGATGTAGACAACGGCATGCCAAATGATCTTCCGCCTGTATATGTTCAGAGTAATGTAAACGGTGATTTCCTAAGATATGACAAGTGGTACGGCGATGAGGCCTTAAGCTATGATTTCGCCAACAGTGAGGAGTTAACTCTTCTTCATCCAGACGCAGCTGATCCTGCCCAGCCGGAAGAAAACACCGAAGAGCCCAATCCCGAATATCATGACGGTTACAGTGACATTATGATGTCAGGCGATGACCCTTATTTCACCATGGAGGACTATATCAGCGCCCTGGGCATTGAAGCCGATGCTCCTAAGGCCAATGAAGAAAACGGCCTCTACTGGGAATCACTGGTAAAAAGAGTTCCCGAAGAGATCACCCTTCAAGGCAAAGCCACAGTTACCGTCAAAGCCAAGGTACCCACACTTCCCGAAGAGGGTAAGCGAATGGTCCTTGGAGCCTTCCTCTATGACATATCCGACACTTCCTTCCCTGCTTATAACCTGGAATCTGCCAATATCAGCAGATCGCTGTATCTATACGAAGGAATCTACAGAGGCGATGGAATACCCCATAATAATATCGAGACCTTCAAGCAGACACCTGTAAAGAAGAAACTCATCACCAAGGGTATGATAGATCTGGGAAGCCCCAACGCCGGCTATTATCCACGGACTGCAACCCAGGGAAGCATATCAGCTGATACCTATTATGATTACACCATACACATGATTCCAACGGTATATACGATCCAGCCCGGACATTATCTGTGGCTCTATCTCATCCCGGGTATGGACGGCATAGATTCCGATGTGGACATCATGTTAAGCAGTAACGCAGGATCTGTAAGCATACCGGTAAAAGAGATTCCGGAAGCCTTTACCTCTAACGACGGCTTCACTGAGGAATGTACAGAAGATCCGTCCGGCAAAAGAATCGTTGAAAAAGTTAACGGTCAGGAAGTTGCTGTTAAGATCGTCGATGTCAACAACAACATAACTACGGTATCCTCAAAGCTATGGATAAAGAATCTTTTCCCGGAATATACTTATCTGGGCGTACCTGTGACACCTCAGATAGATGTCTATGACGGCACACAGCTTCTTAACCCGGAAAAAGATTATAAGATCACCTACTCAAATAACACCAAACCCACTGAGATAAGTGGCAAGGACAGCAAGCTTACCATCACCTTCAAAGGTGACTACTCCAAGACCCAGCCCGTAGTTCAGACCTATAGGATCGCGAAGGCCTCCCTATCAGATACCGCCGAGGAGTCCGATGTTGTTGCCCTTGATGCCACAACTGCCTACATAGGAAAGAGCATCAAGCCTGTTCCGATATTAAAATACAACTGTGACGACGGTAAAGAAATAAGTGCAAGCACTTTCAAATTAAGTTATCTCAAGGAAGGCGCCTCAGAAGCAGTAACCGCTATAGCTGAAGCCGGTGAGTACACAATTATCATCGAACCCAAGGATGCAAAATCCTATTTTACCGGCAAAATGACTGCCCATCTCAGTGTTATAAATGATAAAAATAAGCTGCTTCAGAATGCCAAGGTGACCTTTACTCCAAATACCTACGCCTACACCGGCAAGGCAATTATCCCTGAGACAGGGACCTACACACTGCAGCTTAAGCTTGACGGAAAGACACCCACAACCCTCACCGAGCGTTCTGATTACACAGTAAGCAGCGTCAGAAACAATACTGAACCGGGAAAAGCTGAGGTTGTCTTCAACGCCGTAGAAGGAAATGACAAGGGACTTACCGGCAGCGTAACCGCAACCTTCACTATAAAGAAAGGCAAAGACCTTAGTTCTCTTGCAGACAACGAGATCTACTATGAGAATTATGTCAGATACTCAAAGAGCGGTGCTACACCATCCTGGGTAATCCTGTATGATAACGGAGTACTCCTGGAAAAAGGCAGAGATTACACCATAAGCTATAAGAACAACAAGAGCCTTACCCCTTCCGATGGTAGCAAAAACGCCAAACTCATCATCAAAGGAAAGGGAAAATACAAGGGAACCATAACCCGCGACTTCACTGTTGTCCGCTGCCCCATCGACGATATGACCGTCAGAGTTAAGGATAAAGTTATCCCCGCCAAGCTTCCGACGAAGGGAAAAGGTTATGAGAATCCTCAGATAACGATCACAGACCCTCAGGGCAAAAAGCTTAAGGCCGGTACTGAATATAAGATTGAAGCCTATTTGACTGACAATGGATCAAATTCCTATTCTCCAATGACCGAAGATGGGAAAACATGCCTCATTATGGTGACGATATCCGGCCTCGGCAATTACTGCGGCGATAACTTCGGCTATTATATGTACTACGACAAAAAGAATGACCTCAGTAAGGCTACGGTGTGGAAGAGCATAAGTCCTAAGACCTTTGACGGCAATCCCACAGAGCTCACCTATTCCGATCTGCATGAGATGTTTGCCACCGGAACCAAGAAGAACCCCGGTACTTATCTTGAACCGGATACTGATTTCGTGGTGGAGGAATACAGGAACAATACAAAACCCGGCACCGCCAGCGTTGTACTCAGAGGAAGAGGTATCTACGGCGGCACCAAAACACTCAAATTCACCATCAAGCCTAAGGAGCCAAAGACCTTCCTTGGCATATTAAATAAGCAATAACAATGCCATTCTTCTAGTTTTTCACAGATTAACAGAATCGTAGGTATAAACCAGATCCTGTTCGATCACAAAATCATCCTCCAGATATTCGGGCAAGGCATGTTCCTTGCCCAGAAGTCTGGTGGTGCACATAGAGGCCGTCGCTCCTGCGCTTAGGGGATCCTCTGGCTCATTCCTATCATCCGCCAGATAGGACCCAACCCCCAATATCATTATCATTGCCAAAAATACAAGTATAAAAGTATATACAAAAATCATCATTATCCGTTTTCTCCAAGCTGTTTTCCCATAAATCCGTCTATTCTTATCCTAACGTTATACATCTTCTCCCTGATGATCGGGAGTCTCTGTTCAAATCCGTAAGCTGCAACGCTCTGAATCTCACCGGCTGAAGCGATTCCAAATGCCAGAACAAAGGATACCGCTGCAGAAGCAAGGGCCACTTTCACACATCCCCTTATCTTTCTAAGCTTCTTTTTCCCCGGATAACTCCTAAGCTCAGCCGCAACTTCACTGACGTCCTCGAATCTGTCCTCCCTGTCGGGTCTGGTACATTTATCAATAATCTTAAGAAACTCCGGGGATATTCCCTTTACTCCTCCGGCTTTGTAGGCAAAAACCATCTCATCATCCCTTGGATCCACGCCGGACACAAGCTGCAGCATAGTCATTCCAAGGCAGTATATATCTGTTCTCTTGTCAGTCTGTCCAAGATTACCGTACTGCTCAGGTGCGGCATAGCCAAGGGTCCCCAGATTGGCTGTATCAGCCCTGTCGCTTTTTCTGTAGAGCCTTGCGGTTCCAAAATCAATCAGAGACACCTTGCCTCCCGGACCTATTACAATATTTGAGGGTTTCAGATCCCTGTAGATCACAGGAATCTTCTTGGAATGGAGATATCCAAGAATATCTGTAAGTTTAAGGGCTATATCGGCAGCTTCCTTCTCGGTAAAAAGCCCCTTTTGCAATATCTTCTTTTCGGCGCTGACACCGGGCATATATTCAAGTACCAGGTAGCCACCCTGATATTCTATAAACTGTGGTATCCCGGGGTGGTTTAAGCCCCGCAGAATCTGCGCCTCGTTCTCCAGGCTCTTTTTGGCAGCGCAGTAGTCCGGGCCTTCCGAAGCCTTGATCCTCTTGATAGTGACCTTCCTGCCGCCGCTGTCTCTGGCGAGAATGGCAGTGCCGTTGCCGCCCTCCCCCAGAGTCTTAATCTTCATGTATTTTCCACGGTTCATGGCTGCCCTCCTAGAATTCCAGGCACATGGCCGCTACCAGAATATTGTCCTTCTCATCCCGCTCCTGAACGGTGTCGATGAGTTTGCGGCACTGATGCATCATATCTTCGTCAGTCAGGCACATCTGAGGGCACAGCCTCGTATACAGTTCCTGTCCTGTGATCTTGCGCCAGAGTCCGTCTGTGCAGGCTATCACTGTGGTATTTTTGTCAAAAAAGCCTTTTCCTACCTGAGGCGTCGGCGGTGTATGCGAGCCCACGCATTGAAGAAGTACGCTTCTCTTATCCTCATCAATGTCATCCACGTCAGTTGCATGTCCCATATCCACCATGCGCTGAGCAAGGCTCTGATCCCGAGTAAGCTGCACCACGTCACCGTCCTTGGTGTAATAGATCCTGGAATCACCGATATTCATAAACATATAACGGTTCCCCACCTGCAAGAGAGCAGTCAGTGTAGTCCCAAGGCTGATACCTCTGTGCCTTCCGTATCTTCTGATATCGCCGTTGATCTTGGCAATCAGCCTGTTCCAGGAAGTCTCTGCAGTCTCCCAGAACCTCTCAAGGCTCATGTTCACCATAAGCACCAGTTCCTCGTGGAACCAGGTCTCAAGTGCTCTTATTGCCTTGCAGCTTGCAACCTCACCCTTTGGAAGTCCGCCCATACCGTCACAGACTGCAATAAGCGCTATCCTTCCAAAACTCCTTGAATTAGCTACCTTCACCAGTGCCGCATCCTGATTGATTTTGCGATGGTCACCGGCATCCGTACATATACATGCCTTCACATTCATAAAAAAATCCTTCCTTCCAAAATCAAGTAAGTACAAATCAACTTCCAAAATGGGAATTGTTGCCCGAAACGGGCTGTGATAACAAAAAAATAAGGACTGTGTCTTAGACACAGTCCATTAATACTATAATCCAATTTAGTTGTCAATAAGTTTTTGGAGGACCTCAATGCCCTTTTCAAGCTGATTGTCCATCTTATTCTCGGAATCAACGGAATCGGGATCGTACTCCACCTCAACGTCAGGATCAATACCTATTCCGTGGATGTTTACGCCGCTTGGGGTGTAGTAGCTGCTTACTGTAAGCTTGACTGCAGTGCCGTCCTTGAGATTGATGATTCTCTGAACGATTCCCTTGCCATAGGTTGTTGTGCCCACAAGAGTTGCCTTCTCATAATCCTTAAGGGCTCCGGAAAGAATCTCAGAAGCGCTGGCAGAATACTTGTTGACCAGAACAACTACCGGAATATCTATCTCATGCTTGCCGTCACAATCATAGTTCTCTCTGTGACCGTCTCTGTCCATGGTATAAACAATGGTGCCCTTTGGAAGGAGCTGACGTGCTATATCGCAGACAGTTGAGAGGTTTCCTCCGGGGTTACTTCTAAGGTCGATTATAAGCCCCTTGATGTCATTGCCTCTAAGCTCGGCCATTCCCTCTACAAACTGATCATAGGTAACATCGTCAAACTCAGTGATCTGAAGGTAGCCGATGTTGTCATCAAGAAGTCTTGTATTAACGGTTGGAACCTCAATCTGGGCTCTTGCAACGTCAATCTCAAGATTATCGCTGTTAGTTCCTCTTACAAGTGTCAGATGCACGGTGGTACCTTCAGGTCCCTTGATCATATTGACAACCTCTTCAAGGGTAAGACCCTGGGTTGAATTCTTGTCAACCTCATAGATGATATCATCAATGGCAAGACCCGACTCCTCAGCCGGAGTTCCGGGAATAACACCTGCTATTCTTGGCATTCCGATGGTGTTATCAAGGCTCACATAGGCGCCGATGCCGTAGTAAACACCCTGGGTATCGCTCATGAGCTTAGCCAGTTCTTCCTCTGTGTAGTATACGGAGTAAGGATCTCCGAGGGAATCAAGAAGGCCCTTGTACATGCCGTTTCTCACATCCTCTATGTCAACATCGGTCTTGTAATAGTTGTCGTCAATGGTTTTCTTCAAAAGATCTATCTTGTCCTGAGTTGCCTTATCAAGAAGTTCCTGGGATGAAGCGGTTTGTGCCCCCTTCTTCATGGAACCTGCTGCATTCAGAAATACATAGGCCCCCGTCAGCACCAGACAGGCACATAAAAAGCCTACAAGAAGGCCGACTGCAAATTTGCGGCCTCCGTTGTCCTGATTGTTTACATCATTATTGTTCATATCCATTTCTCATAATCTCCTCATTATTTCAGATAATTCCAGGGACTTGTGTAGGCGCCGTTGAGACGTACACCAAAATGCAGATGGTTACCTGTAGATCTTCCTGTAGATCCCACCGCTGCGATCTTGGTTCCCGCTGTCACATCCTGTCCCTTGGAAACATACAGAGCGGAGCAGTGCATGTAAATCGTATATAATCCGCCTCCATGGTTGATCATTATGTAATTACCCATGGATGCTTCATAGGCTGCGGCCACAACTGTTCCCTGATAAGCCGCAAGAACAGGGCTGCCTCCGGGAGCTGCCAGGTCTATGCCGTTATGCATCTTCTCAATTCCGAGAGTGGGATGTATTCTCATTCCGTAGTTGTCGGAAATTCTGGTGTATTTGGGGCAGGGCCAGGTGAACATACCGCCGTCATAAGTATATTTGCTGTAAAGGGCTGCCTTGTCAGCCGCAACCTCTTTTTCCAGAGCTGCGATCGCTGCATTCTCAGCCTTGATCTGGGCTTCATACTCGGCGATGGCCGCTTCCTTGTTGCTGATATCGGCATTAACGTTGTTTAGCTCTGTGGTCTTGGCACTTAAAAGACTCTCAAGATTGGCCTGTTCCTCTTCGCTGGAAGCCTTCATGGCATCAAGAGTCTCTTTTTCCTCCTCAAGAGCCTGCTTGGTAACTCTGATAAGGTCCGTGGTGGCAATGTACTCATTGAGCTTGTTTCTGTCATACTCAGAGAGCATCTCTATATACTCAGCCTTGTTCAGCATATCCGCAAAAGTGCCGGACTCAATAAGAAGCTCCACATAAATGATGTTCCCCTTCTCGTACATGAACTTGATTCGCTTCTTCATGGCCTCGTACTGGTTCTGCTGGGTGATCTCAGCCTCCTCAAGTTCCCGTGTGGTCTCATCTATTTGAGCTTCTTTTTCGGTTATCTGCTCATTGAGGGAATCGATCTTGGCCTGAATGTCGGACAACGATGAGTCAATCTGTTTGATATAAGCGTTCAGATTGGACTTGTTGGTCTCAAGATCCTTCTTAAGCTTCTCAAGATTGGTCTTGGCATTCTTAAGGCTGTCGCGCTCTTTTTTGGAATTGGCGATCTGATTCTCCTTCTGCTTGATACTCTCCTCGGTGACTGTAGCCCCTGCCCTGATGGAGGGTCCGGCCACTGCTGTCAGAAGGACTGCAACAAGAAACAGATTCAGTATTCTTTTTGATAGTCTCTTCAAATGTATGTTCAAAACAAAGAAATTCCTCTTTTACTCTTTATACATGCAGATGTCTTCTTACGGTCACAAAGCTGCCGAAGAAGCCGATTCCTATGCCGATTATCAGTGATATAGGTGTAAGCTTGTTGAAAATAACACCAACCGGCAGGAATTTAAGGAGTGAGCTCAGCACCGTAAATTTGGAAATAACGTATTCAATTGCATGTGTATAAACAAAGTAAATGATCACAAGAGGAATAAGTGATCCGATGATTCCGATGAGAATACCCTCAACAACGAAGGGAGCTCTTACGAAAAAGTCGGTAGCACCTATGTACTTCATGATGTTGATTTCGTCTTTTCTGACGGAAATACCCATGGTTACGGTATTGCTGATAAGGAAGATCGAAACCAGAAGAAGTATCAGGATAATTCCTGCAGATACATAGGCTATCAGCTTGTTGATACCGCTCAAGGTGGTGGCTGTTACTTCGGAGCGGTTAACCTCTCTTACAAGGGTTATGGACTCAATGTAGGTTACAAGAGCCTGCTGCATCGACACATCGTTGAGATAGATCTGCAGGTTGGCTGAATCCGCAAGGGGGTTCTCCGTGAAGCCGTCGGCGTACTCACCAAGATACTCCTCCTTGAAGCCTTCCCAGGCTGCGTCTGCGGAAACGTAATCAATCTCTCTAACCTCCGACCTCTTCTCAAGGTCGCTCTTAACTGCCAGAATCTCCTCTTCGCTGGTTCCCTCGTTAAAGAAAACCGTTACGGAGACGCCTTCCTCTGCAGTCTTAACCACGTTCTGGAAATTTGTAATGATTGAATAAAATATACCGAAAAGGAAAAGGCAGGCACTGATGGTGGCTACAGAAGCCAGTGTGTACCACTTGTTTCTTCCAAGATTCTTGAATCCCTGTCCTATGGTATAAAAGAAGCTACTAATCCTCATCGATGTACATACCCTCTTCCTCGTCCTCTATGATGACGCCTTTCTTCATGGTGATAACTCTCTTCTTCATGGCATTGACTATCTCTCTGTTGTGGGTTACCACAATGACGGTTGTGCCATTCTCGTTGATCTGTTCCATGAGCTTCATGATTTCCCAGGAATTATTGGGATCCAGGTTACCGGTGGGCTCGTCCGCCAAAAGAATGGCAGGCTTATTGACCAGAGCTCTTGCAAGGGCAACTCTCTGCTGTTCGCCTCCTGATAACTGACTTATTTTATTTTTGTATTTGCCGGCAAGGTTAACCGTTGCCAGTATTGATGGGACGTTTCTCTTGATCTGACTGCCCGGAACCTGAACGATTCTCTGGGCAAAGGCTACGTTTTCATAGACATTTCTGTCCTTGAGAAGACGGAAGTCCTGGAACACGATTCCGAGATTTCTTCTGAACTTGGGAATCTTCCTGTGTTTGATTCTCCTGAGATTGTAGCCGAGAACTGTGATCTCTCCGTCGGTGGGCACAAGCTCGCGAAGAAGGAGCTTGATAAGCGTGGACTTACCGGATCCGCTGTCACCTACGATAAATACGAACTCCCCCCTCTTGATGTGAAGGTTGACTCCGTTCAAGGCCGGTGCACCCGTAGAATAAGATTTGGTCACGTTCTCCAGCGTGATGATCTCATCCTCGGGTATCTGCCTGTTATTTCTTCTTTTTCTGTAAACTCTTTCCATAAATCTCCCCCAAAAAGTTCCTGGTAATATACGCATGACTCCGCTTCGCTTACGTAAATCTCTCCATATACTTCATGTATCTGACAACCATAAGCGCGATCTTGAAGGTTATGGCATCATCAAACACTCGAAGGTCAAGGCCTGTGCTCTTCTGAAGCTTATCAAGTCTGTAGACAAGAGTGTTTCTGTGTATGAATAACTGTCTGGAGGTTTCCGAAACGTTAAGGCTGTTCTCGAAGAACTTATCGATGGTGGTAAGTGTTTCCTGGTCGAAGTCATCAGGATTTCTGCCCCCGAAAATTTCCTTGATGAACATCTTGCAAAGAGGAATGGGCAGCTGGTAAATAAGTCTTCCTATGCCCAGCTCGCTGTAACAGATCACCTTGCGCTCATCGAAGAAAATCTTGCCTACATCAAGGGCCATCTTGGCTTCCTTGAAGGAACGGCTGACCTCTTTGATCTCACCTACAACGGTACCGTAGGCAATTCGTACGCCTGAAAGACCTTCCTTCTCAAGCACAGAGAGCATCTCCTCTGCAGCCTTGCTGATATCTCCGGACTTGCCGAAGTCGCTTACGTCCTTGACCACGATCACGTTGTCCTCGTCAACCTCGGTGACAAAGTCATTGCCGTTGCCGAAGTGAGTTCTTGTAAGCTCCAGAGCGTTGTTGTCACGGCCGTTCTCAGACTCAATGATCATCGCGACTCTCTTGGCGTCGGTCTGAATGTGCAGTTTCTTGGCTCTGCTGTAAATATCAACCAAAAGCAGGTTATCCAGAAGCAGGTTCTTGATGAAGTTGTCCTTGTCGAATCGCTCCTTGTAAGCCACCAGAAGGCTCTGGATCTGATAAGCGATCATCTTGCCGAGCATATAGGTGTTCTCACCGCTGCCTGTGCAGATAAGGATATACTCAAGCTGCTGCTCGTCGTAGATCTTGAAATACTGATAGCCCTGAATTTCCTGGGAATCAGCGGGAGAGCTGACAAAATCCCTGGCCACTGCAGATACGGCTCCCATATCCGAGGTGGTGGATGCCACTTCCTTACCGTCAAGGTCTAGAACGCAAAGATCAACATGGGCAATGGTCTTAAGCCCGTCAATTGTATTCTGGAGAATCTGATTGGAAATCATCTTTCACTCTTTCCGCAGCCGCATAGGACTGCTAATAATAAAAACTATAGACATTTTAATATAAATACACAAAAAAATCCACCTTTATAAAGGCGTTTTTTGTATATTTTTTTGATTTCCTCGTCAAAACCACCAAAAACAGCCTTCGCTTTTTGTAATCATGGATGTTTATGCGATATAAAGTTTTACGAAAATGAGTCGATATATTTATAGATAAGGAATAATCTGGTTTTCGCACCGGCCCCTTATAGGCCCGCATGGTGCAGAGTACAAGGAGGTGCTTATGGATATTCCTGCTGTATCAATGGCGCTTGCTCAGAACAAAGTAATGAATGACTTTGGTGTTGCAATGCTCTCAAAGAGTCTGGATAACATGGAAAGCGCAGGAGCTGCAATGGTTAATACCATCGAGGCTGCTCCGGCCCCTTCACTTGATCCTAATCTTGGGAACAATATTGACATCAGGGTATGAGTAGAGTAGTGGCCAACTATTAATTGGGGGCCAGTCCTCATCAACAAACTGTGAACAACATAGTCTTCCGTTAATCTTAGAAGTTCACAATTTGTTAATGGGGACTGGCCCCCTTATCGGCGTTAGCGTTATTTTTTCTCTATTGCACTTTCCTTTATCTCTATCAGTCCCTGCTTAAGGAGACGTCCAACGGCTCTCTTAAACTCGTTCTTGCTCATTCCGGTCTTTTCACGGATAAGCTCGGGAGATGCCTTGTCGGTAAAAGGAATCTTACCGCCCTGCTTGTCCATCATGGCAAGGAGCTTGTCTGCATCGGTATCCATCTGAAGATAGGCCTTCTCACGAAGACTTAAGTTAAGCCTTCCGTCCTCTTTAACCGAAGCAACTCTTGCATTGACGCTGTCGCCTATCTGAATATTGCCGTAAAGCTCTTTCTTGGGAATAAGTCCCGAATAAATATCATCAACCGCAACGAAGGCTCCGAAGTTATCGCTCATCTCATATACTGTGCCGATAACCTTGTCATCCTTCTTGTAAGGGCTCTCGTTCTTAAGATAAGGGTAAACGTTCATTGTCACGCAGAGTCTTCCGCTCTTATCCACATAAAGAGCACAGAGAACCTCTTCGCCCTTGTGCACCTTCCTGGTCTGCTCTCTGAAGGGTAAAAGAACGTCCTTCTCCAGGCCCCAGTCCATGAATGCACCGATTTTGCCGGTTTCCTTGACCTTGAGCACGCGCACATCCCCTAGCATGATCTTGGGCTGGGTAGTGGTGGCAATGGGTCTGTCATCGGAATCCTTGTAAATAAAAACTTCTATCTCAGAGCCAACCTTAATGCCGGCAGGTACCTGCTTCTTGGGAAGAAGGACCTTCTCCTCTTCCTTGCCGGGTTCTGCCACGTATACTCCGAAGTCTACTGTCTTAACAACTGTAAGTGTCTGTTTTGTTCCAATCTGAATCATAATTGTCTTCCGTCCTTTCGTTGGTAGCATGTCCCCATACATGCTGTTTACTTCTGTAGTTTATTGCTTTTTTCATATATATGATAAATGATTCTGCGAATCATTTTCAACGAATATTTATCTGGTCTTAAATTCCACAAGGCAGTAGGGCTTGCCCTCATGATTATTAAGGCTGATGGTGTATACTTTTCGAGCCGATTGCCTGTTTGTAACCACAACCGGATAAATTGTATCTCCAAGTCTTGCCTGCATTCTGTACTCAGCTCTCATGGAGGTGATATTCATATTCTTATCCGGAAGGCATTCCTTGGCCATTCTGACATATTGACCGTTGTTGACATGGTCATTGGTGTCAAGATGGTAGGTCCTGACCGTTATCTCTTCGCATTCCCTCCGATCCCCCTCAGAAGGCATAGCAATCTTACGGTCTGCGTAGTCCATGGAAAGCTTGTCACCGGTTGGATAGGTCTCTATCATCTCAGGCATTACTCTTGCCGGAACCTGCTTTTCAAAATCAAACAAAGTCCAAATGGAATTGGCAACTGCCAGCCTCTCGCCATCCTTCGTATCCATAAAAAAGTTCCTGAGACCGAACATGCCCTTCAACTCATAGGGAACGGTACCGATCACAACCTCTTCACAGAGCTTTGGAAGTCTCTTAACTTCTATCTGCCAGAAGTTCAAAACCCAGGCCACATTCCTCTCCTTCATAAACGCAATGTCTGCAGGTCCCTGCTGGGTCTGAAAGGTGGAGCAGTCCTGAAAATAATCTATCAGGGATTCCAGGGTCAAAATAGCATTTTTATCCACTTCACTGTATCTGATTCGGGAATCAAAGGTATACATGAGCGCCTCCTGTTACCTATAAAAAAAACGAGACTGATGAACCAGTCTCGTTTGAATTAACTGGGCTAGTAGGATTCGAACCTACGTAATGACGGAGTCAGAGTCCGTTGCCTTACCGCTTGGCGATAGCCCATCGACAAGATTGTATTATACGCACCTTTTTTTAAAAATGCAAGCACTTTTTTAAAATTTTTTTATTTTTTTAATAATAGGCTGTATATAGGGGACAGTCCCCATTAACAAATTGTGAACTTCTCAGATTATCGGAAGGTTTTGTTGTTCACAGTTTGTTGATGGGGACTGTCCCCTTAGTCGTTATCCTTCAAAAAGTAGATCCGCGTAAGTAGGGAACGGCCAATCATTCTTGGCAACCAGCATCTCCAACGCATCAGCAGGTGCTCTGAGGTTGTCCATTACAGGGCGAACATGATCCTTGTAATAAAAAGCCATCTTTCTGGGCTCAGTGATCTTTCTGGCCTTGGCTTCCTCAGCCTTGAGCTTCTCAAGGGCCTTCTTCATCTTGGTAAGCTCCTTCTGGATCTCAGTGAGCTCAGATACCTCAACAGTAGCATCTACGCCTGCTGCCTTGATCTCGTTCGCATCCTTGGCAAGACGTCCTGCGTACTTCATAACTGCAGGAATGATCTGCTTGGAAGCCATATCGATCATGGTGAGAGCCTCGATATTGATGGTCTTGGCATAGTTCTCGAAGATGATCTCCTGTCTGGAAGAGAGCTCTGTCTTTGTGAAGACACCAAATCTCTCAAAGAGCTCTACTGCCTTCTTGGAGGTCAGTGTATCTGCTGCCTCGATGGTGGACTTGATATTGGGAAGTCCGCGCCTCTCGGCCTCTTTTTTCCATTCATCGGAGTATCCGTCGCCGTTGAAAATAATTCTCTGATGCTCTGTGAGATACTTCTTGATAAGGTCGTGTACAGCCATATCGAAGTCATCGGCCTTCTCAAGGAAATCTGCTGCCTCGCAGAATGCCTCGGCTACGATAGTATTAAGTGTAGTATTGGAGCTGGCCATGGAATCCGAAGAACCAACCATTCTGAACTCAAACTTATTACCCGTGAAGGCAAAAGGTGAAGTACGGTTTCTGTCAGTGGCGTCCTTTTCAAACTGAGGAAGTGTTGATACGCCGGTCTTGAGCTTGCCGCCCTTCTTGCTGGACTTGGCTTCACCGGTCTCGATGAGCTGTTTAACAACGTCCTCAAGCTGCTCTCCGAGGAATACGGAAATAATAGCCGGAGGTGCCTCATCTGCTCCAAGTCTGTGGTCGTTTCCTACATCGGCAGCACTCTGGCGAAGGAGGTCTGCATGAGTGTCAACAGCCTTCAGAATGCAGGCAAGAACAAACAGAAACTGAACATTCTTGTTGGGTGTATCACCGGGATCAAGGAGATTAACTCCGTCGTCGGTGCAAAGTGACCAGTTATCGTGCTTACCTGAGCCGTTAACGCCGGCAAAGGGCTTCTCATGAAGAAGGCATCTCATGTTGTGATGCTCTGCAACACGCTTCATGGTCTCCATTATGATCTGGTTGTGATCTACTGCGATATTGGCAGTCTCATAGATAGGTGCGAGCTCATGCTGTCCGGGAGCAACCTCGTTGTGCTGAGTCTTATCGGGAACTCCGAGCTTCCACAGCTCCTTGTTGAGATCCTTCATGAACTCGCCGACATTCTCACGGATAACTCCGAAATAGTGATCCTCCATCTCCTGCCCCTTGGGAGGCATTGCACCGAAGAGAGTTCTTCCGGTGAAGATGATGTCCTCACGCTTCATGGACTTGTCCCAGTCGATAAGGAAATATTCCTGCTCCGGTCCAACGGATACGTTGACCTTGGTAGCTCTGGTATTTCCAAATAGCTTAACAATTCTGAGAGCCTGTTTGTTAACAGCCTCCATTGAACGAAGAAGCGGTGTCTTCTTATCCAGCGCTTCTCCTGTGTATGAACAGAATGCAGTGGGTATGCAAAGAGTAACTCCGGTGCCGGATTCCTTGAGGAAAGCCGGTGAAGTGATATCCCAGGTTGTGTAGCCTCTTGCCTCAAAAGTAGCTCTAAGGCCGCCTGACGGGAAGGAAGAAGCATCAGGCTCACCCTTGATCAGCTCTTTTCCCGAAAAAGCTGTGATCATCTTGCCGTCCTTGTCGGGACTTCCGATAAAAGCATCATGCTTCTCGGCTGTGATTCCCGTAAGTGGCTGGAACCAGTGTGTGTAGTGGGTTGCCCCGTGCTCAACAGCCCAATTCTTCATGGCATTGGCCACCACATCGGCGCTTGTCTTGGAAAGCTCTCCGCCTCCCTCAATTACGCTTACAACTTCCTTGTAAACATTCTTGGGAAGACGCTCTCTCATCTTCTCGATGGTAAAGACGTTCTCTCCAAAGATCTCTTCTACGTTAACTCTCTCTCCCATTATGCACCCCTTTGTACAAAAATTTTGATATGTAACGCTTTTTTATTTTAATCCGTCACAGTATACAACAACTTCAGAAAAAACTGTAGTGTTTTTTCTGAAGTTTGTATCGCGAATCATATATATCAGGTCTCGGATTCCATTCTGAGGATGTCATAAACCTCCGCAGGCTCTGACAATTCAACATATATCACCTGCTTGGAGTGAGGACAGGACTCAACGCTCTCTCCCTCTTCGTTATACATGGCCTTGACGGTTACCTTGACGTCGGTTCCGTCGGGCTTCATGATTTCTATATTGTCGCCAACGCAGAACTTGTTTCTCTGCTCAATCTTGGCATAACCTATGTTATCTATCTCTCCCACTATACCAAGATAGATGTATTCGTTAACATAGGTGTTGTTATCATATATCTGAGCATCTTCACTGGGCTTGCCAAAGTAAAAGCCTGTCGTGAACTGACGGTAGGTGCACTTGGAGATCTGCTCCAGATACCAGGGCATGTTCTGCCTGTACTTCTCCTCCGACTCAAAATAGTCATCTATTGCCTTCCTATAGGTTCTGGCAACGGTGGCAACATAGAGGGCTGTCTTCATTCTTCCCTCGATCTTGCAGCTGTCGACGCCGGCATCCACAAGCTCAGGAATGTGATCGATCATGCACAGATCCTTGGAGTTGAAGATATAGGTTCCTCTGTCATTCTCATATACCGGCAGATACTCACCGGGTCTCTTCTCCTCCACGATGGAATACTTCCATCTGCAGGGATGAGTGCAGGCGCCTTTGTTTGCATCTCTTCCTGTGAAGTAATTGGACAGAAGGCATCTTCCCGAATAGGAGATGCACATTGCTCCGTGAATGAAGCACTCCATCTCAAGATCCTCGGGTATTCTGGAAGTGATCTCCTTGATCTCATTAAGAGAGAGCTCTCTTGCGGCGACAACTCTCTTGGCTCCCAGCTGATGCCAGAAATTGTAGGTTTCATAGTTGGTATTATTGGCCTGAGTGGATACATGAATCTCTATCTCGGGGCAGATTCTCCTGGCCTTCATGAAGATTCCGGGGTCTGCGATAATAAGAGCGTCAGGCTTAAGTTCCTTGAGTTCATGAAGATACTTCTCAACTCCGTCCAGATCATAGTTGTGGGCAAGGATGTTCACAGTAACATGAACCTTAACTCCGTGCTCATGGGCGAAGGCTATTCCTTCCTTCATCTCCTCGGGGCTGAAGTTCTTGGCCTTGGCCCTGAGGCCAAAGGCATCGCCTCCGATGTATACCGCATCTGCGCCAAAAATAACAGCTGTTTTCAACACTTCCAGGCTACTGGCAGGTATAAGTAACTCAGGTTTTTTCATAATCTTTCTCCATTTCCAAACAAAGCTTACAGCTTGACAGACAGCGTCATTCCGTCTCCCACCGTAAGTATAACTGTATTAAGGGCCTCATTGTGTTTGAGCTCGTAGAGATACTCCCTCATCCTCGCATGGATCGTCCGGTCTCTCCTTGTAACTGCAAATCTGGACTCGATGACGTCGCCGTCCTGAAGGACATTATCCGACACCAGCAGTCCCCCTTTATTAAGGATTCTCAGACAATCCGGCAAAAAATTGATGTACTGCCCCTTGGCTGCATCCATAAAAATAAAATCATACCCCTCAGGCAGAGTCTTTAAGATCTCCAGTGCGTCCCCCTCAAGAAGTGTGATTTTCTTGTTTTTGTCATACCTATCAAAATTGTCCCTGGCTACAGGAATCCTCTTCTCATATTTCTCTATTGTGGTGATCCTGGTATCCGCACCGGAATACTCAGCCATAAGAAGGGCCGAGAAGCCGATGGCGCAGCCCACCTCCAGGATATTCACCGGCCTTGCCTGTGCCATTAAAAACTTAAGAAGTGCCTGTGTATCCTTACGGATAATAGGCACCTCATCCTTAATTGCTATTCTCTCAAGCTCATCAAGATAAGGAGCGTTCCCCGCATCCATTGAATTGATGAAAGCTTTCATTCTGTCCTGTTCAACCACCGTTTGATTCCTCTGTCTGTGCTGATTCCTCAGTCTCTGTCGATTCCTCGGGTTCCACTGCGGGAGTAGCCGCTGCGGCATCCTCATCCCCCTCCGAAACCGCTGACATTATCCTCAGCATCTCCTCCGGTGTCATAGCTGTGCTGAGCTCGTAGGTTCCGGGCTTCTCCATGCCGTGATACTCTGACAGAAGTTCCTGGAACCAGAAAAGATTCCTGTCGGTAATAAGGCCCACATCAGCCAGTTTCCTACCTATCTCCTTGGCACCGTCGCCCCTTCCTATGGTGACTGTAACAGTTCTGCCGGTTCCGGAAGAAACGGGAGTCTGGTTAAAAGTATGATAGCCGTAGTCATAAGCAACCTTGGCATATTTCATGATAAGCATAGCGATGACTACAATAAATACCACCTTGACGATGGTATCCAGAAGACCAAGGCCGATTCTTTTAATGCTCATATTGCTCCTTAATAATTTGTGTCCATGATTATAGGCATTATCATAGGCCTTCTCTTAGTCTTTTTCCAGATGTAGTCACTAAGAACGTCCTTGACAATGCTCTTAAGCTTGCCCCAGTCGGTGATTCCCTTATCGAGGGCCTCAGTGACCTCATCAAGCACAAGATCCGTCGCATCGTCTATCAGCTTGTCGGACTCCCTTACGTATACAAAGCCTCGTGAAACAATGCTGGGGCCCGAAATAAGCTGTGCGGTGTCGTTATCGATTCCGAATACAACTATCACAATACCATCTTCCGCAAGGTGCTGTCTATCCCTAAGTACAACATTTCCTACATCGCCGACTCCAAGACCGTCAACCAGGATTGCTCCTACAGGCACCTTGCCCTTAACCCTGGCGCTCTCCTCGTCCATCTCGAGGATCTCTCCCGAGTGAAGAATGAAGATATTCTCCTTGGGGATTCCAAGCTCCTTGGCAATGCTTCTCTGAGCCATAAGATGTCTGTACTCGCCGTGAACAGGCACTGAATACTTGGGCTTAACAAGGGTATAGATAAGCTTGATGTCCTCGCGGCAGGCATGTCCTGAAACATGAACATCCTGGAAAATAACATCCGCGCCCTTCATCTGCAGCTCGTTGATAATATTGGTAACGGCCTTCTCATTACCCGGAATGGGGTGAGATGAGAAAATAACCGTATCTCCTGCGCCAATGGTAATCTTCCTGTGCTGAGAATTGGCCATTCTGCTAAGAGCCGCCATGGACTCACCCTGGCTTCCGGTGGTGATGATAACCGTCTTGTTCTCAGGATAGTTCTTGAGCTCATCTATATCGATAAGTGTGTTCTCCGGAATCTTGATGCAGTCAAGCTTCTGAGCTATATCGATGATGCTGACCATGCTGCGGCCTTCCACCACAACCTTCCTGCCGTGCTTGTGGGCAACGTTGATGATCTGCTGAACACGGTCAACGTTGGAGGCAAAGGTAGCAACGATAATCCTTGAATTCTCATGCTCTTCAAAAAGAGTTCTGAGAGCTCTTCCGACTGTTTTCTCAGAGGGAGTAAATCCGGGTCTCTCTGCGTTGGTTGAATCACACAGAAGAGCCAGTACGCCCTTTTTACCGATCTCAGCGAATCTCTGAAGGTCGATCGGATCTCCGAAAACAGGGGTATAGTCAACCTTGAAGTCACCGGTGTGTACCACTGTTCCTGCAGGTGAATAGATTGCAAGAGCAGCTGCGTCAACGATGGAATGGTTGGTTCTGATAAATTCTACACGGAACTGTCCAAGGTTAATGGACTGTCCAAATTTGACAACCTTTCTTCTTGTTGTCTTAAGAAGGTTATGCTCCTCAAGCTTGTGCTCGATGATACCCATGGTAAGGCGAGTTGCATAAACCGGAATATTAAGTTCATGAAGAACATAGGGAAGTGCTCCGATATGATCCTCGTGGCCGTGGGTGATTACAAAGCCCTTGACCTTGTCGATGTTGTCCTGAAGATAGGTGATATCCGGGATAACCAGATCGATTCCCAGCATCTCATCCTCAGGGAATGACAGACCGCAGTCCACCACAATAATACTGTCTTCGTATCTGAAGGCAGTGATGTTCATTCCAATCTGCTCAAGACCACCCAAAGGGATGATCTGCAGCTTGGACGCATTTTCAATTTTCTTTTTAGCCAAATTCGTTCCTCCATATAATCTTGGCGGAGGGCATAGAGATACACAAAAACCAATTCCCCGTTAGATGTCTAAATCTATGCCGTCCTCAGAAAGAAGCTTACGAAATACACCTGCGACAGCTTCAAGCTCCAGGTCATCATCTACGATCACGTAAACCGCTTCCTCATCTTTTAAATCGGAGTCATCGCGCAGTATCAGCGCTTCTCCGTCACCATCTTCCTCATCTGTTACGAGAAGATATGTTTTCGCCCCAATAATAGTCTGTTCCAGGCAAAAAAATTCTACTGACTCTTCTCCATCCGGACTAAATACTATCTTTTCCAAAATAAACTCTCCATGTGGGCCTAATAATATCAGGCCTTATCCTTGCTGTTGTCGAGATAGTCCTGAAGTATGATCTGGGCTGCGATCATATCAACATATTCCTTGCGATCCTTGCCCCTGATGCCGACTTCATCCATTATCTCATCAGCTTCAACTGTGGTGAGACGCTCGTCCCACATAATAACAGGTATTCCTGTTCTTCGCTCTATCTTGTCCTTGAACTCAAGGCTTAGTTTAGAGCGCTCTGAATCAGACTGATCCATGTTAAGGGGGAGTCCGAGTACAATCTTCTCCACCCCGTATTCCACGATCAGCTCTTCGATACGCGCAAGTGTCCTGCGCAGCTTGTTCTCTTCTTTTCTGCGGATAATCTCCCTGGCCTGGGCTGTTAACAGCAGCTCGTCGCTGATGGCAACGCCCACGGTCCTGGAGCCGTAGTCAAGTCCCATAATACGCATCAGGTCTTATTTCTGTCCCCAATCATTGTTCTTAATGTACTCAGTAAGCATCTCTTCCACAAGCTCGTCTCTCTCAACCTTCATGATAAGGCTGCGAGCGCCCTTGTGGCTGGTGATGTAGGTGGGGTCTCCGGACATGATGTATCCAACAATCTGGTTAACCGGATTGTATCCCTTCTCCATGAGGGCGTCGTAAACAACAGAAAGAACCTTCTTAACGCCTGTTTCCGGCTCAACCTCAACCTTAAAAAATTGGGTGTTTCCTAAATCCTGCTCTGCCATATTGTCTCTACCTTTCCTTGTGTATTTTTTTAGCCCCGGGGGCCTCTTGCTCTATTTGAAAAAAACATCTTCAAGCCCGAACTTATGTCGGCGCATATATATTAATATTACACTAAGGTTTTTAAATAAGCAATGTATCAGAATTCAGAAACCCTGTCGGCACTACCGATGTTATCTCTCCGGTGACGCAGGGTATGCACAGAGGAGAATCAGAGGGAATGGCCACCTTGACATATCTGTCGCTGTGTCCCGTCATATATTTCCTGCCCTTGATCTCTTCCTCATCCTCCCAGAGGATCTCCAGTTTCTCGCCGATGAAGCTGTTTCTGTAGTTCTCGGCCTGGGTCTTTGTAAGATGCAGCAGTACATCACTTCGCGCACTCTTTTCCCTGTCTGTGAGCTGATCCTTCATGCCTGCGGCAACGGTGCCTTTTCTGGGAGAATACTTAAAGACATGCATCTCATAGAAATCAATGTCCTCGACAAACTTCCTGCACTCATCGAATTCCTCCTCTGTTTCGCCCGGGAAGCCCACGATGACGTCAGTTGTGATGGCAGGTCTGTCAAAATATTTTCTCAATATCTCAACGCCCTGTCTGAACTCCTCAGCTGTGTAGTGGCGGTTCATTCTCTTAAGGACGCTATCGCACCCGCTCTGGAGTGACAAGTGGAAATGAGGGCAGAGCTTATCCACCATGGACAGTCTCTTAACATTGTCCTCGGTCATGATTCTTGGCTCCAGGGAGCTTAATCTGATCCTTCTGATACCGGCGATCTCGTTGATATTCTCGATAAGGCTTATGAGATTCACATCCTTGTTCTCAAAATCGCTGCCGTAGGAGCTGACATGAATTCCGGTGAGGACCACTTCCTTGCAGCCCTTCTGAACAAGACCCTTGATCTCGTTTATTATCTCCTGCCGGTCTCTACTGCGAACTCTTCCCCTTGCATAAGGAATGACGCAATATGAGCAGAACTGGTTACATCCGTCCTGAATCTTAATATAAGCCCTCGTGTGTTCGGGAAGCTCTGACAAAAACATGCTCTCATACTCATGGGTGCTGTTGATGTCGATGATAGAAGTTCCACCGAGAGTCTTATCATCGGCGGCCGCCTGCTCTCCGGCTCCGCATCTTGCAGCTCTTGTTTCCAGGTACTTGTTTAATATGTCAACGATCTCAGCCTTCTTGTTATTGCCGATGGCGAGGTCGATGCACTCATCCTTTTTGACACCCTCAGTGTCAGTCTCAACATAGCAGCCAACAGCCACTACAACGGAGTCCGGATTGTTCTTCTTGGACTTGTGCAGCATCTGTCTTGACTTTCTGTCTGCGATATTGGTAACCGTACAGGTATTGATGATATATATGTCTGCCTGCTCGGAAAAAGGCACGATCACAGCCCCTGCCTCCCTGAGGCGCTGGGCCATTACGTCCATTTCATAGCCATTAACCTTACAACCAAGGTTGTGTAATGCAATTTTCAGATTATTAACGTTATTTAACATATGCTATTTTCTTTCCAAATCGGTCAATTTAGTCATTGACTTTTGTACTTTACACGTTTACTATAAAGAAAAGAAGGAGGTATTTGCGCAATGAAGACCGTAAAAATTTCTTTAAATTCTATCGATAAGGTAAAATCATTTGTAAACGATATTACGAAATTTGATTATGATTTCGATCTCGTTTCCGGAAGATACGTTATCGATGCAAAGTCTATCATGGGTATTTTCTCACTCGATCTTTCTAAGCCTATCGATCTTAACATCCATGCAGAAGACGGCGCAGATGAGGTTCTCGAAGTATTGAAGCCTTACATGATCTAATCTTTATGGATTAGATCCATTTTAAAAGGATATTCCAGACCATCAATCAATATCGGTTGATGGTCTTTTTTTGCCCATTGGCAGGTATATCTTCTTTAGTGTATCTTCATCAGGCTTTGTTTTTACAGTTCTATTACTTCATCAGTGTCAATCGCAGTCTGAACCAGTTCGTCGATCTTCTCGGCCAGAAGCTCCTCGTGCCTTCTGATAATGTCAGCTCTTGGCTTGGTTACAGGGTGCTTGGCAACGAAGATCGTGCAGCAGTCCTCGTAGGGAAGGATTGAAGTCTCGTACGCATCGATTTTTAACGAAATATCAACGATGTCCTGCTTATCAAAGGCAATGAGCGGTCTGTAAACAGGCATATCGGTAACAACTTCTCCTGTGCACATAAGTGAAGGCATAGTCTGAGATGCCACCTGTCCGATGCTCTCTCCGGTTACAAGTCCCATGCAGCCTGACTTATCGGCAAGCATATCAGCGATTCTCATCATATATCTTCTCATGATGATAGTAAGCTCGTCATGAGGACAGGTCTTATAGATGTACATCTGAATGTCGGTAAAGTTGATGACATGAAGCTTGACGCTTCCTGTGTACTTGGAAATAACCTTGGCAAGATCAACTACCTTCTGCTTGGCCATCTCGCTGGTGTAAGGGGGAGCATTGAAGTATACAGCCTCAATATCAACACCTCTCTTGGCGATCATATAGCCCGCAACAGGAGAATCAATTCCTCCCGACAAAAGAAGCATTGCCTTACCTGCAGTTCCTATCGGCATTCCGCCGGGCCCGGGGATAACCTCTGAGAAGATATTGAGCTTCTCTCTGATCTCTACATTGATAAGAACCTCAGGATTATGAACGTCAACCTTCATCTCCGGATAAGCATCAAGGATCTTGCCACCAAGAGCTGCTGCCATCTCCATGGAATCAAGAGGATAGCTCTTGTCAACACGGCGGCATTTTACCTTGAAGGTCTTGTTCTTGTCCGGATATACTCCGGCTATAAAATCAATTACAGCCTGAGCTGTTCCCTCCAGATCCGGAAGGTGATTCTCATTGTCTCTCTTAATGGTAACCGCAGGAGCGATTCCGGTTACGCCAAATACGGTCTGAAGAGCGCCTACAGTCTCGTCAAAGTCAAAGTCCTCAGCCTCGATGTATACTCTTCCGGCAACCTTGGAAATATTGAAGGTTCCGTCGCACTTTTCAAGAACTCTCTTAAGCTGCTTAACAAGAGCATCCTCGAAGACGTATCTGTTTTTTCCCTTTAAGCCGATCTCGGCGTACTTGATGATAAAAGCATGGTACTGCATATTCTAATCCTCTTTTTTATAAAAAAACTAATGTATCAGTGTCTGTAGAACTGTCTCATGGTATCCACCTGCTCGCTAAGGGTATCCACAAGAAGATCAAGTTCCTCTTTGGTAGTCATGAATGACATACTAATACGGATTGTGGATTCAAGCAAGTCACTTTCAAGACCGATGGACTGAAGAGTGCCTGAAATGTGCGGATTATTGGAGGCGCAGGCGCTTCCTGCCGACACGTAGATTCCCTTGCTGCTGAGCATATTAAGTATGGTCTCGGCTGCCAGGCCTCTGATGGATACGCTCACGATATGTGGCGCTCCGTCTCTTCCTTTGGGGCCGTTGATCTTGATGTCGGTCAGCTTATCATTAAGCGACTGCACAAGATATTCCTTGAGCTCATAGAGCTTGTCCTTCTCTGCCTTAAGATGTTCGTCGCACATTTTGGCAGCCAGGGCCATTCCTGCGATTCCGGGCACGTTCTCGGTGCCGGATCTCATGCCCTTTTGCTGACCTCCGCCGTAGTTGATGGGAGTGATCTTGGTTCCCTTTTTGATATACAAAAAGCCGATTCCCTTGGGGCCGTGGATCTTGTGGCTGCTGACAGCAAGAAGATCGATATTCATTCTTCTTGGTCTTATCTGAAGCTTACCATAGGCCTGCACCGCATCTACGT
The DNA here is from genome assembly GCF_028539135.1 of Butyrivibrio sp. DSM 10294. NCBI lineage: Bacteria > Bacillati > Bacillota > Clostridia > Lachnospirales > Lachnospiraceae > Butyrivibrio > Butyrivibrio sp. DSM 10294. The sequence goes on along the minus strand of NZ_JANSWL010000060.1, from coordinate 21,174 downwards.
GGAAGTAGGTGTCGGGGTTAATGGATTTGATCAGCTTACCTGCCTCTTCTATGGGCATCACAGAGCCTATCTCGTTGTTAACAAACATCATCGAAACAAGGATCGTGTCCTTCCTGATGGCATTTTTCAGATCCTCAAGGCTGATGACACCTTCCTCATTAACAGGAAGATAGGTTATCTCAAAGCCCTCTTTTTCCAGATATCCGCAGGTCTCATATACCGCAGGATGCTCAACAGAGGTGGTGATAATATGCTTGCCGCGCCACTTGTTAGCCCTTGCCACACCGATTATTGCTGTGTTGTCTGACTCCGTTCCTCCGGAGGTAAAAAGAATCTCTGAGGGCTCGCACTTCAAGGTGGCTGCTATAGTCTCCCTGGCGCCGTTAACCCTGTCGTAGGCCATATGTCCCATATGATGGACGCTGGAAGGATTGCCGTATTCTTCTGTCATAACCTTAACCACCAGGTCTGCGACTTCATCGAAGACTCTCGTGGTTGCTGAATTGTCTAAATATGCTTCCATTGCTGTAATATTCCTTGTAATGATGATTTAAATTGTATCGTTACCCTTTTTGGCTATGTCATCCCTCAAGATGATACATAAGCCAGGAAATGATAGTGAATCCGGCAGTTTCTGTTCTGAGGATTCTCTTTCCAAGTGTTATGGGTTTAATATCGTTATTTCTGCAGAGCTCTATCTCCTCATCGGAAAATCCTCCTTCAGGGCCGATAAAAACGGCTATGTCCTGTCCGGGCTTTATTCCCTCTATGAGCTTCTTGGTCTCATCGATGTGCTCTGCATTCTCATAGGGAATGAGCTTTACAGCCATGTCCTTGCAAAATTCCACTGCCTGCTTCATGGTCATGGGCATAGCGACCTCAGGGATAATAGCTCTCTTACTCTGCTTTGCCGCTGCCTCGGAGATAGCCTGCCAGCGTTTGATCTTGGACTGAGCCTTTTTCTCATCCAGCTTAACAACACATCTCTTGCTGGCCATGGGGATTATCTGATAGGCACCAAGCTCCACTGCCTTCTGAATGATAAGTTCCATCTTATCAACCTTGGGAAGTCCCTGAAACAGATAGATCCTTGAAGGCAGCTCGTTCCCCACTTCTTCAACGAAGCAGAGGTTACCTATTACATGGCTGTCGTCTATTTCTTCTATCTCGTAAAAAAGCTCTTTTCCCTCCTCATCATCTCTGATGCTGACGGAAAACTGCTCCCCGGCCTTCATACGAAGGACATGGGCTATATGATTGTAATCTGCGCCTGTTATCTCCACCTTCTTATAATCCGGTGTGAGCTGGCTGCTTTCCACAAAGAAATGATACATCAGTTTTTCCTCGAAGTGATGGATACCCAGTCGCCCTGATGATGGATCTCGAGAATCTCAAGTCCTGCATCAAGATGTGCCTTTTTGACCTCTTCTTCCTTGGTATTGATAATTCCGGAAGTAATATAGATTCCGCCGCTCTTAAGCTGCGCAAGGATGACAGGGGTAAGTGGCACAAGGACGTTGGCCAAAATATTGGCAACAACGATATCGTACTTGTCGTACCCTACTTTGTCCTGAACCTGCTTATCATCGATGATATTTCCGATCATCATGTCGAACTTGTCGGCAGCAATGCCGTTGTTCTCCATATTCTCTTTTACAGCCGGAACTGCACACTTATCAAGGTCAGTGCCTACAGCGTGCTTCGCTCCAAACATAAGGGCAAGGATGGAGAGAACTCCGCTTCCTGTTCCTACGTCCAGAAGCTCTGTATCCGGGGTTACATACTTTTTGAGCATTCTGATGCAGAGCTGAGTGGTCTCATGCATACCGGTTCCAAAGGCTGTTCCGGGATCAATGTGGAGCACCATCTCTGCCTTATTCTTATCCTCCTCGTTCTCCATCTCCCAGGAAGGGATAACAAGGATGTCATCTATATAAAATTTGTGGAAGTACTGCTTCCAGTTATTGATCCAGTCAATGTCTTCAGTTACGTCAACAGATATGGTGCCGTCTCCGATATCAGAAAACTCTTTGAGCTCATCCAGCTTCTCCCTGATCTGAGCCTGCATCTCCTCGGGAGTCTTCTTGACCTTAACGTAGTTTCCGTCCTCATCAGGCTCCTCAACTGTGAGCATGTTCTCATCATCTATCTCAAGGAAAAAATTGAGATAGGCAACTCCGCTCTCTATTCCTGTATCGGTCTCATCCGGCTCTAGCTCGGGAGCATCAATGAACATCTGCTCCTTATCCTGGGCAGTGAGAGGGGCATTATCCTCAATCTGTGCTCCTTCAAGACCTATATCCTCAAGGTAGCTGACAATGATATCCTCTGATTCTTCATTTGTACGTACTCTAAAACGCATCCATTTCATAATTTAAAGCCCTCAAATAGTTTGATGATTGTTTAAATGAACGGTAATCCGTTTTTACACTCATAAGTATAATATAAATCCAGCCAACGAAGTATAGCACATATATCAAAACTTTACCATTTAAATAAATGTAAACTTAAATCCGTGTAAGACCTGTTAGCAAAAATACGTAGTTCTCGGACGAGTAGGATGATTTACAAAATGAAAAAATGCGGGGGTGCTGACTGTTCTGAACGAAGCTGAAAGGAAGCACTCCCACATTTTTGAGTTTTAGTAAATCACCACGCAGACGAAAACAAGCATTTTTGCAAATAGGTCATACGCGGATTTCATATCACTTACCGAAAAAGCCCTTTTTCTTCTTTCCGCCGGATCCGTCTGAGGGTCCCTTGTCGTCGCTGCCCAGGATACGGTCAGCTGCTGTAAGGGAATCGCCGGTTTTCTCATCGAACTGCTTAAGAATCTCCTTGGCTTCCTTGGAAATCTTCTCAGGAACCTGAACAACGAGGGTCACATAATGGTCACCTCTGACTTCCTTATCACGAAGTGAAGGAACACCCTTGCCACGAAGTCTTACTCTGGTGTCTGTCTGGGTTCCGGGCTTAACATCATAAGCAACCTTGCCATCCACGGTATCTATGATAACGGTTCCACCAAGTGTTGCAATAGCAAAGGACATAGGAACTACGGAATAGATATCATAGCCTTCTCTCTGGAAAATAGGATGATCTGATACAACAACTTCAACAAGAAGATCTCCTCTTGGTCCGCCGTTGATGCCGGGCTCACCCTTATCTCTTATTCTTACGCTCTGGCCGTTATCGATACCTGCGGGAATTGTGACCTTGATCTTCTTCCTGCTGGCGATATAGCCGGTGCCGTGGCAATCGCTGCACTTGTCCTTGATAACCTTACCGGTTCCGCTACATTCAGGACAGGTCTGAACATTTCTGACTGTTCCGAAGAAGGACTGCTGAGTATAGACAATCTGTCCCTTACCTCCGCACTTGGAGCAGGTCTGAGGCTGAGTTCCGGGCTTAGCGCCGGTGCCGTGGCAGGTAGGGCATGGATCCTTAATTGTAAGCTCCAGCTCCTTCTCACAGCCAAATACGGCCTCCAGGAAGGTGATCCTTACGCTGGCACGAAGGTTAGCACCCTTGGAGGGGCCACTTCTTGCTCCGCCTCTTGCTCGTCCGCCTCCGAAGAAGTCTCCGAAAATATCTCCGAAAATATCTCCGAAATCAGCACCGTTAAAATCGAAACCGCCGCTGAAGGGATTGCCGCCGCCTTCAAAGGCTGCATGTCCAAACTGATCATACTGACGTTTCTTCTCAGGATCAGAAAGAACTGCATAGGCCTCTGATGCCTCTTTGAATTTATCGGCTGCAGCCTGGTCTCCGGGATTCATATCGGGATGGTACTTCTTAGCCAGGACTCTGTATGCTTTTTTAATCTCATCCTCGGTAGCGCTCTTGCTGACACCGAGAACCTCGTAATAATCGCGCTTCTGTTCTGCCATATTACTCCTAATCTACATCTATGCTCATCGTGATATACACATTGCTCCGCTGACGCTTTCGCAATGCTACATATTATACCACTAAGGTTATACTTCCCTGTAGTCACCGTCAACTACGTTGTCATCGTTAGATGATGAGCTGGAAGAAGCACCGCCCATATCAGGGCCTGCTGCACCACCCATGTTAGGGCCTGCACCTGCTGCTCCCTGAGCATTCTCATACATCTTGGCAAAGAGTGCCTGAGCATCATTCATGAGCTTCTCCTTCTGGCTCTTAAGAGAATCAATCTCAGAGTCTGAAAGCTCCTTATCCTTGGTCTGCTCAAGAGTTTCCTTGAGAGCCTTGATATCATCCTCTACTGTCTGCTTCTGAGAAGCATCGATCTTGTCGCCTACATCCTGAAGTGCCTTCTCTGTCTGGAATACAAATGAGTCAGCATCGTTGCGGGCATCAATGCCTTCCTTACGCTTCTTGTCCTGAGCCTCATACTCCTGAGCCTCTTTTACAGCCTTGTCGATATCTTCGTCAGACATGTTGGAGCCTGCTGTGATGGTGATGTGCTGCTCCTTGCCTGTTCCAAGATCCTTAGCTGATACATTAACGATACCGTTTGCATCGATATCGAAGGTAACCTCGATCTGAGGGATTCCTCTCATTGCCGGAGGGATTCCGTCAAGTCTGAACTGTCCAAGGGACTTATTATCCTTGGCAAACTGTCTCTCACCCTGAAGTACGTTGATATCTACAGCTGTCTGGTTGTCAGCGGCTGTTGAGAATACCTGGCTCTTCTTGGTAGGAATAGTTGTATTTCTCTCGATAAGTCTTGTAGCAACACCACCCATTGTCTCGATTGAAAGTGAAAGAGGTGTTACGTCAAGAAGGAGGATATCACCTGCACCTGCATCGCCGGCAAGCTTACCACCCTGGATACCTGCACCGATAGCTACACACTCATCGGGGTTAAGGCTCTTGGAAGGCTCCTGGCCTGTGAGCTGCTTAACCTTCTCTACTACGCAGGGAACACGAGTTGATCCACCAACAAGGAGAACCTTGCCAAGATCTGCGTTTGTAAGACCTGCATCCTTCATAGCGTTCTGTACGGGAATAGCTGTTCTCTCAACGAGATCGTGGATGAGCTCTTCAAATTTAGCTCTTGTAAGATCTACATCGAAGTGCTTAGGGCCGTCAGCGCCTGCTGAAATGAAAGGAAGGTTGATGTTGGTTGTTGTGGCTGATGAAAGCTCCTTCTTAGCCTTCTCTGCAGCTTCCTTAAGTCTCTGCATAGCCATCTTGTCGCCTGAAAGGTCAACGCCTTCCTTGTTCTTGAAATCCTGAACCATCCAGTTGATGATAGCCTGGTCAAAGTCATCACCACCAAGATGTGTATCACCGTTGGTTGAAAGAACTTCGATAACGCCGTCACCGATGTCGATGATTGATACATCGAATGTACCACCACCAAGGTCATATACCATGATCTTCTGCTCTTTTTCGTTATCAAGACCATAAGCAAGAGCTGCTGCTGTAGGCTCGTTGATGATTCTCTTTACCTCAAGGCCTGCGATCTTGCCTGCATCCTTGGTTGCCTGACGCTGTGCGTCATTGAAGTAAGCGGGAACTGTGATAACCGCCTCTGAAACTTTTTCGCCGAGATACTGTTCTGCATCAGATTTGAGCTTCTGAAGGATCATAGCTGAAATCTGCTGAGGAGAATACTTCTTGCCATCAATTGTACGGCCATGGTCTGTACCCATGTCTCTCTTAATTGATGCGATTGTGTTGTCTGCGTTGGTAACTGCCTGACGCTTAGCAGGCTCACCTACGATTCTCTCTCCGTTCTTTGTGAAAGCAACGATTGAAGGTGTTGTTCTTGCGCCTTCTGCGTTGGCAATAACGGTGGGCTTACCACCTTCCATAACTGCTACGCAGCTATTGGTTGTACCAAGGTCGATACCGATTATCTTACTCATGTTTTTTTCCTCCGTTTTACTTAATCAAATGTTTTAATCTATTCGAACCACTCCGCCGGTTAAATTTCTTACTGAGCAACAGCTACCATACTGTGTCTGAGTACGGTGTCGTGGAACATATATCCCTTTTGAAGTTCCTGTGCAACAAATCCGGATTCGTATTCCGCACTCTCAACCTGCATTACTGCGTTGTGAAGGTTGGGATCGAATTCCTTACCCACAGCCTCAATCGGGGTTACTCCAAGGTCCTCCAGCTGCTTGATAAGCTGCTTGTAGATCTTGTTCATGCCGTCTGCGAATGCTCCCTCTTTCTCTTCCTCGGGAACTGCCGCAAGGCCTCTCTCAAAGTTATCTATAACGGGAAGAAGCTTCTCAAGGACGTTACCCTGGCCCTGTTCAAACATCTGAGCCTTCTCCTTGTCAGTTCTCTTCCTGAAGTTCTCGAACTCAGCCATCTGTCTGATGAGCTTATCATTGAGTTCGTCAACTTTCTCCTTAAGGGGATCCTTTTTGTCTTTCTTGCCAAACAGGCCCTTTTTCTTGGGTTCCTCACCCTCTGCGGATGCTTCATCAGAAGTTTCTTCTGCCTGAGCCTTATCTGCTGCGGGCTCTTCCTTGGCTACTTCCTCAGCAGCTGCTTTACCTGCAGCTTCCTCAGCTGTCTCATCCTTGCTCTTCTGGCCTGAAGGCTTCTCTGACCCAGCCTTTTCATCGGCCTCCTTCTCGAGTTCCTCCATTATGTTCTCAAGGATCTCTTTTTCGCTCATGGTTTTCTTCTTGTCGTGAGCTGCCTTGTTATCTGTATTTCCCAAAACCTTTGCCTCCTATTGCTAGTTCTTTTTATATAAATCATCAAGTGCATGTCTCATATTCTTAAGTGTTGTGATGACCTTATCATAATCCATACGCTTGGGGCCGATGATTCCGACGGTTCCCTTCATTCCGTCGCCCAGCTCATATGTGGCGGTTACCACGCTGCAGTCCTTCATGGCCTGAACCGGTGTCTCATTGCCGATATAGACCTGAATGCCTGTCTCCTCGCCTTCGTTGGCAAGGGTTCCTTCCACGATACTCGACAGATCCTTGGTATCCTCGAAGGTACTTATAAGCTCGCTGGCCTTGGCGTTGTCTGTAAGCTCCGGATATTTGAAAATGTTCATTGTGCCGCTGGTGTAGATCTGAAGGTCCTCATCCGCTGTTATGGACTCGGCAGCTGCATCAATGACGTTGCCTATGATCTCGCTGTGTATTCCGGCTTCCTGCTTGACTGCTGCTATAAGTCCCAGGTTGATGTCCTCAACTGCAAGACCGTCAAGTCTTGTATTCAGCAGAATGTTAAGCTTGAGCATTGTGGCATCATCCAGAACCTCTTCAACAGCGATGATCTTGTTCTTGATCACGTTGCCCTCGATTACGATGGTGGCCAGAAGGTGTTCTTCGTCAACCTTGGAGATCTGAATGAACTTCAGCTTGTTCTTCCTGATCTGAGGAGCCGATATCATGGTGGCGTAGTTGGTATCCACAGCCAGTGTCTTGGCTACCTGCTTAAGGAGATTTTCAAGCTTCTCCTCTTTATCAAGGAGCATTTCCTTCATGTTCTCCACTTCTTTTTCCTTGTCGCGGAGCATCTCATCCACATAGACTCTGTAGCCCTGATCCGAAGGAATACGTCCGGCTGAAGTGTGGGGCTGAAGTATAAGGCCCATCTCTTCAAGGTCCGCCATCTCGTTCCTGATGGTGGCTGAGCTGAGGTTAAGATCCGTATACTTGGAAATAGTACGGCTCCCCACAGGCTCTCCGGTCTCTAAGTAGTTCTTCACTATGGCATGAAGTATTTTTCTTTTTCTCTCATCCAGTTCCAAATTGTTCACCTTCCTATGCATTTTGCGCTTAAATTCATTGGCAGGTATGTTAGTCTTTTTAATGTGTTAGCACTCACATCATATGAGTGCTAACATCTTCTGTATCATAAATTATCACTATGGGCTATCAATGTCAACCATGTATTTATAAAAAAATGGTTAATGTTTATTGTCGAAAACGCCGCAAAAAGGGCCTGCCTCCTATTCAGAGACAAGCCCTTTTATAATCTTTACGGATAAATCAGATTAGAAAATTCCGAAGAGTTTTACAATTGTTACAAACTTGATGTTTGACTCTTTTGAGTAAATAATCTCATCACCGTTTTTCTGGTATGCAACAACCTTGTAATAATATGTTGTTCTGTTGGCAACCTTGGAATCATAGAATGATCTTCTGTTACCTACATCTCCAACCTGAACGAACTCACCATTCTTGCCTGTTCTGCGATAAATAAGGAATCCGTCAGCATTGTCATCCCTGGTCCAAAAAACCTTTGCGCCGAGGATTGTCTGGCTTACATACTCAAGCTTAGGATCGATGATATTTCCTTTACCTACATTGAAGGTGTCCTCGATTGTCACATCTTCAAGAAGAACTTCGTCTTCATTGTTAAGTGTGATAACTTTGGTCTTGATAACTGTATCCTGAGCTACGAGTCCCTTTGCAACATTGAAGGTAAGTGTCAGAAGTGTTCTGTCAGCCTTAACTGCATTGTCGCCTACAAATGCGATAGAAAGTCCTGTCTCATCGCCGTCTGTGTAGTTCTTGTTTACGTCACTCTCTCTAAAAATTCCGTTTACACTGCTCTTAGCAAGGCTAAGCACTTCGGGATCGTATAAAACTGCGATCTGTCCGTCGGTTGCTTTTGTTTTCTCAATCTTAAGCTTATATACAATCTTCTGATTGTCAGGCAATCCTGATAATTCTGCCACTGTGCGAACAGGAGCTGCTTCTGCAGCCTTTACGGATTTAGCAGGCATGCCGGCAAAAAGAACGATTGCTGTTAAAGCTGCAACAGCTGCTCTTTTAAATAATTTATTCATTAGTTGATCCTCCTACTTCCTCGGCTACTTCGATTTCTTCGACTTCTTCCAGAACTCCGTCCTCAGATGGTTCTTCTGAAATGTCAACTATTGAGTCTTCATCATCATCTGCTCCGCCGTAATCCCTTACTGTAACCCAAACTGTTGCTGTAAGGTTCTTTCCATCCTTATCTGTTGCTTTCGTGGTAACAAGGATGGTGCATCTGCCTTCCTTAAGTGCTGTTACTGTACCGTTCTCACTTACAGTTGCAACAGACTCGTCTGAGCTTGTGAACTCAACTGCGTCATAACCTTTCTCAAGGTTCTCGGGACCTACTGTAACTTTGATGAGTGCTCTGTTTCCTACATCAAGGTCCATCTCCTCGCTCTCAACGGTGAGGCTTGTTACGAACTGAGTTGTCTCTGTATCCTTCTCGGCAGGTGTGAACTTATATATGCAGGTATTAAGCGCATAGTCATAAACCTCTACATAGAATTCTCCATCGGGAACCTTGATTGTAAGAGTCTGATCTTCGCCTTTAACCTTCTGGTTTACTGCATATTTGCCAACAGTCACGAAGTTCTCATCAAGAACCATAACTGCTGCCGCATAGCGGTTATCGGTAACAACGACATTCATTGTTCCGTCTTCATTTGCTGACATCTCTGCGATATCCGGATCCTCGTTATCAATAGCAAATGAGTATCCGATGCTTAATCCCTTACCGGTAAGTGTGCTGATATCATCAACACCATCATAGTAGCTGGGTACTGCTGTAAGCTTAACTTCAACCTCTGTGTCATCAGGAAGAGGATTGCCCTCAGCATCTGTACCTGTCCACATAAGATCCTGAGACTGAAGGTTGTTTGTCCACTGCTGCTGGTAAACGAAGGAAGCGTAGTTCTCGTCTTCCTGCTTCTGGAAGTATACTTCACCGGTCTTCTTGTTGCTGATTGTAGTTACCAGTCTGCTTGCATTTCTGATAAGAGTGTAATAGAAGCTGCCAAGAGCTGTTCCGTTGGATGCACTAAGTGCAAGTCTGTCGGCAATGTACTCATCATCAGTAGCGATCAGGTTAGGAACAAAGAAGTACTCATTTTCCTCATCTGTATCTCCGTAAGGGAAGAATGAGAGGAAGTTGGTTGCTGAAACTCCACTGTAGATATATGCATTACTTGCATATTCCTTATCATATTTGCCAAGGTAGAAGTCATAATCCTCGAACATAGAGGAATCGCCCCAGTTTCCATAGAATGCAAGGAAAGGAACTGAAAGAGTTACATTACCCTTAGCATATACATATCCGTCTACATACATACCGTTTTCAAATCCGGCAAGGTACTCTCTGTCTTCTGCTGACAGTTTGATTGAAACATTAACATTGGTTTTATCTTCAACAACTGCTGCCTTAAGTGCGGTGTCAGCAACTACTTTGCCGCCCTTAATGAACTGTTTGCCGAAGAGATATACGTCCTTGGTATCTACAACACCGTCGTTGTTGAAATCAAAATAATCCGGGCAAGCTTCAAGAGCAGGAAGAACAACAGAGCCGTTTACAGCCTTAAGGAAAGGAACACGGTCTTTTTTGTTAACCTTGCCGTCGCCGTTAAGGTCATATACGAGCTTGGTCTTGTCTGCCTTAAGAGTTACTGTAGGATTAAGCTTGTGTGATGATCCTACAAAGTATTTGATTCCTGACTCCTCATAGAGCTCTTCTGTAAGAACAGATGCATCAAGTACATAGTACTGAGGGACATCAGAAAGGTTGTAAAGGTCAAATGAGAAGCTGTAAGCGCCGTTCTTCTTGGGATCATCGCCAAGAACTGCCTTAACCTTACCATCATTGCCTTCCTTAGCACCAACAAGAGCATATACAGGTGATGTTACAGCGTTATATACATTGGCAAGACCTGCACCCTGTGATCTGGGAGAAACCTCAGGATTCTCAGGATCATTGTCCTCGTGAAGAGGTACTGCGGTTGCCATAATAAGTGACTGTGCAAGTGTACGTACGGATAATCCGTTCTTCTCTGCAAGTCCGTTCTCTCTGATGTACTGCTCAACAAGTGCGCTCTGTCCTGTAACTGAAGGAGCTGCCATTGAAGTTCCGCTCATGAGACCGTAATCGCCGTTATCGATAGTTGAGTAGATGTTTCCACCGGGTGCTGTGATCTCAGGCTTGAGGTCAAGAGTTCCCGGAACACCGTAGGATGAGAAGGAGCTCATTGTGTAGCCGTCAGCTGCGTTGTAGTTGGTAGCTGCGTTATATACAACCTTGAAGGTTCCTTCATATACACCCTCAGCAACTTCTTCGGAAAGTGCTGCAACAGCCTCTCCCTCTGCAAGAGTGATGGATACGCAAGGAATAACTGCCTTGCTTCCCTGAAGTGTCATGCTGATAGTGCCGGGCTGATTGTTGTAGATTACAGCTGCAACAGCGCCTGCGTTCTCAGCGTTCTGCTGCTTCTCACCGAATGTGATGCCACCACGCTGAACGAATACAACCTTCCCCTTAACATCAACGCCTTCGTAATCTTCAGGAGTACCCTTGGCAGCAAGAAGAACGTAAGGATACTCTGTTCCGTTCTGATCTGCTGATGTATCAAGTGTTCTGAACTTAGGTGCAAGTGTGTCATTACCATCGTTGTAGAAGATCTTAGCACCGTCTTTTGTCTCAAAGTAGTTGGCTGTGATTCCGCTGTTGTTGGCACTGGCTACTGTGAGAGCGTTGTAATAAGATCCGGGAGATCCTACTGTATCCTGGTTAACATCCTTTGAAAGGTTAACACCATAAGGTGAGCTGTCTGCCCAACGTCCGGAGTTACCTGCGGAAATGGATACAACAGTGCTGGTTCCCTGAAGCTTGTCAAAGATATCATTGATATACTGCTCTGAATCAGCTGAATATCCGGCAACGGATGAACCAAGTGAAAGGTTAACAACGTCAGCCTTAAGAAGGATAGCATCCTCGATAGCTGCCATGTAATCATCACTGTATGCACCACCGTTGGTTCCGAATACCTTCATGGTGATGAGCTGTGCATCGGGAGCGATACCTACAACACCTACTGCCTGCTGAGCAAAGCCTGTCTCTGTAACTGCGCTTGGTACATAGGCATTGGCAGTAGCGATACCGGATACGTGTGTTCCGTGGTCACCCTGCTCATCGTTATCATGTGTGATATCAAGGTTCTTGTCTACATAGTTATATGCAAAAGCGATCTTGTCATTTACAAAGAGCTGGTCAGCTGTAAGTTCAACTGCCTTCTCTTCATCATCACCCTTGCTCATCTTGGAAGCATTAAGATTAGGAAGAACAGTGGCAATCTCTTCTGCTGTAAGAAGTGAGTAATCCTCAACTGTTTTGCCTGCCTTCTGAGCTGTCTCTGCAAGATGCGCATCAAAAGCTGCGCTGTCAAAAGAAGGGTGATCAGAATCGATACCTGTATCGATAATTGCAATTCTTGTGCCGGCACCGGTATAGCCGTTAGCCCATGTTGAATAGCTTCCAACCATATCTCCGGAAGTAATTGTCATGGGATCTGCTGACATAAGAGGCTCGTACTGCTGAGCAACATATACTGCAGCAACGCCGTCTACTTCTTTGATCTTCTCAATATCGCCGTATGCTACATCTGCTGATACAGCATTGGTGAGAATTGAGAAATTGAAGTTAACATCAAGTTTGTCTCCGTCAAGAGCTTCCTCTTCGATCTTCTCAACAGTGCTCTCCTGTTCACTGAGGATATTATCGGAAAGAGTCATGGCCGCGTCATTTTCAGCAAGATCTGCAGTATCAAAGCCTGCATCAATTACGCTGTCGCCCTCCATAACGATAATTACACGGGTCTGCTCGTCGGGATCATGCTTGGTGGCATCTACATCCTCAAGCTTACCCTCAAAGACATCTTTGGATGTCTCCAGGCCGACCTGGGCAGGATCAACCTTTTCCATTACAGGAACTTCACTAAGTTCCTCTTCTTCGCCTGTCTCTTCTAATGTTACTTCTTCAAAGAGCTCTTCAGCGTCGTCGCCTGAAGCAGCTGAAGCTGTAACTGCTGGTGATAATGCCAGTGATGCACTAAGGATCACAGCCAGCGCTTTTTCAGGGCACATTTTTTTCTTCATACACTTTCTCCTCCGTCGTTAGTATAGTAGTGCTTTATAAAAATGCATCGATAGCGGTCTCAAACTAAATAGGATTACTTAGTATATGAAGTTACCGGTGCAGCTTTATCAACGGTTGGGTGAAGAGCTTCCATAACCTTGACTTTCTCAACAATAGGAAGATCCTCGATCTTTTTTCTAATGGAGGTACTTACGATGGCCACTGCTGCGTGACCTCTGACATCAAATCTGGATACCTCAAGCAGATCCCCCGAAAGGACCTTGTTCTCGATGGTCTCTATGCCATTTTCGATGCTGATGTCCCCGGAAAAGACGATGTAGACATGCTCCCGGACAGTCTCAGATGTACTGTCGCCGACGGATTTTTCGAGATTAAGCCTGTTTTCATCCTTAAAAGCCTCAGAGGACGCACCTCTTTTGACCTTCTCAAAGGAAGCTTTAATCATAAAAACACCTCCACACAAACTCTTTCCATGACTTATTGCATCTAATGTACCTGCAACAAACGCTTAGTTCCCCAAATTATCAGAATAATATTCGGCCCGGTGACATTTTAAAGCGTAATGCGATTTAAAGCGTTGGCCTTTTATCACTTCTATGTATTAAAGCGTTTGGAGTACAATATCCCCATCTGCAAAAAGTTAATTTTAAGTTTAAGTTTGACACTGTGCAATGTCAAGTCTTTTCTTAATAAATTCTCCTTGTATTGAATTGTAATATGGGTATTCTTCGGCGATATCGCCTCTGCCAACGAATGTGGCATGTCGCCCTGACCAGGGCCTAAGATCTATTCTATCAGGAGATTGTGAACATTCTGTGATTGGGGTCTGACCCCAATTTTTTTTAAGAAAAAAGAGGCACCCACGGATGTGAGTGCCTCTGAATATATATCGGGATTGAACATTACAGATCGTAGCTGCCCTGTACCTTGTTGTCCATTACGAAGTAAACCTTGTTCTCCTCAGGCTTAACATAAAGATTGATCTTCTTAACAGCCTCAGCGTCTCCGCCCATATCGTACTGGAATTTGTTCTTGGCATTCTGTACAAGATCTGCATAGGATACAGCTCTGTCGCCATACTGAAGAACGATGTTGGTCTTAACATCTTCCTTGGGAGCTGCTGCCTTCTTGGTAGCGGGCTTCTTGGCTGCTGTAGCCTTCTTAGCTGCAGGCTTGGTCTCCTTCTTAACTGTAGCCTTCTTGGGCTCAGCCTTCTTGGCTGCTGCAGGCTTCTTAGCTGCGGGCTTCTTAGCTGCAGGCTTCTTGGCTTCTACCTTGGTCTCTTTCTTCTCAGCCTTAGGTGCCTCTGCCTTAACTTCAGCCTTCTTAACTACTACAGTAGCTGCTGCAACAGGTTTAACGGTGCTATCTGTCTTCTTAATCTCTGCCATTTTTGTTCTCCTCCTCATAAAATCGCATTTGATTTAATCAGCTCGTTAAAACACTAAAGTGATTACGAAATAGAGTTTACTCCCTTTAATCCGCATTGTCAACGCATCCGCTGACAAAACATCTCAATTTGTTCAACATCCATGCGCTCTTTCAGTCCGCTTCCTCTGTTTTTCCTATAAAAAGAGCGCTATAGAACTCTGTTATGGTTGCGGAAATCAGTAAGCCTCCGAGAATATCGGTTATCCAATGAACTCCTGCCAGTATCCTTCCTATAACCGCAACGAACATGATAAAGCGTGCGCATGTTTCAAGGCCTTTGCGAAGCTTGGCCCTGTCACCTGAGATAAATACCGAAGAAGCTGCGCCTTTTTTCTCATCAAGGTTCTTGACACTGACATCCTTCACATACTTGCCCTCTCCTTCAAATACCTTTCTCCAGAAAAGAACAGCTGTTGACAGTATCGTGCAGATAACCATGGTGTGAGTGGAAGGAAATGATGCCTCCAGCTCAGTCTCACCGGGCACCAGTACCGGCCTGTAGTTAAGGGGCACTTTGTCAAAAAAGACATATAGTACCATAACCACAACATACACCAGCGCCAGTCCGTAGATCTTCTTATCAACTTTGAAAAGACTCTTTCCCTTCACCAGCTGAATAAGTCCCAGCACTGCAAATCCTGCCGCAACAAGAATTGCAATAAGCATTGCGACATCTGTTATCTTGTCAAAAAGAGAGTTGTAACCAAATATTCCCGCCATCTTGCCGTTAATCTTGGAAAAGCCCACCACTGTATCATTTGGTCCTATGGGCGCCTTGTCCACATTCATAACAAGCAGAGTATAAATAACGGTAATGATAAGGTATACGAAGGCAGCCTTGATCCCCTCTGCCCCGATCTGAATCTTCACTTCTTTTTTCATACTCTTAATATCTCCGTCCTCAAATATAATAGATTACTTTCTGTATTCCTTCTCCACGAATTCACGGAGCTTGACCATTGCTCTCTCAACCTTCTCGGTGTCGATGCAGTAAGCCATGCGGAAGTATCCCGGTGCTCCGAAGCCGTCGGCAGGAACAAAAATGAGATCGTAGTCCTTGGCCTTCTTGCAGAACTCCACAGAGCTCTCCTCAAGGGCCTTTGGCATAATATAGAAGGTTCCACCGGGCTTAACAACAGTGAATCCCAGCTCCACCAAAGTATCGTAAATGATGTTCATATTGGTCTCATACACTGACAGATCCGCAGTCATGCCGCATACCTTGGCAACTGCCTGCTGAATGATTGAAGGCGGGCAGTTATGCCCCGTTCCTCTTGAGATCTGGCCGCACATTGGAACGATGAACTCAGCGCCCTCGCAGGCAGGATTAACCGCAACATATCCGATTCTCTCTCCGGGAAGTGACAATGACTTGGAAAAAGAGTAGCAGGACAGCGTATGGTCATAGAACTTGGAAACATAAGGCGCATCGGCACCCTTGAACACGATCTCTCTGTAGGGCTCGTCTGACAGAAGGAAAATGGTATGTCCAAACTCCTTGGACTTAGCTGCCAAAATAGCTGCCAGTTTCTGCAGGGTCTCTGTGGAATATGCGATTCCTGAAGGATTGTTCGGTGTATTGATAAGAACCGCAGCAGTCTTCTCCGAGATCATCTCCTCGAACTTATCAAAGTTGATCTGGAAGGAGGTGAAGTCAGCCGGAACAAGACTAAGCTCCAGGCCTGCCCCGTTTATATATGGTCTGTACTCGGGGAAGAAAGGCGCAAAAGCAATTACCTCATCTCCGGGCTTGGTCACTGCGCGAACCGCATGGGAAATAGCGCCTGCTGCACCTGTTGTGGGGAAAATATGCTCAGGACCGTAGTTCATTCCAAAGCGCTCATTAAGTGACTCTGCAATCTTCTCCTTGAAAAGAGGATTACCAAGGCTTGGAGTATATCCGTGAAGAGTCATTGTGTCCTCTTCCTGTAAAAGACGGATCATCTCATCGGTAAATTCCTGTGGAACCTCAACACTGGGATTACCGAGACTGAAATCAAATACGTTCTCATAGCCAATCTCTTTTCCCCTTGCCGTTGCATATTCGGATAATTCTCTAATAACAGACTTTGCTGAAAGCATATCTTTATACTGCTGGTTTATCATAACGGTCCTCCTGAAAAAACTATTTTCCTGTTATTTTACTACAGCATAGTAACGGGTTAAAGTCTTTTCTGATTTATAATTTCCAAGTCCCGTAATCACAACCTTTATGCGGTCCCCGACCTGGGCTTTATCCTTGGATGTAAGCTCCTTGCCGGTTGATGCATTATAATACCTGGTCTCATAATCCTTGCCGGATGCAAGCTTGGAACCGTTGGTATCCTTAACAACAATAGATGCCCTGTAGTTATTGACCTTATTCTTGTACTTCACATCCTTGGCAGTAGCCTCGCATACATCAATAGAAGAAACCTTGATAGCAAAGGGTCTGGCAATGGTTCCTTTGAAGTTCCCTTTTCCCTTGATCTTCACTGTGGGAGCTTTTTTGCCATTTTCATCATGTACTTTGGTGTTATTGCTGTAGCTCAGGGTGTAGTCCTTGCCCTTAACAAGAAGGACTTTGCTGCCACCTTCGGGCTTGAAATATACTTCAGGCTCGATAACTGTCTTACCCTTGGTGTAAGCTACAGGCTTAAACGGCTCAACTATGATCCTGCCCTGGGATACCGCGTCCTCATTAAATGCTGCGGCCCTTATCTTAAAGTTCTTCTTGATGATTCCTGTGCAGTTGCCCACGCCGCGGATCACAAGAGTTGCAGTGCCGGCATTTACATTCTTCAGATACTCATAGGTGTAATCGTATTCCTTGCTGTCGGAGTAATACATTTTACTGTAGTCTGCGTTGGCACATCCATTAAGCTCTGACTTATAGCCTGCCAGCTTACACTTAATCTTAATGCTGTCTGCTGTGATCCCACTGCCGGTGTATATCTTGCCGGAGGAAAGTCCTGTGACCTCAATATCAGACTTACTGATCTTGTGAGGTTTTATCTTAAAGGTTACTGTCTTGGTTCCGTAAAATCCGCCGGCTTCAAGACCATAGATGTATACGTAGCCGGTTCCGGCCTCCGTGATATTTCCATAGCGGATCCTATAGTGCTTGCCTTCTGTAAGTACCTTGCCCTTGTGCTTCACCACAATTTTGTCCATTTTAGCAGGTCTTCCTGTAAATGTGACGTTCTTTACTCCGGATACGGTAGCCTCTGCAATGAGCTTGTTGTTAGTGATCTTCTCTACGATAGTATACTCATCCTTATAGTTGCCCTTGCCCGTAACCCTGATATGGTATACTCCGGGCTCCTTATAGGCTCCGTCCACATCCTCGTCTTCATAGGTGACAGTATATTCCTCTCCCTCTTTTAAAGGCTCATATTTACCGCCTTTATAGAGCATCGGGTCAGGCTTGAACTTCTGAACTTTCTTGTTGTATTCATAGGTGATCTGCGTGGTCTTGCGCAGGTTCATTATGGAGGTAAAGCTCTTTGGTTCAATTATCTGCTTGTACTCAAGGGTTCCCTTGCAGTTATTTATTCCGGTAAGTCTTACTGTGTAGGTACCAGCGTCCACAAAAGGTCTCTTTGAACCGCTCTCGACAAACTCTGTATTATAGTTCTTACTATCAAGAGTTAATGTGTACCCATTTCCCTTATCAAGACGAATACTCTGTGACTGTTTATGTTCATAACCATCATATGTCCAGGTATAGTCCTTAAGGGGAATAAGATTTTCAGCTTTGCTGATATCAAGCTGAGTAATATGTATATTGGTAGTCAGCTCTCCGACGCAGTTGCCCTTTCCTTTTACAAGAACCTGGTAGTCGCCCACATCGATATAGGCACCTTTTTTGCTTCTGTCCACAAACTCGACGGTGTAATCCGTGTTATACTCCAGGACTTCAAATCCATCTCCATAGTTGATGCTTATCTTAGGAGCTATTAAATGAGAGGATGCATCATATACATAGTACAGGTCCTTGTTATATTTTATATTGTCAGTGGCAGTTGAGAAGTCAAAGGCATCAGCAATTATCCACTTTGAGAATATCCTGGTCTTATACTTTACAGGAGTTGAAAAATCATAGGGCTTAGTCAGCTCCTTATCCTCATACCAGCCAAGGAATCTTCCGCCCTTCTTGGCCACTCTCTTATTTTTCGCACACTCTCCGTACTTTACGCGCTCTGTGGCGCCGGAATAGCCGCCGTCATACATCTTCTCCAGATCATAGGGAACCCAATATACGACCTCGCACTCAGCCTGGTTTGTAAAAGCATAGAGCTTAACGTCATCCATCGGCACTTTATTAAAATCCCATTCATACTCTTCTTCCAGCTTAGGCTCTATAAACCATCCGATGATCTCCACGCCTTCCTCAAGTCCGGTGACTTTAGGCGCAGTTATTTTTGAGCCCACGGAAAGCTGTGTCGTATGCTCGGTCTCATCAGGATAAACAAAAGTAATATTGTGTTTGCCATAGGGCACAAATTTAATAGATTTGTAGTACTCAGATGCAGAATAAGGCCAGCCTTTTCCCGCAGGATAGTTCAGGGTAACGTCATATTTCTTATAAGACAGATATTCAAAGAATCTTCTTACATCAGGAAAATAAGCGCATTTAAAAGTAATTGTCTTAAACTTCTCACCCATATAAGAATAGCCGTAGCCCTTGCTGTCAATCGCAGAGAGCTTTTCTCCCAGCACCAGTTCTGTGATGGAGGTTCCTCCAAAGGCTCCTACTCCTATAGACTCAATTGCCGGAAGCTCCACCCTACCGGTTATGTCCTGACAATCACGAAAGGCTCCGCTTCCAATCTTGGTAACCCCCGGCAGGGACAGTTGTCCTTTCAGAGTGGAGGCTTTAGAGAAAGCTGAGCCTCCGATTGTCTTAAGGGTGTCAGGAAAAGTAGTGGAAAAGGTCATCTTTTTTACATCAGAAAAAGCTCCCTCTCCGATGTACTCAATACTATCCCACTTAACATCCAGTGCCATGCTGCAGCTCTGGAAAGCATAGTCTCCGATATGCTTAACTCCTTTGGGAAAAACATTGGAGGTAGCCTCCCAGGTATTTGAATATGCAAAGGCCTTATTACCGATATAGCTACAGGTTGTGGGCAGAGTAACCAGCGGTGCGTGAACGCTGTAAAAAGCATAGTCTCCAATCTTTTCAAGATTAGAGGGCAGAACCAATGGATACTTCTTATAATCCCAGTTATTTACATTGCCCATGCCAAAGAAAGCATAGTCACCGATACTTGTGATCCTTGAATCAAATTTGATACGATCCATGGATATTCTCTCAGGATACCAGTCAGGGAGACTTGTAAGTGAATAGTCATACATTGGACCTGAACCGGTAAACTCAAGGATCTTATAGGTCCTACTTCCCGATGTAGTGTTATAGGTCTTCCAGGTGATATTCTCTCCTGCCTTGCCACTTGACTTGTATCCTTCTTCTCTCCAGGTAAAGCCATGTTTGGTCAGCTGGTTGGCGGCTGCAATGGACTTTTCATTATAGGTCTTATTGCCTGCAGGATAATATATAAAACCGCATCTGTAGTAAAAACAGTCTTTGCCAAACCGGGGCATATCACCCTTAAAGGTTATATTTGAACTGACGAATGTATAGGAGAAGTCATAGCCCAGTCCCTTTTCGCCGATAGATTTAAGTGTTTTGGGAAAAACAAATTTTTTGCAGCCCTGAAAAAAATACATTCCTTTGTCTTCAATCTTCTCAAGACCTTCGGGCAGTACCACCTCTACAGCAACCGCACCCCAGAAGCATTCCTCCGGAATGACCTTTACTCCTTTACCAAGAACGAAGGTTCCGCCTACCTGCTTATCGTCCATAGTAGAAGCGTTGTACAGCTGACAATAGCTAAAGGCTCTCTTTCCGATCTCAGTTACGGAGTCAGGCACAACAAACTTCTCTACCTTGCTGTTGAAATAGGTATACATAAAAGCATGATCACCAATGCTCTTAAGGGTATTGGACAGGTAGATACTTTCTAAAGCCTTTTGATGATTGACAACCTTATAAAAAGCATAATTACCTATTCTTGTGATGCCGTCAGCTACTGTGATGCTCTTGATCTCCTTGCCGTACCAGGGAGCTGGATTCTCCTCGGAATAGTCATACATGTCACCGGTACCACTGATCTTAAGAGCGCCGGTGGATGCATTATAGCTCCAGGTAGCACTGAAGCCGCACATGTCAGCTGTATTAGCCTGAAATTCTGCATCATCAGTATCTTCTGTAGTCGCATCGTAGGAAGAGTTACCGGAAACGCTGTCCTCTTCCAGTTCAATTTCTTCAGCCTCTTCATCTTCAAAGACACGGATATCGTCCTCAGAGAGTTCTTCCACAGGGCTCTCTTCCGGAAGCTCTTCCTCAGGCGCTTCAGAGTCCTGTGGCTCTTCGTATTCCGGGTACTCAATTTCAGGAGATTCAGCTTCCGGATCCTCACCGATTACCTCAATCTCCTCTTCTTCATATTTCTCTTCTGCAAAGTTGTCTTCTGTATAATCGTCGGACTCGACTAAATTCATGTTGCCGGCACCGGTCTCATACTGTTCCTGTGCCGCGTAGACAACACCTGCAGGACTTACTGCAGATGTCACAGACATAGATAGTGCCATCCCCAACAGCACTATTTTTCTTATTGCTTTTTTCATACAATGCTTCTCCCAAATTTCTTGCAAAATTGTGCCTGTATTCTAGCATATTGCGATACTTTTGGGAAGAAGAAATTGGCGGAAAAGCAGGTGGACCGAAGGGCAGGTGAGTCAATGGGGACGGTTGTGAGTCAATGGGGACGGTTCTTTGTGACTCGCTTCGTGAGTCACAAAGAACCGTCCCCATTGACTCAC
>NZ_JANSWL010000006.1:0-2528 GCF_028539135.1 Butyrivibrio sp. DSM 10294 | reverse complement strand
ATTGAACAAAATCGCTGCGCGATGGCCTGCCTAGGCTGTGTGCAGTGATTTTCTTTTTATCAAAAAGGCAGTAGAAAGTAAGTCCTAATAGTAGTATTGTTGTAGTCGCGAAACTTAACAATCAAACAGGATCATTACTAACACTGCCATGAAAAGAATATCATTCGCTTGTGCAAAGTACAAGCATCATTTTGATATACATGCACCTCCGAAGTTTTAGTTGTTCCTATCAATGACTATACTTTCGGAGGTTTTACTATGTATGATGAATATTTGAAAAAACTTGATGAAGCAGGAAAAATACGCAATCTTAAGGAGCGTTCTATATCCTGTTATCATAACTATGTTGCTTATTTTTTAAATTATGTCGGAAAAGATCCTAAGGAGCTTACCTGCCAGGATGTACGAGCTTTTCTTCTGAGCAAAAAAGATGAAGGGTTAAAAGCTACAACCTTGAATCTCTATAACTCATCAATTCGCTTTTTTTACAAGTTTGTTCTCGGCATACTTTGGGATGAGATTTTAGTTCCACGCATGATAAAAGATCAACCTCTGCCGGTAGTCCTTACATTGGAGGAAGTTAATCTCTTTCTCGATAACGTTGAGGATATAAAATATAAGGCAATGTTTGCAACCATGTATTCTTCTGGAATGCGTGTATCAGAAGTCATACATTTACATTATGATGATATTTCCAGATCAAACATGCAGATTCATGTACGGAATACTAAAAACCGTATGGATCGTTATACAATTCTTTCAAAGAAAAATCTTGATATACTCACCCGCTATTGGTTTGAGAGAAATCGCCCCACCGGCATTCTTTTCCCCAACAGATTCACAGGAGAATATCTTACAGTAAGTACTCTGGAGCAGGTCATGCGCAGAGCCATTAAAGAATCAGGTATTACTGCTAAAGCAACACCTCATAGTCTTAGACACAGCTTTGCAACACATCTCATGGAGCAGGGGGTTGATCAAAAGTATATACAAACTCTTCTCGGACACAGAGATCCTAAATCCACTGAGGTATATTTACACAGAAGTAATAAGACTATTATGGGAATTCAGAGTCCTTTTGACAGAGAGGACCTAAAAAATGAATAAACCTACTGTCCAAGATATATTTTTGAAATTTTATTCTGAATATCTTGAGAAATATACACCATCAGCTGAACAGTCCAAAGTTTCAAATGCCATTATGAATTGTAAAACTTCACGCATGGGGGCAAATGTACAGGTATGCGAAGACTGTGGTTGTATTTCAATCCACTATAATTCCTGCAGAAACAGGTGTTGTCCTATGTGTCAGGCTCTTCCCAAAGAAAAGTGGATGGATATGCGAAAGGAAGATGTTTTAGATGCTCCATATTTCCATCTGGTATTTACTGTTCCAGCTGAGTTGAATCCTGTTATCTACAGCAATCAAAAACTTCTTTATGATACGTTGTACCATGCTGCTTCAGCCACTATAAATGATCTCTCTGTTCAGGATAAATACCTTGGTGCAAATGTTGGATATATCTGCATACTTCACACATGGGGATCAGAGATGAATTATCACCCTCACATACACACAATACTTTTGGGTGGAGGTCTTGATAAGAACAAACATTGGAAAGATAAAGGTGATAAGTTCTTTCTCCCGGTACAGGTTATCTCCAAAGTTTTTCGCGGAAAATACATGGAAGAATTAAAAAGTCTGTGGGAAGATGGAAAGCTAAAGTTTTATGGTTCATCAGAAAAATATCAGAATAGATATGAGTTTAAATCCTTAATTGATACCTGCTATTCTAAGGAATGGATTCCTCATTGCAAGAAAACATTCAATGGTGCTCAATCAGTAATTAAATACCTTGGCAAATATACTCATAGGATTGCCATTAGCAACTACAGAATCATTCGCATCAATGGTGAAAATGTCACATTTTCCGTTAAAGACTACCGTAATGAAGGCAAATGGAAGGAACTTACTATAAGTGGAGTTGAATTTATAAGGCGATTTCTTATGCATGTTCCGCCAAAGCGTTTTGTAAGAATAAGGCATTATGGATTGCTTTGCAGCCGCATGAAGAACAGCAATCTTACTTTATGCAGAAATCAACTTGGTTGTAAGAAGTATATATCCGAGCTTAGGAATATGACATCCTCTCAGATATTGGATCACCTATGGGGATTCAAGGTCGGAATATGCAAGCATTGTGGTGGGAAAGTCATAGATCATCATAGACAAATGCCTATGCTTTGTTGATGTATACAAGCCATACGTTCAAGAGCCTCGCGCAAGGGAGGTCTATTTCTGATACCCTAAATTCAAAAAATCAAAAGACATAAGATATGTTATTATCTAATTAGACAGTAAAAACTGGTAAGCTCCAGGAATTGAAAACCCATATGTATAGGCTCCACGGACGCTTACTTTGTTCAATTAGGTTAAATCGCAATAAGATCAAACGAAAGGGCAGTTATTGTTATAATTCAAGCTGCTTTTTCGTTTGACCTTACAGCGATTCTAACCTAAAGAATTT
>NZ_JANSWL010000059.1:0-55510 GCF_028539135.1 Butyrivibrio sp. DSM 10294 | reverse complement strand
TTCTCGCAATTCTACAAATATTCGGAAACCGCTAATTTACTGCGTAAATTGCTAATTCCTCATATTTGTTTGGGCCATAAAGTCAAAATGCTTAACATGCCAGCATGTACGCATTTATGACTTTTGGCACCTATATCATATCAATACTGATTATAGTTGAACTATGCTCCATGGTGCAAGTGTCATATATCTGCAAAAAACCGTCGGAAGCAGATACAATGTGCCTCCGACGGTCTATTGTTTCTTATGAAGTTCTATCTGGTCATCATGCCATCAGCATTCTGAACATCTCGATAACCTGCTCCTTGGTTGCTTCTCTCGGATTGCCGGGATAGCATGCATCGTTCAGGGCATCGGTTGCCAGCTGATCAAGATCCTCTTCCTTGATCTTCTCAAGGGTCTTCGGAATACCAACGTCCTCAGACAGCTTCTTGACTGCAGCGATGGCTGCGTCGCGGTACTCTTCCTGGGACATGTCGTCTACGCCCTTAACGCCCATTGCTCTTGCTACTTCGCGAAGTCTTTCGCCGGTGTACTCTCTGTTGAATTCCATGGAGATTGGAAGGAACATCGCACAAGCTACGCCGTGAGGAGTGTCATAGTGAGCTGAAAGAGTGTGAGCCATAGCGTGGTCAATTCCAAGTCCTACGTTGGAGAAGCCCATACCTGCGATGTACTGGCCAAGAGCCATTCCTTCGCGGCCTTCCTTTTTGTTGTCAACAGCCTCACGAAGATTCTGTGAGATAAGACGGATAGCCTCAAGATGGAACATATCTGTCATCTCCCAGGCAGCTCTTGTGGTGTAACCCTCAATGGCATGTGTAAGAGCATCCATACCTGTGGCGGCTGTGAGACCCTTTGGCATTGAAGCCATCATTTCGGGATCAACAACAGCAACGATAGGCATGTCGTGAGTATCTACGCACACGAACTTTCTCTCTTTTTCAACGTCGGTGATAACGTAGTTGATGGTAACCTCTGCAGCGGTTCCTGCTGTTGTGGGAACTGCAATGATTGGAACGCAGGGGTTCTTGGTGGGTGCAACGCCCTCAAGGGAGCGAACATCTGCAAATTCAGGATTGGTGATTATGATACCGATGGCCTTGGAGGTATCCATTGAGGATCCGCCGCCTACGGCTACGATGCAGTCAGCACCGGACTTTTTGAAGGCTTCTACGCCGTTTTTAACATTTTCGATTGTTGGATTGGGCTTGATGTCTGAGTAGATCTCAAAAGGAATGCCTGCCTTCTCCAGAAGATCTGTAACCTTCCCCGTTACGCCAAACTTGATAAGATCGGGATCTGAAGCCACGAAGGCCTTCTTGAAACCGCGAGACCAGATCTCATTTGTGATCTCATTGATAGCGCCAGCCCCATGATAAGATGTGCCGTTAAGTGAAATTCTGTTTGCCATATACCTGTCCTCCATAATACTTTTGCTGATGGATGTCCATCGTTAATACCTTCGGAATTAATTATATCATTAAAGAAAATGCCGGACAGTTAGATTTTGGCTGAATTCCGTGCAAAAACGACCGTGGAAAATCAACCTTGAAATATCATATAAAATTGGATAGTATCAATGTTACGAGGCAAAAAAGTCTTAATAGGATTACGAAGTAACGGATTTGGAAAGGAAGCGGAATTACAGATGAACAGCTCGCTTGACTTTTTGAATATGATAAAGAACGGGGACACGACAAGTAGGAAGGTGCCTGTAAGAGAGACTGCAACTAATGCAAGGAGTGTGCAACAGACAGCGAGTACATCACCGGTAAGGGAATCATCTCAGGGTAAGGACATCAAAGCAAGTTCCAAAAAGGCAGAGATGAAAAGCGTACATGGCGGAACAATCGCAGTCATCGACACCGAGACTAACTGGCGTGATGAGGTGATGTCCATTGGAATTGTTCTGGCGGATGAGAAGAGCTTTGAACTAAAGGATAAGAGATATTATATCTTCGAGCCGGAGGTTATGATCGGAGGTTATTTCAGCAGCGTTGTTCATATGAGGGGACTTCCCGAGATCGCGTGCTCAAGGCGTGAAGCTATGGAAGGGGTAAAAGAGTACCTTCATAGCAACAACGTCACCAGGATCCTGGCCTATAACGCCAAGTTCGACCTGGGGCATCTGCCGGAGCTGGCTGGTTTCGAGTGGTTCGATATCATGAGGCTGGCGGCTTATAAGCAGTATAATTCAGCGATTCCGGATTCACTTCCCTGCTGTAAGTCCGGAAGGCTCAAGACAGGCTACGGTGTGGAACCAATCATGAGGCTGTTAACCGGGGAGAGCGGCTACTGTGAAGTGCATAACGCAGTCATAGATGCCGTAGATGAGCTTAAGATAGCAAGGCTTCTTGGCCATGGCATGGAAGTATATGAATGTGCAAGGCTATAGAATGCCAGGCAAATAATATAGGTATCATACTCATATAATAATGAGAATATAACAGAATAATACATTCAGGAGGAATGAAAGAAGTTATGAGGAAATTACTTGTAGTAGTAGACATGCAGAAGGACTTTGTTGACGGAGCACTTGGAAGCGCAGAGGCAGTAGCCATCGTACCCGGCGTTGTTGCCAAGATAGCTGAATATGCTCCCGAGAACATTTTTGTGACAAGAGATACACATCAGCCCGATTACATGAACACTCAGGAGGGACATAACCTCCCCGTTGAGCACTGCATCGAAGGCACAGAGGGTTGGGAGCTGGACAAAAAAGTTGCCGAGGCGGTGAAGGGTGCAACCTTCGTAAATAAGCCCACCTTCGGCAGTACAGATCTTGTTAAGATAATCAGCGATATTGCAGCAAAAGAGGAGATTGAGATCGAACTCATCGGACTCTGCACAGATATCTGCGTAGTATCCAATGCACTTCTTTTAAAGGCCTTCATGCCTGAAGTTCCGATCAGTGTAGATTCTGCTTGCTGCGCAGGCGTAACTCCTAAGAAGCATGCAGCTGCTCTTGAGACCATGAGATCCTGCCAGATCGCAGTTAAGTAATATTATATGCGATAGAGTTATTCACCGAATTCATCTATGGATTCGGAGATCTCATCCAGGCTGATCTTAAGTTTACCATCGAATATTGCAACCGGTGCCTCTCCCTTAAGGGGGAGGATCACCGGAACAAAATCTTCATCCATGAAATTGTAGGTTATAAGTATTCTTTTCTTTGGATCTACGATCCAGTATTCTCTGACACCGGCCTCCAAATATTTGGAGAGCTTGATGGTCATGTCTTTTTTCCTTGTAGATACAGACAGAATCTCAACCAGAAAATCAGGAGCGCCATAGACGCCAAAACCCTTGATCTTGCTGCGGTCGCATATTACCAGAACGTCGGGTTGAACCATGGTCTTATCATCGCAGTCTATCTGTACATCCACCGGAGCAGAAAATGCTTTGCAGTTACCCTTGTTCTTTTTGATATAGTCAGCTATGGCTGAGTGAATTATATAGGATATGTCCTGATGAACTATCCTCGGGGCGGTCATGTCATAGAACACACCGTCTATAAGTTCAACACGCTGCTCATCCGGCAGGGCATAGTAATCCTCCAGGGTGAACTCCCCCTGACGTTTGGATGGATTGCCATACTTGATTCCATCTGGATTAGCAGATGCAGTGATAGAGCCTGTGTTATATTTAGGGGTATCTTCGCATACTAAGTTTTCACCAGTACCATATTCATAGGCCTTACCGCGGTAAGAATCCTCGTTTGCTCCAAGGACCTTTTCCAGGGCATTCAGAGTGGCCTTCCTAGGGGACTTGGTTACTCCTGTGAGAATCTTCTGTATTGTAATGGCCGGAACTCCGGTATATTCCGACAGCTGAGAATAGCTGTAGCCGCGGTTTTCTTTTACTTCACGCATCTGCTTGATGGTCATGGCAATTCCTCCGGGATTGTGTACGATGGCGTATGAATATATTATGGCATCGCATGATACAACGTGATCAATATATATTCACATCTTAATATATATAATTATATCTTATTACATCTTATTATATATAATTATATATTTCTGCCTCATCTCGTCAAGAGGAATTCCATATAATTCAGGAATCAGGCGGCTTTCTCAACATATTTCTGATACAGGCTCTCATAGGAGTCCATTGAATCAATAAAGAGCTTTTTCAGATCTTCGTCGAATAAGAGTCCATCTGCGTTCTGACTGATTCCATCAAAGCTCAGGTGGTATATGCTCGGTGAATTATTTATGTTAAGAAGGGGCATCTCCCGGAGCTGCTCAGGTGACTGATATACAAGATCCACAGACCAGAAGTCCTCACCGTTTTTACTCCAGCGGGAAAAGACAAGTTTGCAGCCGATGGGAGTCTTTTTTTCAACGGCATCGGGAAGGGCATAGTCCGAGACGCCAAGGGCAGCCAGTACGCTTCCTACGTTGGAATCGTGACCACACAGGAAGGAGAAGACTCTGCCATCTGTCTCCATCTCGGAGTAGAGCTCGTTTATAAGGGGATAGGCCACATTATCGGCCACCATGGGAGCGGTGAAGAGAACGTCGCCGTAGACGTCTTTGATCTCAGAGATTTTTTTCCAATCTTCCAATGATAGATCATTGCCAAAGCCAGCCTTAACGGGATCTTTCTCCTCATAATACTGCAGTACAAGGGCGTCGCTTACGGAGCAGGCGGTCTTAAGAGATCCGCTGACGGAGGGTTCGGCTCCTTCTTTAATGGAAAAAACTGCGTCGTTCGGAGTAAAGGCTGTCACCTCGCCATTTTGCCAAGCCGCTGAGTCTTCAAGGTCTATCACATCAGAGAGAAGCTCATAATTGTCTGCAAGGTCTGTCATGTCTTTTTCATAGCACTCGTAGATCTGCGCTATGGCGTCCTGTTCGTATTCATCGGTGCTGAAGGTGAGCTGCGGATTGAAAACGGGATCCATCTTGTCGAACTCCACGTGATGCTCAACTTCAAGGCCTGCTGTTGGGAACATGCCCGAGGTAAAATACTGGGCTGTTGCAATGGTCCTTTGCTTGGAATTGGCATAGATTCTGACAGCACCGTTTTCAGGATGATAGTTCTCCGGGATAAGCTCCTCGGATTCCAGCCATTTTCTGAAATACTGTCCCATTTCAGTCTCAAGAACGCCGCCGCGAAGGGATAACTCACTTGGTGCGGAGGACCACTCGAACCACTCATGGGGCGTGATCTTGCCAAGAAGGGAATCGCCGCCGCTTAAGGGCGAGCGGATGTTGTGACGGCTAAGGACTACAACCTGCTCAAGAGTGTAGCCGTCATAGGATATGTTATAGGAGGCAGTGGCCGCAGCAGGAGCAGATTCCGATTGAGGGAGCTCTGCCGCGGGACTGTTTAAGCTTGTTGCTGATGTGCCTGCGGTGAGGGCCAAAAGCAGCGCCATTGATATTATTCTTTTCATGATTGGTGAACCTCCGTTGGCTATTTTTGTTCCAGTTCAATTGTACTATAATGCGTTAATTGACAATCTTAAAATAGTATAAAGCTGTTGTGAATTAAAAAATCGAGTAAAAAAGTGACAGGCACTTTGCTCTACTAAAGTGCCTGTCACTTTATTGATTTACTCTACTACAGTGAATTCTATTGCTTTCTTGTTTTCTCTTTCGGCGAGGAGCTTGTCGAATTCTTCCTGGCCGCCTGTATAATCAGTGGTTGGAGCATCGAAAGTGTTTTCTTCTCTGGTAAATCCTGAGAACTCGTTTGTTCCGGTGTCTACACCGTCTGAAATGGAATCCTTCATCATGAGTCCGCCAAAATCAGCTGAGATGAAGTAGGTCTCATAGCTGTGGCTGGAGCCTGAATAGAGGATACCGTCCTCAACTCTTAAGGGATAGGATGAACCTGCTCCTGTAACAACTGAAAGCTGTGATACTTTGCCATCAAGGATACCATAAATAGAAGCTTCATAGGCTGTGTGGTCAGCTTCAAATACGAGATCGGTTACCGCAAGAAGCTTTTCCTCGCTTCCGTACAGCTCGATGTATGCATAGCCCTGACCGGGTGTTAATGCAGCGATGACATCATCATAGGAGTCAAAAGAGGTCTTGCCTGACTGTTCCTGAACAAAGTCGCTGGGCATATCTGCAAAAGCCTCATTTTCTTCGTTGTACATCTGCTCTGCAACGGCCTGGATATCGAAACCGTCAAGGTCGGCTGCTGCAACTGAAAGTGAATAAGCAATTCCAATCTCAATATCATACCAGGTGATCATGTCAACATATCCGGTTTCGTTGATTGCGCGATAGGTCTTGCCGGGCATATGTCCTTCGCCCCAGTTTGCAAGAGTAGCATCCTCAGGTCCCACTGTCCATTCAACATAATTGCCGGCGATATCAGCGTCCTCAGCAGCTCCCTGCTGTGCTCTTGCAGTGAACTCCCGGTCATCCAGCTTAAAGCTTAACTGAACAAGAGGTCCTACGCTTTTTTCGGGATCGCCGAGATCCTCGCACTTAAGCCATTCTACGTCAGTAGCTCCTTCAGGTGCCTTGAAGAGCCTTGTGCACAGTTCCTTCGCTTCATCCTCTGTGATGGTTACCCAGGGGTTAGCCAGTCCTACTTCCTGCTCTGTCTCTGCTGAATCTGCCGCAGCAGCGTTAGCATCTTCCGGTGCTGCTTCTTCCTGAGTAGCTTCGGACTCAGTAGCTTCCTGCAAGGCCGTACCATCACCTGCACCGCACCCTGCGATAACTCCTGCAGTAAGTGCCAGCGCAGTACATAAAACAACAATTCTCTTTTTCATAATTGATTCCTCCTCATAAATTATGAATTCCTTTTATGCCTCATCTAAAATGCTACTATATTTTGTGGTACGTAAATCTTAAATAACTATTAAATCGTTTAAGTTGTGGAGAGTTGCGAAAACATATATAATATCTTCCACTTGCATTTCAGTTTAACTGGAAATACCCAAAGGAGATTTACAAATTGAAAGCATACATGGATGCGCCGGAAGATAAAGAATCGGTAGAGTTTGAAGTCAGTGAAAAGGACGAGGTGGTCGCCTTCGAAGTTAAGGATGCGGAGGACGGCAGCCACGTAAGTGGCTTTGATACACACAGAGCGCTCAAAGAGCGATTCATCCTTGATGAAGAGAACGATAGTGTAAAAAAGGAATACATCGGTGAGGACCTCGATCCCGATATCAGAGAGGAGCTGGCAGAAGAAGAGGAAGCTGAGAAGATCGCAAGCATTCGGTCAGGCGATTTTTACGACGGCGTCCGCAAAAAATCTGTTGTCAGATATATTATGTATACGCTGATCGCTGCTTGTATGTCATTCATCTTCCTGGCGGGAATCTATTCGATACTGGATCTTACAGGCAAGGCGGATAGTACTCACAAATATACCGAAGTTTCTAAAGTTTTGGCGCCCTACGAAGTCAGCTACCACATCCTCAAAAGCGACGGCACTTCACCCAAACTCTCCGCTGAAGGCGGCGTTATCTATAATTCAGAGGGAAAAAGCGTAAGAGTCTGCGGCGAGGACGACACGGGAGTGCTCTTTATGCCCTACTCCTGGGACAATTACATGGCAGTTCTGAATGACGGCGTTTTATCAATCTACGGCCCTGAGCTCGACAGCTACGTTGTCGCTGAGGGAGTTGTCGATGCATATGAGGCAAACTGCGATATTTTTTACCTCAAGAAAGATGGAAGTCTCTACCTCTATGATCCCATGTTCGGGAAGGTATATCTGGCGGATGAAAACATAACTCAGCTGTATTGTAACAGAGACTTCAGAAATACCAATTATATCTATGCCAAAAAGGTCGAAGGCAGCAAAACCAAGCTTGTTCGCCTGGACACTCTGTATAAAGAATATGCAACCATAGCAAAGGGCAATGTCTATCCTCAGTTTGTTTCCGCCGGCAATGACCGTATCTTTTTCAGTACCAAAGAAAATGGCGGCATGCTCTACGTTTACGGCAGATATTCCGAGAGTAAGCAAAGAGCCTGCGGTTTTCTCGACGCTTCCATAGTGGTTTCAAGCAAAAAAGGTGATGTCATCCTGATTCGGGACAATTCCACCGGAGATGTGTACCTGTGGAAGGACAGCAATTATTATCATGGCTATGAAGATATGCGGCTTGTGTGCAAAGGCGGAAGTGATGTGAAGGTTATTTTTGCAACTGATTCTTCGGTGGCAATTTCTTATGTGAATGATGCGGGGAAGCATAGGGTTACGATATCGCAGTATGAGTATGATGATAGGCTGGTGGAGGGGTGAGATTCTGTAAAATAAGTTATTTGTTTATCCTTTTTTAATTGGTTTAATGGTCGCATTATTGATAAAATATTATTGCGTACTTGTAATATAAAGGGGGATTGTACGCCTGGGGATGTTTCTTGATTTCAAGAAAATATAAACGTTATAACGACTAAAACTATAAATAAATTGCAAAATATGCCGATGTATTAATTAGATACGCAATCAGAGCCTATGAGGGGGTTATGATATGGCAAAAACTGCGACACTTAGAGCGGAATCGTTAAGCGGCACCTGGGGCCGTAAGATCATCGAACTCAATTATCAGGAGATCTTTGATCACAAACCAAATATTTACAAATGGACGAAAAGAGCATTTGATATCATAGCAGCCAGTATAGCCCTTGTGCTTCTTTCGCCGGTCTTTATTATTACAGCTCTGGCCATTATTCTTGAGGATGGCGGACCTGTATTTTTTACCCAGCAGAGAGCCGGACAGAATATGAAGAGCTTCAAGATCTACAAGTTCAGGAGCATGTACAAGAATGCAGAATCACAGTTTGAACGGATGCAGGCCCAGAATGAACAGACGGGACATGCTTTCAAGATCAAAAACGATCCGAGAATAACCAGGGTGGGGAGATTTATCAGGAGATATTCCATTGATGAGCTTCCACAGCTCCTTAATATCATCAAAGGTGACATGAGCATTTTAAAAGATCTGGAGCTGATCTTCAGAACCTTCCCCGCCGTGTTTGGCAAGGACGGAGCATATTGATAGTACTAACTAAGCCCTTGGTGATGATGCACCGAGGGCTTTAACTATGCCCCAAAGGTGCCATGGCGGTATTGAAATATGCATAAAAAAGTACTTTTCATATACTAAAAATGCATTGATAATTATAAGTATCGTAAACAAAACGGAAAAAAGTTTAAGGCAACAAGGGGGAAACAACATGAAAAGCATCTGTATTGACGACAAATGGTCCTTTAGAAGAGGTTTTGTGGATTCGCTGGGACTTCTTAAGGATATTCCGGGAAAAGAGGTGGACCTTCCCCACGATGGGATGATCGGAACCCCTGTCAGACCCGACGCGCCGGCAAAGTCCGACAGCGGATATTTTGTCGGCAATCTTTCAAGCTATACCAAGTACATAATGATCCCGAAGGAATGGGAGGGAGACTGCGTCGGACTTAAGCTTGACGGCGCCATGATGAATGTGACAGTTGATGTTAACGGCTGCAAGGTGGGAGGTCAGCACTACGGCTATGCCCCTTTTTATTTGGATCTGACCAAATATATCTCCTTCGGAGAGGAGAACCGGGTCACCATCAACTGCAATACCACCATGCAGGTCAATTCCCGCTGGTACACGGGCTCTGGTCTTTACAGAGGAGCGCAGCTCCTTCACGGCCCCAGAGTTCACATAGTTCCTGACGGGATCCTTCTTCATACAAGGGAGGTCCGGGACGGCTATGCATTTATCGAAGCCCGTATCGAGACCGAAAACACAACCCTTGAGGACAGGCTTGCCCGGGTGACAGTGTCCCTGGCAAAGGAGGCCACCGGCGAAGTTGTGACTGATGTAAACAGGGTCATCAGAATCGGCGCAGGGGAAACAGAGACTGCCATATTGGCGATCAATCTGAAGGACCCCCTTTTGTGGGACTGTGACGAGCCAAATCTGTATAACGTCACGGTATCCCTGCAGAACCTTGGCACCTACAGGACCCATTTTATCCCTGAGGAAAACAGTACCCTGGACGAGGCCCCGACCCTGTTCGGAGTCAGGACCATCACTGCGGATGCGGTTTACGGCCTCAGGATCAACGGAAAAACTGTGAAGCTGAAGGGCGGCTGTCTTCATCATGATAACGGTCTTCTCGGCACCGTATCTCTCTATGAGGCGGAAAAAAGAAAAATCGAAAAGCTAAAGGAAATCGGCTTTAATGCCGTAAGAACCGCCCACAACCCTCCCTCAGCTGCCCTCATCGAGGCCTGCGACAGGCTTGGAATGTACGTTTTTGACGAAGCCTTCGACGCCTGGGGAATTGCCAAGAGAAGCGGCGACTACAGCCAGTTTTTTGACAGCGACTGGAAAAAGGACATTTCCTCTTTTATAAAAAGAGACAGGAATCACCCCAGCGTCATCATCTGGTCCACTGGAAATGAAATACCGGAAAGGGGCGGCCTGAATAACGGATATTCCCTGGCTACCGACATTGCTCTTGAGATAAAAAAGTACGACCCCTACAGGCCTGTGAGCAACGGCATATGTACCCTCTGGAGCGGCTTGGATGATGCACTGATGGCCCATCAGAGCCAGAATCAGAACTCCTCCGAGGGCCTCTTTGATACCACCTGGGAGACGGTAACAGAGCCCTTTACCAATGGCCTTGACATAGTGGGCTACAACTACATGGAAGACATCTATGAGCGTGACCACGAGATGTTCCCGGAGAGGGTCATCCTGGGCTCCGAGAACTTCCCCAACCAGATAGGCTACAGATGGCCCCTGGTGGAGAAGCTTCCCTATGTGATAGGCGATTTTACCTGGACCGCCTGGGACTATTTGGGAGAAGCCGGAATAGGCAAGGCTGCCTATGTGGATGAAAATGATGAGGATAATGAGATAAAAAGGACTAACGGCTGGGCGCTCATGCCGCCCTCCGGATCCCCCTATCCCTGGAGATGCGCCAACGACGCGGACTTTGACATCACCGGAAACAGAACCCCTCAGGGCGCCTACAGAAGCGTTGTCTGGGGTAGCGGCAGCACCCACCTCTTTTCTAAGGACCCTTCGAACTTTGGGAAAAAAGAAATCACCACCATGTGGGGGTTCCCTGAGCTTTTCTCAAGCTGGAACTACGAGGGATATGAAGGCCGGGACATAAGTCTGGCAGTATTTTCCAATGCCGATGAAGTCGAGCTTGTCCAAAACGGGAGATCCCTTGGAAAAAAAGCTGTGACCATGGACAGGCCCATGCCCTGCAGCGCAGTATTTGATACCAAATATGAGCCGGGAACAGTTGAAGCCATAAGCTACCGGGCAGGTAAAGAGGTGAGCAGGGATAAGCTTGTCACCACAGGAAAACCCGCCGCTTTAAAGCTCCTTCCGGAAAAGAGCAGCGCCGCCGCAGACGGACATGACCTCATATATGTTGGAATAGAAGTGGTGGACAGCGAGGGCTGTATTGTTCCCAATGCCGCCATAGTCATAACAGGCGAGAGCAGTGGCTCTATGAGCCTTGCCGGCTTTGGATCGGCCAATCCCATAACGGAGGATGACTACACAGACGGCGAGACCATCACCTACAGGGGCCGCGCTCTGGCGATACTCCGCTCCGGATATGAGCCCGGAAAGTTCAGGCTGACTATCACAGGTGAAGGCCTTGGAGAGGCTGTTTTTGAAGGAAATATAGGTTGATAAAGTAACCTTCATATGCCGTAAAATTCTAAAATGTTGATGACAAGTGCATTATTGTATTCTAAAATGTTGATATAAGCTACATAATTGTATTCTAAAATGTTGACAGGAGTAGCAATGAGAAGAAAGATATCAGCAGAACTAAAGGACTGGAGCGCATCCAAAGATAAGAAGTGCCTTATCGTACAGGGGGCCAGACAGGTCGGCAAAACTTATTCTGTGGAGAGGTTTGCGGAAGCAAACTACGAAGAAGTAGTAGAAATAAACTTTAAGGAAATTCCATCTGCAGCAGACATTTTTGCCGGAGATTTATCGGTTGATACAATGGTAATGGCGATGAGGTTCCGTTTTCCCGAAAAGAAGATACTTCCCGGAAAGAGTCTTATCTTTTTGGATGAAATTCAGGAATGTCAGGAAGCTATCACTTCTCTGAAGTTCTGGGCAATAGATAATAGATATGATGTTATAGCGTCAGGATCACTTCTGGGTATTGATTATAAAAGAGCATCCTCATATCCTGTTGGATACGTAGATTACATTAAGATGAATGGGCTGGATTTTGAAGAGTTTTTATGGGGGCTTGGAGTCACCGATGATATGATTGATTCTCTTCGTGGTTACTTTGAAAGGAGAGAGGTGGTTCCGGAAGCGATCAATACGCAGATGATGAACTATTACAGACATTATATTGCGACCGGGGGTATGCCTGAAGCTGTAAAGGAATACCTTGAATCCAGGGATTATAGAGCGGTGGACAAGATCCAACGTAGCCTGTTACAGGGCTATCAGTATGACATTGCCCATTATGCTCATGCGGAAGAGAAGGTTAAGGCTGAGAAGTGTTACTTATCACTTGCAAAGCAGCTCCTTGAAAAGGAAAATCATAAATTTCAATATAAAGAAGTAGAGCATGGCGGAAGAGCGCAGAAATATTTTTCAAGCATTGAATGGCTCCTGCGAGCGGATATCATCAGTCTATGCAAGTATGTGACGGATGTAAAATATGATCTTGAGGATTATGCCAGGGATGATTTTTTCAGGGCATATACTACAGACCTATCCTTGCTCATTGCCATGAAAGACTTCACATTAAAGCAGCATATCGTTGAAAATACTCTTTCAGGGAATACGAAAGGCGGTATTTATGAATGCGCAGTAGCAGATGCTCTGTATAAGAACGGATATTCTCTGTTTTTCTATAAGAATGAGACCACCAAGAGAGAGCTTGACTTTATTATCCAGAAAGAGGGAAGAGTTGTCCCGATAGAGGTAAAAAGCGGCAATACGCGAGCTACTTCTCTTAAAGCTTTTGTAAAGAACAAAGACAACATCGAATATGGGTATAAGTTTATTGATGGAAATATTGGTGTTGACGAGGAAGGAATAATTACATTGCCATTATATATGGCTGCTTTTATGTAATAGATCAGTTTAAAGATAAAGTGCTGAAAGCGTAGATTTGATACAAAATCTACGCTTTTTTATGTAAAAAGAACAATATATGGGTTATAATTAATCTATATAATATTGCATTGTTGACGAGAAAACGTGTTCGCGGAATTGACTTGGGGAGTGCCCACTGTTGCGGTAAGCGGATATGGAGGAATTGATGGGACTTAAAGATCTTATAAAAAGAACTGACATTAATTCTGAAATAGAAAAGTACAAAGCCACGGCAGGTGCTGTTCTCCTGGATGTAAGGACCGAGGAAGAGTATAAAAACGGCCATATACCCGGGAGCATCAATCTGCCCGTGGAGGAAATCCAGAAAATCGAGGATGTCATCACCGATAAGAATGTTCCCGTTTTCGTATACTGCCTTAGAGGCGGAAGAGCCGGCCGTGCAGTGAAAATCATGCAGACCTTCGGATACAAGGATGTGAAGAATATTGGCGGGATCATGGCATATAAAGGACTGATAGTGAAGTGATAATATTATTTGCAAATTGTATTATAGAAAATTTAGTCGTAATTAATGTGGGGCTGGCATGAAAATTGACGCATTTTTTATGAATGAGAATGAAATAAAGCAGGATTGTATTGCATGGGCGGAAGAAATCGCCCAAAGCTACAAGCCTGATTTGATCATTTTCGTTGCTAAAAGTGGATTTTTGTTTGCAGAATCAATTGCTGATTATTTTAGTTGCCCTATGGCGTATGTTATTGCCAGCAGACCTGACAACAAAAAGAAAGATTTAAAAAAAAATTATACCAGTATTACCAAAAATTAGTGACAGGCACTTTAGTTAAGCAAAGTGCCTGTCACTTTTATTAGAAATCTGTCATAGGTGAGGCTTGTTTAGCCAGATATTCCTGAAGAAATGATATTCTATCGCCAAGGGGTCGATTTCCGAGGGGGAGGGTTACGTGGGGCAGGTAATTAAGTAAGTACTGATAGTAGTTTTTTCCCGCCAAGATGATGAAGTCGGTGTTTTGAACATCACAGACCGAATTAAGCTGATCAAATACCATTTGCGATCAGCGTTGTATCTCTGCCGGCGATTTATCTTTAAGCGTTTCATCGTAGGGAGCTAAGACTTCATTCTCCCCAACAAGTCCGTACTTGGAGGAAAGGATATAGATACGGTCTGAATTTCTTTTTGCATATTCATAGGATAGGGAAAAAAGAGTGCTTGCGGAATAGAGCTCTTTTGCTTTGCAGGCATAGTCTTTTTTGAGCTTTGAGCATGAGATAAGGGCTATACGTTCGTGGGAACGCATAGCAGCGGTGTAAAAACGAACTGTTTTACCTCTTCTGTTTACCTGAGCTGTATAGCCGGCTTTTGTCCAGGCAGCTGCCTGGCTGTGCACGGATTTGGCATTTTCATCCGGATTGTCCCACCACATATCATACTTACTTGCAGACGCCGGCAATGCTCTGCCGAGGATTGATTCTATCTCCGCAAACGTGAGGGTTATTTCGTTCTGCCTGCATTTCTTAAGAAAATTATGCAAAGGATCATAGACGCCCATTTGAGTTACTCCTTTCAGAATCCGTATAAATACAAAGGGGATGCACACGGCATCCCCATAGATTATTATATCACTTTTTCGGTGTGGAATAGTGATTGTTATTTCCAGGAAAGTTCTAATTTCTTGCGGGAATCAGCGCAGTCCCACCTTAACGCAGCGACTACCGGGAAAGCAGCTGTGCCTGGCACCAACGCTACATCGTAATGCCCCATGGCTCCGGTAAAGGTTGTGATGGTCATATATGTTGACAGTGCCTGGCACGGTATAAATCAAGAAAGTATCATATACTGCGGCGATTGTATTTTGTGATGCAATTTACTGCGGTGCGCTGGCACCATCATCATATTGCAATCTGTTATGACTACCGTTAGGCTGAGAATGCTTTATCTGCTTATGATTCCTGTAAGTGGAGCCAGGCACCGCTTCGTTTCCCGAATGCGAAAATAAAGCCAATGGGGACGGTTCTCGATGGTGCAGTTTCTCATGCATCAGCAAGAACCGTCCCTAGTGGCGACCGGGTGGTGATAGATCATTGAATTAGTGATAGGAATTGAAAATTGTTTAGCATGAAAGGTGTAGGTTTCGGAATTGGCACGAAATCTACGCTTTTTCTATGACAAATATCAATATTTAGACTATAATAATACTATGAATAAAACATTAGTGAGATAAATTTCTTATAAATCTCAATCTCATTTACTAAAATTAGTATAAAATATGCCGATATACAATTAAAGACATGGAGTTTTATGCTAGAATTAGCTTGTGAGGGCGAGATATGCTAGTTGAATACAATAATACAGAAGTTGTTAATGGTCAGGCTATAGCGTTAGAGCGTGAAGCTAATATCAATAACCCGGATTTTCAGTCAGAAGCAGACGTTATCAGTTCTGTGACAGCTAATGTTAAAGGAAAAATTGTATATAGGATGATAAAAAGAGCGTTTGACGTGGTTGCGTCATTGCTGGGATTGATAATCTTAGCTCCGCTTTTTTTGGTTGTGGCTATTCTAATCAAAAAGGAAGATGGAGGCCCTGTCTTTTTTGTTCAGGAAAGAACCGGATTAAATAATAAGCCGTTTAAAATGTATAAATTCCGAACAATGTGTGAGAATGCAGCTGAGATGCATAAGTTTCTCTTAGAGCAGAATGAGCTTGACGGACCTGCTTTTAAAATGAAGCATGATCCAAGAATCACACATATAGGTAAAGTTCTAAGAAAGACCAGTATAGATGAGCTTCCGCA
Organism: Butyrivibrio sp. DSM 10294; assembly: GCF_028539135.1. Lineage (NCBI taxonomy): Bacteria > Bacillati > Bacillota > Clostridia > Lachnospirales > Lachnospiraceae > Butyrivibrio > Butyrivibrio sp. DSM 10294. The sequence continues at coordinate 39,647 of NZ_JANSWL010000059.1, read as the reverse complement.
GCTCCTTAACATTTTGAAGGGTGAAATGTCCGTAGTTGGACCAAGACCGCTTCCTGTATACGAGACAGATCAGATGACTCCATTCCAGATGACAAGGCATCTTGTTAAGCCCGGTCTCACATGCTATTGGCAGGTTATGGGCCGCACTGAAGTCCCATTTGAAGAGTGGATGGAACTTGATCAGAAGTATTTGCAAAAGAGAAGTGTGGCAACTGATATAGGACTTATAGTAATGACATTTAGAGCGCTGAGTGCAGGGGATGGCGCATATTAAATTATAACTTGGTGGGGGCACAAATTTGAATATCGCTTATGCTTCAGACAACAATTTTGTAGATGTAATGTGTGTTTCGATTATGTCATTTAATGACCATAATTCTGATGCGACTATTTACGTACTTGATTGTGGTATTGAGGAGCATAATAAGCAAAAGATACTAGAACTGTGTTCCGGAAAGAATACAGTTCTTTTTGTTGATGCAAAAAAGACTTTAGATAAGCTTGACTATAATTTGAATTTGGATAGAGGATCTATAGCTTCATATGCAAGATTGTTTATAGGTTCCTTTCTTCCTGCCGAAGTAAAAAAAGTATTGTATTTGGATTCTGACACCTTGGTAAGGGAGCCACTTAATGAGTTATATGATTCGGATTTATCACCTTATGTGATTGGAGGAATTAGAGATTCTTTTAGTGCCCTAAATAAAAAAGTTTTTGGAATAAAGAAAGGAGAATTACTTGTAAATGCCGGAGTATTGTTGATTGATTTGATTTGCTGGAGACAGCAACGAATAGAGGACAGAATCTACGAGGTTATAAAAAAGCACAATAAGATATTTCAGGGAGATCAAGGTGTGATCAATACAGCGTTTTGTGGGAAGGCTAAGGAGCTTCCGCTAAGATATGATGTTATGACCTATTTATATGATTTTTCATATGATGAAATGATTTTATATAGAAAACCTGATGCATATTTTGGTGAAGAAGACGTTCAAAAAAGTGTCAGGAATCCGGCAATAGTTCATTTTTCGTCTAGTTTCAAATCGGATAGACCTTGGAATTTTTCAGTTAGATGCAAGCATCCTTTTTTAGATGAGTGGATGTACTATTATCAAGTTACAGGCGGGAAAATGGGGCCTGGCAAAAAAAAAGATTTCAAATATAACAGATTTTTTTTGTTATTAATAGGACTTTTGCACGCTTATATCAGACCGGTAAAAAATCTTTTATTTTAGTTGCTACTTCTCATACAGTATCATTGATCCGTGGAGCGAGAATTTTGAAAACAATTTTAATTAATTATTTGGGCAGAAATAATTCAGCACCTTTTTTTTCTTACAGTGTTGGTAAAGCGCTTAAGGAAAATGGATATGATGTAATTGCTGTCGTTTCTAAACATGCAACTAATATTTCTGATTGGAGAAATTATGGATTTAGGGAAATATATGAAGTAGATACATATACTTCTGGCAAAAATCTGATATTTAAGAGCATATGTTTTTTACTTGTAGGAAAAAGAAAGTTAAAGAAGAAGTTTGACTCTGAGAATATCGATTATATTATAAATACTTTTTTTCACCCATGGTCAAATATAGTCTCTGACTTATGGAAGGAAGCTGTGAAAATAACGTTTTGTCATGATCCTATATTACATGATGGTGTTAATAGGATTATGAGAGTTATGTATCCTCTTTTTATACGGAGAGGGGATCATGTTGTTGTGTTGACGAAGAAATTTGTTGATATAGTTGAAAAAGATTATGGGATAGATAGAAAAAGAATTCACTACTGTCCACATGGAAGGATGGATTTATATAAGAATAATATTTCTTCATGCAGACCTATGGATTTTCCAGAGTATAAAAATGAATATATAAATTTTGTCTTTTTTGGACGTATTGAGAAGTATAAGGGGTTAGACGTTTTAGGAAAAGCCTATGAGATTATCAAAAGCAAGCACTCTAATGTGAGTCTCTCAATTTATGGTGCAGGCGATTTGGGTGCATATACTGATTTAATTCAACACCAAGATGTTCGAATAGTAAATAAATATATATCTGATGAGGATATTGGATGGATATTTAACGGTGCAAATATTGTTTTAGTTTTACCATATGAAAATGCTACTCAATCTGGGGTGATTCCTATAGCTTTTGAGTATGGAACACCTGTGATTTGCAGTGATCTGACAGGGTTGAGAGAGCAGTTAGATGATGGAAATGCAGGAATATATTTTGATGCTGGTAATGAAAAAAGCCTGGCTGATGCTATGGAGTTATTCATTTCAGACAAAAAGGTATATAACGGGCAAAGCGAAAAAATGCTCAATTTAAGCGATAAAATTGAGTGGTATAGTATCATAGGTAATCTTATGAAAGAGATAGATAAATGCTAAATGTTGTTTACTGTACAGACAATGGATATGTCATTCCCACGGCGATTTCGATAAAATCGTTAACTAGTAGCAATCCATGTACTAGTTTTTTTGTTTATGTCTTGACTAGTGGCATAGATAAGGCTGGAGAGCAATTGCTTAGCGGCCTTGGAAAAGAGCAGAATTGTCAAGTTTTTTTGATACCTGTAAATAATCATTTGAATGATTATATGAAGGTATTTAACAAAAATACTAATATTACAACCTATGCAAGACTATTATGTGAGGAATTGCTGCCAAAGACGATAGATAAAGTGCTTTATGTAGACGGAGATACACTTTTTACAGATAGTATTAAATATCTAGAAAACTACTCTTTTGACGACGAATTATTATGTGGAGTATACGATTATTCTCTTTCTGACTATAGAGTAAAAACAAATATAGGGTATAAGAATAGTGATATATATGTTAATGCCGGCGTTTTGTTGATAAATCTAAAGGCATGGAGGCAAAACAAAGTTTCTGAGAAATGCCAAAAAATGTTATTGAGTAATAAAATATTTATGCTTGGGGATCAGGATGTAATAAATTTGGTTTGCAAAGATAGAATTAAACTATTGCCTATAAATTTCAATATGACAGGTTTATCCGCAGTAATACCGTATCGCTACTATAGATTTATTATGGATAAGGGGGTTTTTAGATATTATTCTAAAGAACAATTATCGTTAAAACAGAAGAAACCTGTAATTATACATTATGCTTCAGAAGTTTTTGGAAAACCATGGCTAAGTAATTCTGATCCTGTTTATGAGCATGTATGGCATGAATACAGGAAAACTCTTGGAATCGATTTAAAAGAAAAGAAAAGGATATATTCAACAAATAAGCATTTGGCAAAGTATAAGAAATGTGTAGAGCAAATTATTTATCCATTCTATAAAGCAAAGATTTATGGAGCTGTTGCTATATTGTATTGGGGCTTTTATATAGTTCCACATGGCTTTCAGTATTTGTTGTGGAGAATAAAATGATTGTAGTTAGATTCGGAGGCGGACTGGGGAATCAACTGTTTCAGTATGCATTGGCATTGATACTTAAAGAAAAATATCAGGATGTGTCAGTAAAATGCGACATAGCTTCTTACGAATTATTTGATGAACATGAGGGGTTTGAAATCCCGAATATTTTCGAATTTGATCTTGAAATAGCAGATTATACGATAATTAAGAGGTTTTGCCCTGCGCAAATGCTTGCTCAGAAATTGGGATTTAAGGCATTAATATGTAATCGAATAAATAGATATACTCCTATATGGAATATAGATAAACTTTATAGAGTAATACAAGATAAGCGGAAGAGATTTAGAAGAATTACAGATAATCATATTGGAAGATTTAATCCGGAAATAATGTTTCTAACAGAATCTCGGACTAAGGATTACTATTTGGAGGGGGCATGGCAGAATTTAGGGTATTTTACAGGCTATAGAGACTGGTTAAAAAATAAAATGCGTATTTCACGTACTATCTGTGATGAAGAAATGTTGGAGGTAATCAAAGAACAAGAGGCAGTTGGAATACATATCAGGGGGGGAGACTTTTGCAATAATAAGCGCCTGAATATATGTGGTATTAGCTATTATGAGAAAGCAATCAGGCAATTGGAAACGTTAAGAAAAGATTTGACTTTTTATGTATTTACTGACGATAAAGAAAAAGCGCAAAGAGTGATTGAGAATCTGGAACTATGTAATGCTTATATTATCAGTGGTAATGCATACGCTGATTTTATTTTACTCAATGCGTGTAAATACAAGATTATATCCAATAGCACGTTCTCATTTTGGGCAGCCTATTTATCTGATAGACAAAATGAGAGTGCCTTGACAATAGCGCCGATGTTTATAGTAAAGGAAAAAAAGAATTATATTCCGAATTCTGTACCGGATGATTGGATACTGGTAGATAACAGAAACGATAAGTGAAGGAGCAAAGAGTGGAGCTACCAAAACACATAGAATTGGATAAAACCCCTATAGATATTTTGGATTCTATAGAAAAAGTAGAGTATGAGCCCGAAATGAGCGAATATGACCTGAGCTTTATTTGTGGGATAATAAAAAAATATAGACCACAAAAATGTGTTGAAGTAGGAATAGCTGGTGGAGGAACCAGTGCTATTATTCTTAATGCAATGTATAACTATTGTGAAAATAGTGAGTTTCATGTTGTTGATAAATCTAAAGAATATTATCACGATAGAAGAAAACATAGTGGATTTCTTGGTCGCCAGGCTTATGATTTTTTATCTCCCAAAAAGGACTTCAAAATTAAATATGTTGAGCATCTGGGAAATGTCCTTCCAAGTTATTTGGATGAAATAGGGAACAATATAGATTTTGTTTTATTAGATACTGTACATATATTGCCAGGAGAAGTACTTGATTTTCTTGCTGTTTTACCTTATTTGCATGTTGGGACAATTGTAGTTTTACATGATGTAACATTAAACAGTATAAGCTATGGCAAAAAAAATGATGTAGCGACCGGAGTATTGTTTAACTCGGTTGTTGCTGAAAAATACTATGAGATTAATAGTCATGATGCTATGCCAAATATTGCTGCCTTCAAAGTTACAGAAGATACTATGAAATATATCATGAATGTTTTTGGAGCATTGTGTCAAACGTGGAGCTATTTACCTTCTAAGAAGGAATTGGATGCGTATAATGCTGTTATAAATAAGTACTATGGTAAGTTATATGATTATTATGCAAAGATATGTGATACAAATGCAAAAAACTTAAATAATATTTCTCTTAGAGATAAGGCTACATTAATAGGAAAACTATTATTAAATAGGGCTTCTTCGCAGTATAGGATTAGAAATAACTGATAGGAAATAAGATGATGAAAGTGAAAACTATGGCGAAAAGTGTATATTCTGTTATCATGTGCCTTTTTCGTGGCCTTCCTTTGAATTGCAAGTTGGAAAGAGGAGTTACGCTTAGAAAGAGCGTTTTAAGAGGAAGAAATATGGTTTTACTTAATTCTCATATTGAGAAATGCGATGTTGGATTCGGAACATTTATCGGTAGAAATTGTGAATTATACAAGACAAAAATAGGTGCTTATTGCTCGATTGGTGAAGACGTTAAACTAATTTTTGGAAACCATCCAACACATGGGATAGTATCAACTCATCCGGCTTTTTACTCTAAGGAAGGACAATATGGCTTTTCATATGTAAAAGAAAACCTGATAGATGAATACACTTATTGTTCGGATAGTAGTCTTTTGGAAATTGGAAATGACGTATGGATAGGCTCTGGTGCAAGAATTATGTCAGGAGTAAAAATTGGAGATGGGGCAATAATAGGTGCAGGAGCTTTAGTAACAAAAGAGGTTGATCCTTATAGCGTAGTTGCTGGCGTTCCTGCCAGAACACTGTATAAGAGATTTTCTGAAACTCAAATCCATAAGCTTTTATGTATTAAGTGGTGGGACAAGGATGAAGATTGGCTAAAAGAGCATAGTAGTCTTTTTGCAGATATAGAAACACTTATAGATGGATTAAGTAATGAATAATGCCATGTACGAAGATGAAATTAAGATACTCAAAAACATATTTAGAAGAAGGATACGTCATTATCAACGTAGTAAAAATCGGATAATTATTGGAAATCATAGCAAATATAAAGACTTGAAACAAAGGAAAGATTATTATTGTTCGATAAAAAATGAGTTGATAGATGCTATCAATTGCTTTCGGGCTAATAATGAGATCATCATTGATAAACCCTTTATGCACATAGACAATATCTCTTTTTTAAGTAATAACGGTGATTGGTTAGGAAAAGTTTTTATTTATAATGGACAAATTCTAAGGGGTATTAATGCTGAAAGTGTTGATAAATTTTTTGAACTGTGGAAAACAGGAATAATACAGACCTTAGGCAACTATGGTTTTTTCCCGCAAACTACGATATCAGATTATTACACGGATAATTATCCAATTGTATTGCAGCACAAAGCGATTAGTAAAAACACATCAAAGACATGGTGCTTTGAAATGATAAAAGATGCATGCATACAAGCATGTTTATTGCGTGATGTGTTAGAGGTATTTGGCTACACATTATATGATGGTCATTTGAACAATATGGTATTTAATAGAAATACACCGGTGTTTATAGATATCGGCTCAGTCGTTAAGAATGATAGTGATAGGGATGGATTTTCGTGGGAATTGGCATTTTCTGGACTTTATAGAATGATTTTCTATTTGTTTGGAAATAATATGTTGAAGCATATCCAGGTTTATGATGAAGCGAACAACTCCATTTGGATAAAACCATGGAATTATGATAATGCGTTGGAAGAACACTATTATTTTCTAAAAAAGTATAAAGCATATGGGATTATTCATAATTCAATATTGGTTAATTATTTGATATTTAAGGTGTTCGATTGTTATGATCTTAGACCTGAATATATTGATTTATTGTTTACCTATAAGCAAACACATATAGATTTATACGTAGGAGATGTGGAAAATAGTGACATCGTTTTGGCGTTAAAAGACGTTCAAGATGTTCTGGGGATAAATATAGATAGTTATTATTTAATTAAAAAATTAGCTGAAATAAAAGATTGTAATTATAGATTGATAGTTGATGATGACTATATAGCAAATACTGTTTATAAAAGAGAAAAAGAATGTAAAGGGACGATAGGAGTCTTTTTGCATAATATTATGTATTCAGCTGATGATGTCAGCATTCAAAATATTAGATCAGATTTGGTGATTGTTGAAAATGTAACCAGCAATGTAACTGGCTTTCATAGTTTTAAATATGATGCTTTAGTTTCAAATTTGGCAATGATATCTAAAAAATATTTATACGTTTCGATAGAAGGAGAAGATAAAGAATTTCTAAGAGAGTTAACTGATCGATTTGTTATTAAAGAAGAACGTTACAATAATGTAGGAAGTATTAATAAGAAATATATATTTTGTATTTTAAAAGAGCGTGAGAATGAAAAAAGAAACACTGATAAAAAAATATGGAAATCTACCTGACAGTGTTAAGGCTTCAGCTTGGAATACGTTTAGTTCCATTATACAAAAGGGTATATCTATTTTAACAATTCCAATTTTTACAAGGATGATGAGCACACAAGAATATGGTGAAGTGTCGCTATATTCGTCTTGGTATGCGATAATAGCTATTTTTGGATCTTTGAATTTGTATCATAGTACGACGTTTAATGGACTTACCAAATTTGAAAATGATAAAAACGGAGTTATATCAAGTTTTCAAAGTCTGACATTTGTATTGTCTGCTGCTATTTTTTTATTATCTTTGATATTTAAAGATTATTGGTTTAGACTTACCGGATTATCTGAAATATATATTTTGATGATATGTGTAAGTGTTGCTTCATTTTCTGCTTTTAATTATTGGACAGCAAAAGAAAGATATGATTATAGATATAAGAGCGTAGTAGTGTATTCGCTGATTATTAGTATTTTATCGCCAATTCTGGCAATAGTACTGATTAATACTTCTAAATATAAAGCTCTGGCAAGGGCTATTGCATATACTATTGTTCAAGTAATAGTAGGTGTCATCTTCCTGGTATACAATTCGAAAAATGACAGGAAATATATCAATACAAAGTACTGGAAATATGCTCTTTTTATGAACATACCGCTTCTACCGCACTATTTGTCAAGTATAGTGCTTAGTGAATCAGATAGAATCATAGTTGGACGCATTTGTGGAAAAGATAGTGTGGCTTTGTATTCATTGGCATATAACATAGGTATGATGATGATTGTAGTTATTACTGCAATTAATAATTCAATTACGCCATATATTTTTAAGACTTTAAAAAAAGACAATGTGAATAACCTGAAAAAAATATCTTTACTAATAGCTGTTTTTATAATGTGTATGTGTATGCTATCTATGACTATTGGCCCGGAAATAGTATCGACTTTGGGAACAAAGGAGTATAACGATTCTATTTGGATTGTACCGCCAATAGCATGTTCTGTTTATTTTTGTTTTCTATATCCCTTGTTTAGTACTATTGAGTTATTCTTTGAAAAAACATTTTTTGTTTCTGTGTCATCGCTTATTGCAGCAATTATCAATGTTGCTCTTAACTATATGTTTATACCAAAATATGGATTTTACGCGGCGGCATATACTACGTTATTTAGTTATATTGTATATGCACTGATGCATTTCTTTTTCTCAGAAGTTATTTTGAAAAAGAAAAATAGAGCAGGAAAGTTTTTTGATGGTTTCCTGTTATTTGGAATTGGTGTACTTGGAATAGTTATGATGTTTATTACCTTGTTTTCCTACTACAATACGATGTTTCGAATCATGCTGCTTTTGATAGAACTTGCAGTTGTTACTATATTGGCAGTGAGAATTCGTCCTTTGATTAGGGAGATTAGTAAATAATGGGGAAAAAGATTACTATTTCATATTCTGAATTAGTGCTGTTTGTGTTTTTTTTGCTATACTTTCAGCCTGTTATAATAGAGAGAATATCCGGCCAACTTGATTTTGTCTCTAGAATGCTTAATGTAGTGATGTTCGTTTCTATTGCCTTTGTTAGGACGATTCGGAATAAAAGACTGGTAATAGGCTCTAGATTCAATTCAATGTTTATAGTGTTTAATATATGGAATATTATCTGTATTCTCTTTATGGCTCCGGGAATAATTTTTGATTATTTTAAAGAGCTAATATATATTGTTGAGTTTTGGACTATATTAAATCTTTATTCGGATGAAATAGACTGCGTTTGGAATTCACTATCGATTGTTTCCGCCACATACATTATTATTAATTCCCTTTCTCTATTGATGTGGCCAAACGGCCTGTTTTACTCACATATGGGATCGAGTATAGAAAGAGCGCAGTGGATTTTAGGATCGAAGAATAATATTGCGTTATACACCATTATTTTTCTTATGTTCATACATATAAAAGAATATAAGACACATAAATCAACTATTATGCTGATTGATATTATTGCATTTATGACCGTTGCCTGTTCCGGTAGTAATGGTTTTCAAATTGTGGGAGGATCGTCTACAGGTATAGCTGCATGTGCAATATGTATTATGCTATTGTCTTTAAATGTAAAGAATAGACTAGGCAATTTTAGAATGACTTCGTCTCTTACAAATTGTCTTGTATTGTTGTCGGTGTTTAATGCTGTTTTCTTATTTGGGTCAATGACATTTGGAAACTATATTTCTGGTTTGTTCAATAAAAAACTAATATATGGAGGACGTATTCCGATTTGGCAAACAAGCTTGAAATATATCAGTAAATCTCCATTATTCGGATACGGTTATAATAGGTTTGGCTATCGTTTTTTTAATGGATCAAGAACTCTTCTGACAACATATACTTATAATACAGTATTGGGAATACTTATCAGATATGGATTGATTTCAGCTATTCTTTTAGCATTGGTTATTATCTCTGTGAAAAAAAGCAATACGTATATTACTCGCATAGTAATATGCATTTTCTTTTCATTAGGAATATGGGGGATAATGAATGAATTGGATTTTAGATATATTTTTATTCCTCTTATATGTATTGAATCTTCAAAGGAGGAATATAACGATAATACATCAGATAATGAATTAAAGCAGCATCTTTTTTTAGGAGCATAGATACAAGATATCAGTGAAATATTAGTGCGAATAGTATTCGTTCAGAGGGGGACGATTATGCAACGCAAACGTATTCTTGTTACTGGTGGAGCAGGCTTTTTGGGCTCACACCTGTGTGAAAAGCTTTTGGATCAGGGAAATGATGTTATCTGTGTGGATAATCTTTTTACGGGAAGTAAGGATAACATCAGGCACCTTATGGACAACAATTACTTTGAATTTATCAGACATGATGTGACTCAGCCTCTTTATGTTGAGGTTGATCAGATCTATAATTTGGCTTGCCCAGCTAGCCCTATCCATTATCAGCACGATCCGATTGCGACGGGGAAGACGTCAATAATGGGAGCACTAAATACGCTTGGTCTAGCCAAAAGATGTAACGCAAGAATCTTACAGGCCAGTACAAGCGAGGTATATGGCGATCCTGAGGTTCATCCGCAACCTGAGACTTACAGAGGATGCGTTAATCCAATAGGGCCTCGTTCTTGCTACGATGAAGGCAAGAGAATGGCAGAAACGCTGTTTTTTGATTACAATAGGCAGCATGGTGTGGATATCAAGGTTATCCGCATATTCAATACCTATGGGCCTAGAATGAGTGCTCATGACGGAAGAGTAGTGTCTAACTTCATTGTTCAGGCACTTAACAACGAAGACATCACGATTTACGGTGATGGCAAGCAGACCAGAAGCTTTTGTTATGTTGATGATCTTATTGATGGAATGATCAAGATGATGAACAGCAGGGATGGTTTCACCGGGCCTGTTAACATTGGAAATCCAGGTGAGTTTACTATGTTGGAACTTGCTGAGCTTGTGATAAAACTTGCAGGATCGGATTCAAAGATTGTGTATAAGCCTCTTCCGCAAGACGATCCATTGCAGAGGCAACCTGTAATAGATTTAGCCAAAAAAGAACTTGGCTGGGAGCCGACGATTAGTCTGGAAGAGGGACTTGCCAGGACTATTGAGTACTTTAGGATATTGCTTGGAATCTATTGAGGTTGTTTTGGGGAGATTCGGGACAGTCCCCAAGTAGATTTTGGAACACTAAACATCGTTCAATGTGCCACGAAATAAGAATCATTGTCAAAGCGAACATATATTCGGCATAATAATTGCATGGTGCTACCTAAACGGTGGCGGTTAGTCCTCTATCAGGGAGTACAAGCCCTGTGTACATAGAACCCATATGGGAATATCTATAGGAGGAAAGGCTCTATGCTAACAAGGGAAGGCATGATTGCAATTATTGCGCTTAGTGCAACGATGTTCGGTCTTGGCTATTCCATTGGCAGGAATAGCAGACATTAAAATAACCGCCCCAGTCTGCAAACTTAGGCGGTTATTCAAACCAAATAATTTCAGGCTAACCGTTGCTGTACGGGTAGCACCTTTTTTATAACTATATGATAGCATAACCGGTCGCAATTGCAAGTTTGCGGGAGGATGATTTGAAATCCAGGGTTACTGTTCAGACAGAAATGCGCACTCTGCTGCGCATTTCGTGAGAAAGTGATTCAGGAGTGAGAGAATATGCAGACTACAAAAGGGGAACGAATCAGCTACTATCTCTATTTCTTTGGTCAGAATATGTTTTACATCATAATCGCAAGCTTCACTTCGATTTTTCTTCTTAATCACGGAGTGAGCGAAACTGTGGCGGCATCGGTAATCTTTGCGCCTCAGATCTGGGATGTTATCAATGACGTGATCTTTGGCAGGATAGTGGACAAGTGCCGTTTTAAGAGTAGCAAGTTCCTGCCTTGGGTAAGGGTGTCCTGGCTGTTGATACCGCTGACAACCATATTTATCTACAGTATGCCGGACAGCATCAGTGTTTCAGCCAAGTGCGCCTGGGTTGTGGTGGGATACTGTCTGTGGTCGGTGGCCTATACCATGTGCGATACGCCGATTTATGCCCTTTCCACCGCCATGACTGACAACGTTACTGAGCGCAATACGATTTTGTCCATATCCCGAGTATCCGGAACGGCAGCAGCTGTCATCGCAACTCTGGCTATTGAGGGGCTATACACCGGCCTTGGCTGGCGGCTTCTGGCAATCCTTTTGTCTATAGTTTCCATGGCAATGATGTTTCCGATTCTTATTTTGGGAAAAGAGAGAAATGCCGGCAAGTCAGAAGGCGCCGCAACCTTCGGGGACATGATAAGAGCCCTTGCGGGAAACAAGTATCTGATATTATTCTACGTGGCTTTTTTCCTGGTGGGTGTAACTAATACGGCTCAGACCGTGATCCCTACCTTTGCCCAGTACGTTTTGGGCGACACGGAAAAAGGCACTGTTCTGCTGGCTATGGCGATTCTACCAGCAATAGTTGTCGCAGCTTTTATCCCTGCTTTGTGCAAAAAAATCGATAAATTCTGGCTGTACATCGGCTGCCTTGTGATATTTGTTGTGGCCTCTGTCGTACAGTTTTTTACCGGATATGAAAATGATATTCCGCTGTATGTGACCATGGCGCTAAGGGGCGTGGGACTTGTTGGCTACAACGTTCTGGTTTACATGTTTACTCCTGACTGCGTTGAGTATGGCCAGTACAAGACGGGCGTAAGGCAGGAGGGAATCACTTTTTCCATCCAGACCTGTGTTACCAAGCTCTCGGGTGCGCTTATGAGCAGTATGTCGCTGCTACTTCTGGCGCTCTTTGGCTTCAGCGCTGCCAATGCGGATGCCGTGACAGGTGTGGTTGATGCCAAGGGAGCCTATGGCTGCTGGAATGTCCTGACCTGGATAAGTGCCATCGGGCCGGTTATTGCCATTATAATCCTTGTTACCGGCTATAAGCTTCGCGACGGCATAGTCGATAAGATGGCTAGATGCAATGCAGGGGAGATAACAAGAAAAGAGTGCGAGGAGGAACTGAAGGGAGCAGAGCTGTAATGTTGGCCGTTGAGAGGGAAAACAGCTAAATCATGCGATTTGAATATGACTGATTGACGTGTATATGCGTTGCATGTATAATTGCATTATGATCAAAACATTTGCTGACAAAGAAACTGAGAAGATATTTAATCAAACATATTCAAAGGCACTTTAGAGATAGTTGATTATCATTAGGGAGACAGATGATGACTAAGAGAATTGAGACTCCAACCGTAGGAGAAATATTAAAAGAAGAGTTTATGGATCCATATGGAATATCTGCGTACAAACTCGCTCAGGATATTAAGGTTCCTACATCAAGAATACAGGATATTATTCATGGTCGCAGGAAGATTACTGTAGATACATCACTTAGACTTGCCAAGTATTTTGATGTTTCAGACAGATATTTTCTGGATATTCAGGATGATATTGATATACGTAATGCCAAGCTGGAACTTAGAGTTGAGATTATGGGGATTTCTAAATGTGAGTATCTATGCGAAATTGAGGTACCAAAGAAGCCTGGAGTGGTAAGTGAGTAACTAATTACGAGCTTAGACGATAAGAGGATTGTCTATGGAACGAAAAAAGGAGCTTCCGAAAGAGCAGAAGAAGCAAGAAATAAAGATAAAAGAGAACCCCAAAGCTGCAGCTCTTAAGAGAGCCCCTGACGAGGTTATCGCCAAGGCTATTCATGAGGCGCTTTCCAAGGGGAAGGTGGATCATTGATCATGAAAAAAGGATTAGCATATCTGTTAATTACATCTATACTGGTAATCATTTCCGGTTGCGGTAGGCAGGAAAACAATGAGGCTACTGAGATGTGGTCAGAACCATTGATCGAAAGCATAGTTGAAGAACCGCCGGAAGATTCGACAGAGACAGAAGATTCGGCGGAAGCAGAAGACCGGGCAATAACACAGGAACAGAGCCAAACAACAGACCAACCGGAAGTCGAAGACCAGACAAAAACTCCGACAGAACAGCAAACAGAATCCGCGCCGTCCGGCCTTCTAACCACCACCGCCGACCTACAGCTCACCGATACAGACGGCAGCGGCAAAAACTATACTTTCACATATGACGGCGAGGAATTTCGAGCTAAGTACACCACCGATAACTGGAGAATCTTTGATTCCTACAGAATCAACAATGAAAGTGACATGACCATAATCTGTCAGGCCCTGATCGATGAGCACCCTGTTCATGGCAGCGACATGGAATCCTACAGAACTGCTGATGACATGGTGGATGAGTGGGTCATCCATAACATGGCCTACGCACTTTTGCAGGAGGATGATCCACTGAAATCCCATGCTAAGGACGTAGATTTTGATCCCAAGGATCAGAACAAAAGCTTCGAGGAGTTCTATAAGGACAGAACCGGCAAGGATTTCAATATGAATGATTTGTTTGAACGTATGGCATCTCAGTCAGAAACTCAGAATAACGATAATTAGGATATGGGGGAGAACTAACAATGTCAGAAGATATTTTGGGTAAAGTTATGGATGGTATGACAAAATAACGGCTACGCAGCAATTTGCGCAGCCGTTTTGCTTTAGCTTAATCAGTTATCGTGAAATTGATGTTTATAGTTCCGGTGAAGTTACCCTTTCCGATAACCTGAACTATAGCGTTGCCTTTCTTCGTGTTGCTTTTGTACTTAAGAGTGTAGTCGGTGCCTTTGGCCAGGGTAACAGTTTTTCCTGATGCGAGTTTCATGGTAACTGTCGGCTCAGGCTTAACCCCGCCTTTGACATATTTATAGGATGTGGTCTTAAGTCCTGCAGTAACCTTGCTACTTTCCTGACTGATGTTATAAGCCTTGATCGTGAAGGACTTGGTGAGGCTTCCTGTATATCCTGATACACCCTGGATATACAACTTCGCCTTTCCCTTGCCTGTGTTACCGGCAAAGTAATAGGTGCAATCGTAATTTCTCTGCTGCTTTCTGGTAAGCATGGCATAATCCGACAGCGGGATCTTCCTAAGGGTTACAGGCGTATCGCCTTTCCCAGCGGTGTAGGTCAAGTCAAAGTCCTTGGTGATCTGCGCTCCTGTATATATTTCGGGAGACAAGGATCCGGTAAACCTGGTCTTGGAAAGAGCAGTTCCTGTAATTGTAAATGGAACACGAACAGTACTAAAGAAGTCTCCCTTTCCTGTAATTACCGCATATCCTTTTCCAACATCAATGTTGTCTTCATAAGATATTTCGTAATCAGTGCCCTTAACAAGAGGCTTTTTCTTGTATGTTACTGTTACTTCCGGCTTGATCTCTTTACCTGTATAGGCCTGCTTGCCGATCTTTGCCGATGCTTTGGAGATGAGTATCTTCTTCTGAATATTTACAGATACCTTAATCGCACTGAAGGAATAGTTCTCAGTAGGTCTTATGTAGAAGAAGCTATCACCTTCCGATACGAAGTCGCCATTTTCACCGGTGCCGTAATCATATACGAAGTGCTTGCCTGCCTTAAGAGTTACAAGCTTTCCATCGATATAAGCCTTCATTACTGGCTTTGGCTTATGAGCTTTTTTGTCATAACTATAGTCGTAAGCAGTCTTAGAAACTGCATAACTTGTTATAACCTTAGGCGCGATCTTGAATTCATAAGTCTTCTTCTCTGTCTTGGAATAGGCTCCCTTGAAGGTGACCGTAACTGCTGCAGTACCTGCATTTATGTTTTTGGAGTATTTAAGAGAATACTCTTTGCCTGCATTAAGACTCTTATTGCCATCAAAAACAAGGAGGCTGGAGAGCTTCAAGGCTTTTCCCATATATTCCAAACGCTGATTCTTATATCTGTCACTTCCGATGATCCAGATGCCTTTCGGGATATCATCACCTGTTTCAAATTTCATATAGGATCTGACTTCCTCAGGAATATCACCCCATACTGAAGGATCAACCGGTTCCGGTTCGGGCTCGGGCTCAGGTTCGGGAGTCTTCTCCCATACCGCATAAACGGTAGTATCTTCTACAATCTCTGTCTTATTCGAAAGAGTAGTAGTACCGTTTTTATCATATGACCAGCCAAGGAAGGTGTAGCCTTCTCTTTTTGGGTTACTATACCAAAAAGAATTATACGCATACTCAAGAGTGGTACCCTTAACAACACTATAGGGATATACTTTATCTCCATTCTGGAAATCAAAGGCAATACTAACTGAAGGGGTTCTGCAGCTTAAAAAGATCGTGATATTATCAGTTACCGCAGTCTTGGCAAAATCAAAGTCCCAATACTCATACATAGGATTATTTTCACTGTAACGATAACGCCAGGAAACCACGTCATAGTCTTTAAGGAAACCTGAGATGTCAGGTTCCTTGGCAAGCTGGCCGCATTTAACCTTCTGTGAGGGGATGCTGTGCTTTTCGTCATTTCGAATGTTTATGGTCTGGAAAGTTACAGTACATTCCTTGTCAGGGTAGAAGGGGCAAAAGACGGGCTCGTTATCCGACATTCCGATCGCTCCGGGGTATGGATTTCTCCAGGAACGTTTGCTTCCATCGTATTCAACAATGATATTTTTGGGAGCTTTATAAAAAGCATCATTCCTAAAGCTGCCGTTTTTCGGGTATTCACACAGGAATCTTACCTTCTTGAGAGATGCGCAATCGCCGCAGAACCAGTGGCCAATCGAGGTGACGTTTTTACCAATGGTGACGCTGGTAATACCTGTCTCACAAAAAGTAGTGCCGCTAATCTCTGTAATTCCATCAGGAATAACTATGTCGCCTGTAATGTTCTTACAACCATAGAAGGTACCTGCTCCAAGGTGCAGGAGGCCTTTTGGAAGGGAGATTTTTCCCTCAACATTTGTTGATGTAAAAACGCTCTCTCCTATATATGTAAGAGTCTCAGGAAAAGTGATTTTACCGGTTACGTATGGGCGATTGCCGCCGGTAACCTGAAAAGCATTGTCACCAAGGTATTTGAGCTTATTAAAGCCATTTATTCTGATTCCGCCTCTTTTACCATTACTGTCAGTGCTAAAGGATACCTCACGGAATGCATAATCGCCGATGTATTCGATATCCTGAGGTATCTCGACGGTGTTTTTTATACAGTAAATGTTACTGAAAGCGTATTTACCGATAACCTTAACTTTGGTCGGAAGGACCAGAGTTTCCATAATTCCGGCGTCGTAAAAGGCGTAGTCACCGATCTCGGTAACAGACTGAGGGATCCTGGAATATGTCGCATGATTGCCGGATGCTTTGTAAAAAGCATAGGCGCCGATTTTGGTCAGGTCTTCGCTCATAGACACATATTTGTAGCTGGCTGAATACCAGGGCGGGAGCATAGTTTCGGAATAGTCCCACATCGCTCCGGTTCCCTTAATATATAAGGTTTTATCTTTGATCTCCCAGGTTAATTTATCTCCGCATTGGGTAGACTTGGGTTCTCCAAGGCAATACCAGGTAACAGAGCAGAAGGCCTTTGACATTTCGGCTCTTGCGCTGTCAGACCAGGTGGCGTCATTTCTTGGATAATAGGCTTCTACTGATGTGCGGGAAAATGCGTTATCGGCAAGTTTAGGTGCATTACCGGTAAATTCTACGGTTCTGAGGGCATGGCAGTGATCAAATGCTCTTGAGCCGATTTTTTTCAGATTCTTAGGAAAAACAAGCGACTTTACAATACTCAGACCGTACATGCCGCTTTCCTCAATCTCAGTCAGCGTCTCCGGAAAACTAAAGGACGTAAAGGCGGCACATGCAAAAACACCTTTTTCTAAAACAGATATCCTGGCTTTTAATATAACGCTGCCTGTTATAGAGGCGTTACAAAATGCATAGGGCTCTATCCTCTTTACCGATTCAGGTATGACAAGATCTCCGGAAAGAAGGAACGAGTCAAAAGCACTTGTGCCGATTTCCTGTAAGGTTGAAGGCAATTTGAGAGTAACAAAGTTGCTTGCTCCGCTATCGCCGGATTCATACATAAGATCACAAAGGCAATAGCTGCCGACTCTTGTGATGCCTTCACTGATTATGACGGTCCTGATCATATTTCGATAGCTGTACCAGGGAGCACTTTTCTTATCGGAATAATCAGCTATTGCGCCGCCTCCTGAAAATGTAAGTGTTTTGGCGGATTCGTCATAACTCCAGCTTACCGAGCGGCTGTCAGGATAACCGCAATATCCGCTGCTTACTGAAAGTAATTGATAATCAGTGACTTCCTCGATAGCGTCTTCATTAGCTTCCTCAGAGGCTTCTTCGACTGCTTCCTCAGTATCTTCCTCAGTGATTTCATAATAGATCTTTGAGTCCTCCGATGAGTTTTCATCAGCTTCTTCGATGAACTCTTCTTCAAGTATTTCCTCTGTTTCTGTGGAATTATCATAGGCATAAGAAACTACAGACGAAGAAAGAACTGTCTGCGTCAAAATGATCGCACACAGCGTAGGAATTAAAAATCCCCGAAATGCTTTTTTCATACTTAAAATCCCCTTTTTATTCAATAAATACCCCGAAATGATAACATTATTCTGAAGAGCATGCAAGAATGCGGGAATGGAAAAAGCCCGTATGTTCAGCTATAATGTGTAGATATAGGTGATGATTAGAAGAAGGGGAGGATATCATGAAAAAAGTATTGTCGATAATTATTACAGTGTTAATGGTATGTGCAGCATATTTCAGCGCACAGCCAATGAAAGTGTCAGCAGCGACCAAAAACGTGATAGTTGTCATAGATCCGGGCCATGGAGGTACGGGAGAGCGTAATCTTGGAGCACAGTACGGCAGTTTTTCCGAGAAGGATATGACCTTGAAGCTTGGCAACGCCCTTAAGGCGGAGCTTGAGAAATATGATGGCATCACTGTTTACACTACTCGTACCACGGACACTGTGATCTCACTAGAGGACAGGGCAGCATATGCTAAGAGCGTAGGAGCAGACTTCGTGTTCAGCCTTCATTTCAACGCATCCTCAGACCATGAATTCTATGGCTCGGAGGTATGGACTTCAGCTTTTGGCGATTATTACGTGGCAGGTGCAAATTTCGGTAGGCTCGTGACCGCAGAGTGGAATGTCCTTGGCCTTTATCAGAAGGGGGTTAAGACAAGGCTTGGCGCATCAGGAGCTGACTACTACGGAATCATAAGGCAGAGCGTTGCAAGAAATATGCCCTGCGCCATTTTGGAGCATGCGTACCTTGATCATGGCTATGACACGGCGCTTCTTAGCGGCAGTGATTTTATAAACAAACTGGCAGTAGCTGATGCAACAGCTATCGCCAAGTATTTTGGGCTTAGCTCCGCCAAGACGGGAGCTGACTTCTCGAACTTTTCATATACCAGCGTAAAAAAGCCTGCCAGAGTTCCCCGCCAGGACGAGACTGCGCCGGAGACCTGCAGTATCAAGGTTCTTGGCTATGACAAAACAAACGGCAATATCCTTGTAGAGATGACCACCAGGGACAGCCAGAGTCCTGTTATCTACTTTAGCTACAGCTATGACGGCGGCAAGACCTATAGCCTTCTCCAGATGTGGGACAGAACCAAAGACACCCAGTCCTTCAATGTCAAGGTTCCCAGCGGCAGCGTCAACCCCACAATCGTCTGCAGAGCCTACAACAGCTACGAGAAATGTGCTCAGAGCATAGAAGTGCCGGTGGCTGAGGTGTTCAGGTATTAAAAAAGATGCGAGGATGAATCATGAAAATTTCAGTTTATAACGATTGGGACCATATCCCCAAGGCAGAGGCAGCAGGCGCAGAAGAAGCAGTCCTTGCCTGGGACGGAGAATACAGAAAAGGCGACATCATCGAATTTTCGGGGCTGACACCTGATGCTTTCTATGTGGTCAAGGTGGACGGCGCAGTGGATGAGGCCTTCGTATATATCACGCAGGAGACGGTTCTGTTCACAGTGCCTTTTTATGAGAAAAAAACGAGCTACAACCCGCTGGCATTCTTCGGTAACCGCCACGTTGTCACCATCAGGAAGGCCCGTGACTTCGAGATAAATTCATACAGAAATCTGGCGCTCAATCCCTTCGACCAGCACGAAGTAAGCGGAGTATATCCACATGCCAGCGCCAATGTGGAGACCAGAGGAGAAGCGGTCTTTGCTGCCAGAAATGCCATCGACGGCTGCATCGCAACCCTTTCCCACGGCGAGTGGCCCTATGAGTCCTGGGGCATCAACAGGCAGGACGATGCGGAGTTTACTTTGGACTTCGGAAGACCCGTGAGCTTTGATGAGATCAGGCTGTACACCAGAGCGGATTTTCCGCATGACAATTGGTGGGTAGAGGCTACCTTCACTTTCTCCGATGGCACGAGCGAAACTGTCCATATGGATAAAAAGGTCGCTGAGCCGCACGTGTTCAAGATTTCCAGAGAGAACATAACCCGGCTGAAACTGGGGAATCTCATTAAAGCAGATGATCCAAGCCCGTTCCCTGCACTGACTCAGATAGAAGTGTACGGACAAAACAGCATCTAATAGTCGTCCTTATACCGGGCTTACCATTTGTTTTTTAGTACATCGCCCTTTAGATAGAGGCTTCCCTTAACATTTTCCTGTATCGGAGTAATAAGGTGCTGTTCCTTTAGATAGGCCAGGTTCTGACGTGAGCATTGAAGCTCTTCGCAGCATGCGGCGGTGTCCAGGAGGTTTTTCCGAGAGAAGGTAAGAAGCTCCTTAAAGCTAATTGGCAGCGTTTTTCCGTGCTTGTACAGAACATGCGCGGGTATGTCGATGGAGTCATTGAAGGTGGCACTGTAGCCTCCGCATCCAACTTTTCCGGATTCGAAGAGAAGACTGTTTCGCATTATTTTGGCAATATCTCTTTCGGGAGGGCATTTTGCCAAGTCCACCAGTTTCATGGTTTCATCTGCAAAGATGCAGAGCAGACGATTATTATTAAGGACCACCAGATCTTTTAGATTCCGGTGGCTTCTTTTTTCTACAAAAGCCGGAAGCATATCCGTCTTTCGGATATGGTAGTTGTCTTGAGAACAGCGTCCTTCCGAAATCTCCAGCATTTTCATTTCATCATATTCCTTTAGTCTGTGTGTGGACAGAATTGAATTGATGTTTTGTCTACCGGTAGGGATCAATCTTTCATGGACCCAGAGGAGGCTGATATCTTTTGGAATGGTGAAGATCCCTTTTTTGACATAAGAAGTCAGAAGAAGAGGAGCATTCCATTCATCGAGCCCTTCGCACAGCTCAATAATAAAACTTTTTTCTTTCTCATAATATAGGAGAGCACCTATCAACAACTCCAGGGATTCATCAATTATTTCAAAGACTTTCATATACCTTCATCCTTTCGGTGATCATTTCCCAGATCTTATCAATAAAAATCTCTGACAGAATATTCTCAAGACCGGAAAAGAGTACATCCTTATCCGATGTTTTCAGCTTCTTTTTTATTAACTTTTGAGAATTCTTGATCAGAGCAAGGTTTTCGTAGCAGGAATGACTTCCGATGAAATTGTTGCAGGGCAAGTCCTTCATGATATCAAAGGCATGGGCTTCATCATCGTCTCTGCAGGAGTACATAAGTGACAGGCCGTGATCGAATAACGGAGCTATTCTGAGGGTGCGGGCACGGGAATTTCTGAGGATTTCTATGTTAGCGCCATGTCTGTCTCTGTTTAAGAGTAAATAATCAACCAGGATCATTTCGTCAATGTATTTCTGCCAGCCCTGTCTTACGCAGAAATCATAGTGGGACTCTCCGGGAAAAGAGTTGGTTCGATAGTAGTCATCAAGTGCAACCTTGCTTTCTCCCGGCTTTTTGAAATCTTCAGAGGAACACAGCCATGTGTTAAAAACATTGCCTTCTATTTCTATATCTGCATTGATCAACTCATACTCAAGATGTTCGATGCCAAGGATTGTAAGGAGTCTATCTGCAATTATCTCATTGACGCATTCATGACCAACAACACCTTTTACAGGGTCAAAATTCGATAGCTTATAGTATTTTTTTCTGCCCTCAATAGAAGAGGTTGCCTTTAAAAAGTTCCCGGCAGTACCGCCGGAACTGCGTATGTGAGACCAATTAAGGTAGGTAAGATCCTGCTTGCTTTGTATTATTTTAGCCATTGCTGCATCTCTCTTTCTGGATTTGATTTGACGTGCGTCAAATATATTACAATATAATTATAAATAAATATTTGACGTGCGTCAAATTGAATTAGGATGATTGCTGAGTTAACGCAGATGTTGCCATGCAGGTAGTTGGCGTAGGCTTCATCATCGGCGTTGTACAGGATTCAGTTGAGACAGCACTTAACTCTTCAGGCGATGTAATGTTCGCTGCAACTGCAGAATATGCCAAGTGGAAAAAAGAAGGAAAGTCCCTTCCCACCTTCCTTGGCGGCACCACCAAGACCGACATCCAATTCGGTTGATTAATATATCAATTAACGCTACAATGTGTATAAATATACATGTTGCGGCGTTTTTTTATAAGGTAAAAAGCGTGAAAATGAAGAAGAAAACGAATATAAGGAGGCAGGACTATGGCAGACAACAAATGGAGATGCAGAGCAGAAGACTTAAAAGGTACCGAGACCGAGAAGAACCTTCTGGCAGCCTTTGCCGGAGAATCTGAGGCGAGAAACAAGTATACCTTTTTCGCATCCAAGGCAAAGAAAGAAGGCTATGTTCAGATTTCTAACATTTTTGCCGAGACAGCGGCCAACGAGAAGGAACATGCCGAGATCTGGTACAAGATCCTGACAGGGATCGGAACCACAGTGGACTGCCTCAAGGACGCAGCTGACGGCGAGGCCTATGAGTGGAAGGAAATGTATCCCTCTTTTGCCAAAAAGGCCAGAGAAGAGGGCTTTGATGAGATCGCAGAGCTCTTTGAGGGCGTAGCTGCAATAGAAAAAGAGCATGAGGAGCGTTATCGTAAGCTCCTTAAGAATGTAGAGGACAAGCTGGTATTCTCCCGTGACGGTGACTGCGTATGGCAGTGCAGCAACTGCGGACACATCGTTATCGGCAAGGAAGCTCCTGATGTGTGCCCGGTCTGCAACCATCCGAGGGACTACTTCCAGCTTAAGGCTGAGAATTACTGAGTAAATATTCATTTTATAAAGGAGGAACCTGAATGTCAGAGATGAACCCAAAAGCAATGTACAAATTGTCCTATGGTCTCTTCGTATGCACCGCCGTTGTGGGTGATAAGAAGAACGGTTGCATAATAAATACT
The DNA here is from genome assembly GCF_028539135.1 of Butyrivibrio sp. DSM 10294. Classification (NCBI taxonomy): domain Bacteria; kingdom Bacillati; phylum Bacillota; class Clostridia; order Lachnospirales; family Lachnospiraceae; genus Butyrivibrio; species Butyrivibrio sp. DSM 10294. Next base: position 16,463 of record NZ_JANSWL010000059.1, on the reverse strand, counting down.
GCGATCCAGGTGGCATCGGACCCTAACCGCATTTCCATCGCAGTGAACAAGGCCAATTACACCCATGACATGATAAAAGAGTCCCACCGCTGCAATATCTCTGTTATCAGCCAGAAAGCAACCTTTGACATGTTTAAACATTTCGGATTCCAGTCAGGACGAGATGTGAATAAATTCGCAGACACCTCCGCCTTTACCTATAACACCTCAGAGGACGGTGTGCCCTATATCACCAGCGGCACCAACGCTGCGTTTGCCCTTAAGGTGGAGCAGGAGGTAGATCTTGGTTCTCACACTCTTTTCATCTGCGAGCCGCTGGCCATGAGACTTCTGGACGATGCTCCCTCCTGCACCTACGAGTATTATCAGAACAATATCAAGCCCAAGCCCCAGGCAGTCGGTACAACTCCCAAGGGCGAGACCGTATGGCGCTGTACAGTATGCGGCTATGAGTACGTGGGAGAGGAGCTTCCCGATGATTTCGTATGTCCTATCTGCAAACACGGCAAGGACGACTTTGAAAAGATAGTCAGATAGTAAGATGATCAGCTTATATGTCACCTCTTCTTATATGTGATATACTTGAAAAGTAGTCAATAAATAGACTGCATAACAAATATGAGAGAGGTGATTTTATGAGCAGAGTATCAGAGGTAACCAACTTACAGCAGCAGAGAATCAAAGAAATGCAGGAGCGCATGAAGGATGCGAACATGACCGATGACAAGAGAATGCAGCTCATGATTCAGAATATGACACAGACTCTTAACGATATATCCCAGACACTGGCTATTATCGCTGACAAGAAGTGATGATGCAGATAGGGACGGTTTTTATACCAATGGGGACGGTTCTGTTTGGTAAATTTTGCTCGCAAAATTTACCAAACAGAACCGTCCCCATTGGTATAAAAACCGGCCCGTGGTGTAATTTTTTCCACATAATGTTCGTCAATCCGGCTTGAACAAAAACTAAAATGAGTGTTACGCTATTTAATATTAACAATCTAAGGAGAAGTATTTATTATGAAAGACAACAATTGCGGATATTGCGTAGGCGGTGAGCCCCTCGCAAAATTTGGCATCAAGATCTGCGACCTCACTGTAAGCCAGCTCATTCTTTTCAAGGAGCAGAGCCACAAGGGCAGATGCATCGTGGCCTACAAGGATCACGTAAGCGAGATCGTCGATATATCAGATGAGGAGAGAAATGCATTTTTTGCCGATGTGAACAGAGCTGCCAAGGCTATTCACAAGGCATTTAACCCCGACAAGGTTAACTATGGTGCCTATGGCGACACCGGCTGCCACCTCCACATGCACCTTTGTCCCAAGTACAAGGACGAGTTTGAGTGGGGCGGCGTATTCGAGATGAATCCTCAGAAGGTGTTCCTTACTGATGAGGAATATGCTGAGATGATCGAGAAGATCAAAGCTAATCTTTAATTATTAGCTATGAAGAGAATGGAAGGCTTCCAGTTCTTTTCTGGTTTCAATAAGAGCATCTAAGGTAGTGGGATTTTTTGAGGGAAAATTAAACATTTCCTCAAGAAATCCCTGTTCTTTTGCAATCTCCCAGCTCATGGGGTAAACCAGCTCGAAGGTAAGAGCGATGTGACCGATAAGGTGGTCTGCGGGAGTCTTCATAATGTCCCTGAACACGGCAATGTGCTGTCTCACCTGTTCCATTACCGCGCTAGTCACACCGCAGCCTACCATTTCCTCTTTTGACACGTTGTAGATCTCCTCCATGGGTGTTTCCACGTTGACCCTGAGGATATCCACCTTGTCAGCGTCTCTTAGGATATTGCAAAAAACAAGTTCTTTTCCCGTAATATCTTCGCGGATGCGGTATTTGTTGTGCTGCCTTATAACAGTCTCCAGCACCTCATCAAGCGATCTGTCATCGCAGAACCTCTCGATCAACCTCTCTTTTCCGAAAAGAAGATCTGCCCCAAACTCAGCGTGATCCACGGACTTGGAATCAATGAAGGTATTGTATTTGCGAACCTGTTCAAATCGTCCGATGTCATGCAGCATTCCCGATAGCCAGGCAAAATCCGCCTCTTCCTCGGTCAGATGAATGGATCCCGCAATCTTTTCGCAGAAATCAGCAACTCTGTAGGTGTGGGCAATCTTAAGGGCAATCTTTGGGTCCTTGGGATCGTAATTTCTTGTATATTCAGCAAACTGCGTAAGTACTCTTTTTCTATCAATCATAGTTTTTGTTAATCAAAAAATCTCTTTTGAATCTCCTTTGTAAGCTTACTCTATGATAACAGAAAATCGGTTCAAGGACATAATTTACGATTTTACGTTTTTTTAATTGGAATTAGACGCGGCAGTGGTTCATAATTAACATAGCATAATAAGCAAATTGTCGTTTTTTCATTGATACGAAGGAGTTTTTATGAATCTTGCGGAAAAACACATATATGAGAGAAATAAGCTTGCACTTAAATATGCCCTGGTTATCCAGGCTTTTATAATTGCATCCACTGTGGTCTATGCTGCGGAAAGAGTAGGCTTTATGACCACCACAACGATGCTGATCCCTCAGATCATCGCACTGATGGGCTCCATCTACAGCTATGTAAGATACAGCAAGAGGACCAGAGGCAAATATATCATGATGGCCTGCCTGTGCTTTAGCTATCTTATCGTTATGCTGGGAAATATTCACGTGCCCTACCTGTGGGCCTTTGCTCCGGGCCTTGTTATCATGAGCCTTCTGTACGCGGATAACAAGCTTACGATCATTGTAGGCGCAGTTGTAACCACCATAAATGTAGTTTACCTTCCGCTTTTTTTTACCTATTCGGTAGAAGCTGCGGACAGAAAAAACATGGTGCTTACCGATGCGGTATTTTCCCTGCTGGCAGCTATCATGGGCGCTTTTTATGCAAGGCTCAGCAGCAGGCACAATACAGAGACCGTGGAAGAGATCCAGGCTGCGGCGGACCAGCAGCAAAAGGATGCTGAGGTCATGCTGTCCGTAGGACAACAGATTGCAGCTAAGCTTGAGGATGCCAACGATGCCATGGAGGCCCTTGCGGATAAGGTTACTTCCAGCGCCGAGGCCTCTGAGCAGATATCCCAGTCGGTTACCCTCACTGCAGAGTCCATACAGACCCAGACCGAGATGAATTCCAGCATCACTGAGGCTCTGGATGAGATTGCCCGCCAGGCCGGTGCCATGAGAGAAAATGCCACTGAAGTTACCGATAATATCAACGACGGCAACAAGCTTGTTAAGGATCTTCGGGCTAAATCCGACGAAGCCTCAACTATTAATGCCGAGACCGCGGAGATGACCACCAACCTCCAGCAGTCTGCAGGTACTGTAAAAGAGATTGTTAATACGATCCTGAGTATTTCCGGCCAGACCAACCTCCTTGCCCTCAACGCATCCATCGAGGCCGCAAGAGCCGGAGAAGCAGGTAAAGGCTTCGCTGTTGTTGCGGATGAGATCCGTGCCCTCTCAGAGCATACCAAGGAATCCGCAGAGCAGATAGCCTCCACAATTGATGACCTTATAGGCAAAGTAGATACTGCCTCCAATAATATGCAAAAATCCGTAGAATCCGCCAATCAGCAAGGCGAGCTGATCGCAGAGACGGGTGAGAAGTTTGAAGAAATCCTCACCAAGGTGACAGAGCTTACAGACCGTGCTTCCAGAATCTCCGAAAGTGTTGATGACTGCGTAAATGCCAACACCAAGGTTATGGACGCCATCAGTAACCTCTCCGCAACTTCAGAGGAGGTTGCAGCTTCCGCCCAGTCCAGCATTGAGATAAGTCAGGACTGCGAAAAGGATATGAAGACCACAGAGGACATCCTTCGCAAGATCCTTGAAATCAGCCGCAGCACAAGCAAAAAGTAGGTGGCAGCTGAAATGCAGATGGATACTGATTTAGAGCCAAATTGGGGTCAGACCCCAATTTTGGCTCTTTATTTTGGCATTTTTAATTAAGCTATCTATGGCAGTAGAATCTAAGATATAATCAAAATAGACTTTAATAGAGAATAGGAAAAAGGAAATGAATACGACAACAATAGAGACAGGTAACCGTGATGAGGCAGTTAAGGTCAGACTGACCCTTAAGGAGTGCCTCATTGGCGAGCCTCAGTTTTATAAAAGAGTAGCAATGGTGGTACTTCCCATGATCGTCCAGAACACCTTGAGTAACATAGTGGGACTTCTGGACAACATCATGGTGGGACAGGTGGGAACCCTCTCCATGTCTGCAGTTGCCATCGTCAATCAGATACTATTCATATTTTACCTGTGCATTTGGGGATCCCTTGCAGGCGCAGGTATATTCAGCACGCAGTTTTTTGGAAAAGGAGATTATGAAGGAGTCCGCTATGCCATAAGATTCAAGCTGATAACGGCCCTTACGATCCTGTCTATGGCATTGCTGGTGCTGTACTTCAACTCACAGCGCCTGGTGGGGCTGTATATCTCCAGTGATACTCCGCCTGCTGATGCTGCAACTACGCTTAGCTACGGCATTTCTTACATGAATATCATGCTGATAGGCCTGATCCCATTTAGCCTTACCCAGGTCTACGCCAGCGCCATGAGAGAGTCCGGCAAGACAATTCTTCCCATGCTGGCTGGTATGACAGCTATGCTGGTGAACTTTGTCTTCAACGCGCTTCTGATCTTCGGTCTCTTCGGATTTCCAAAGCTGGGAGTTCTGGGAGCTGCCGTTGCTACGGTAATCTCAAGATTCGTGGAGTTTAGCATTGTAGTGACAGGAGCACACAAAAAGAATACGAAATACAGCTTTTTCAAGGGCCTCTACAAAAACTTCAGAATACCCACGCACCTTATCTGGCCCATCATGTCCAGGTCTCTGCCACTTCTTTGCAACGAATTTTTGTGGAGCCTTGGCCAGGCCTTTTTGCTGCAGGCCTATTCTGTAAGAGGAATTGCGGTAATAGCAGCCATGAACATCAGCGGAACTATATCCCAGATCTTCAATGAGGTCTTTTTGTCCATCGGAAACTCAGCGGGAATCATTGTTGGCCAGGAGCTTGGCGCTGACAGGCTCGTTTCCGCAAGGCGCACAGCCTGGAGAATGGCTGCCCTTAGCTTTCTTAGCACTATTATAATGGGAGGACTTCTTGCCATTTGCTCGCCTATCATTCCTCAGTTTTACAATATTGAGCCCGACATCAGACAGCTGGCCTCAAGGTATATTCTGGTGGTGGCCTTCGTTATGCCGATCCACTCCTTTGCCCACGTTTCCTATTTCACCTTAAGATCCGGCGGCAAAACCCTTGTGACCTTCCTGTTCGACAGCTGCTTCACCTGGGCAGTTAGCGTTCCTGCGGCATACATCCTCAGCAGATATACCAATATCTACGTGGTCAACGTATTTATGACCGTATGTCTCCTTGACCTTATCAAATGTACCATCGGCTTCATCCTCGTTAAGAGCGGAGTCTGGGTAAGAAACATAGTAAAGGCGGCCTGACATGCCTGTTCGTTTATCAGCTTATTTGAAAAAAACATATGGCGAAAAAATATACCGTCTCTCCCTGTCCTCGGGCTGTTCCTGCCCAAACCGGGACGGCACCGTCAAAGGCGCTGACGGAGCACCTTCCTATAGGGGCTGCACTTTCTGCTCAGAGGGCGGCTCCGGGGAATTTGCGGAGGTGGTATACAGCCCTGAAGCAATCTCGCAGCAGCTTGACCGGGCTAAAGAGCGCATTGCGGCAAAGACGGATGCCAGGCGCTTCATCGCCTATTTCCAGTCCTATACCAACACCTACGGTGACCCTGACAGGCTTTTTGCCCTGTACAAAGAGGTAATAGAGCGTGAAGATATCGAGATCCTGTCCATCGGAACAAGGCCCGACTGCCTTGGAACGGAGATTATGGATATGCTGGTAGGACTTAATGCCATTAAGCCTGTCTGGGTTGAACTGGGACTTCAGACCATTCACGAAAGCACCGCAAAGCATATAAACAGAGGATATGAACTGTCTGTTTTTGAAGATGCTTACAAAAGGCTCAAGGAGGCAGGAATAACAGTTATCGTTCACATAATTCTCGGCCTTCCCGGGGAATCAGAGAATGACATGTTGGAAACCGTGCGCTATCTTGCAGCGCTCACACCAACTCTTGATGGCATCAAGCTCCAGAACCTGAACATTCTAAAAGGAACCGTGGTGGCAGAAGAATACGATAGCTACTTGCAAGCTCCCAAGGAGTCTGAGTACCCCTTCCATATCATGTCCATGGAGGAATACACAGACCTTATCGCTAAGTGCCTGAGGCTACTGCCAAAGAGCACCGTTGTCCACAGAATGACCGGAGACGGCCCCAGAAGCATTCTGGTGGAACCACTGTGGGTTACGGATAAGAAACGGGTAATAAACATGCTTTCAAAAAAGTGCGGAGAGATATTTGAGAAAGATGAAGAAGAGATGGGAAATCACTAACTTCATAAGGCTGGTTATCACATTGACTCTTGTAGCTGTTCTCGGAATGACACTTGTGTCATGCGGTAAAGAAGGCAATGCCACCGGCGAAACAGCAGCTGACGGGGAAAACTTAGAGTCAGTAGCAGCATCCTCAGAAAGCTTATCTCAAGAAACTTCACCTGAGACCCTCAAATCGGAATCAGATAAAAAGAATGGCTCATCCGATTCTATTCCTGACATAACTGTCTCGGATAAAGTACTGACCTTCACAGCCCTCAAAGTCGGAGCAGCAGATGCATTTGTTCTTCGAAGCGCAGATCACGTCACCGTAATAGATACTGCGACAGATAAAAAAGCTGACATACTTGTCAATTTCTTAAACAAGCAGGGCATTACCGGAATCGATGAACTGATAATCACCCATTTTGACAAGGATCACGTCGGTGGAGCAGATCAGATCATCAATTCTTTTGATATCGGAACAATCTACACCACCTACCGCAGTAAAGACTCAGACCAGATTGATGAGTACGATGCTGCCATGAAATTACATAGCCTCACTGAGAATGTGGTAACCTCTGAGTTTAGTTACCAGGTCGGTGACGTGTCCTATACTATCTATCCGCCCCAGTCACCTTCATATCCCGATAAGGAGAGCAACAACTCATCCCTGGTGGTCAAAGTAACTTTCGGAGATAACAGCATCCTCTTTGCCGGCGACGCAGAATCCGCCCGTCTTTCAGAACTTCTTGCTAATTCCGACCTCTCTGCCACAATACTCAAGGTCCCTCACCACGGCCGATATTGTGACAAGACAGAGGCCTTCATTAAGCGCGTATCACCCACCTATGCTGTCATCACTTCCAGCAAAGGCGAACCCGAGGATCAGCAGACAGTTAATACCCTTGCAGCAAATGGTGCCACCACCTTCCTCACCCGCGACGGCTCCATAACCTTCACTATCACCAAAGACTCCATCGATTACCTCCAATGGCGCAGCCTGGACTGACCCGCGATTGCAGGTAGTAGGCGCAATTCTACTATGCCCCAACGGCAATATCACAACATACGAATTATCTTCATCTTTAACCCGAATAGTACTTGCAACCGTACGCCACTTCCCTCTGCTTTAATCACCTTGCCCCCGCGATTGCAGATAGTAGGCGCAATTCTACTATGCCCCCACCCCTAACATCCGACAGTGATTGGATTTTCACGAAGCACAACGGTTAGGTTCAAAGAGCAGAGGACAACAGGCAAGCCCGGGAAGGTAGGGAAGACGGATTGCAGCAGTAAAAAATTTGGTCTTATAACGCTGAGGTGAATTTAAGAGCGCCACAGACGGACAGGCGGGTGACTGTTCTGAACAGGGTGAAAGGAGACCGCCTGGCTGGATGGGGTGCCTTAAATTCCCGATGGGTTATGACAAAATTTTTTGCTGTTGTAAGCCGTTTTTCCTGCCTTCCCGGGCTTGCCTGTTGTCCTCGGGGCTATGGGATATATACGGGTGTTCGGGAAACCAATTAATGTCGGATTGCACTTTCAATTTGGGGGCAAAAATAGTAGAATAAGAATACTATGGATTTATTTGAGTATATGAGAGAAAACAATAAAGAAAAGGAATCTCCGCTTGCCGCCAGGATGCGTCCCAGGACCCTCGACGAGGTCGTTGGGCAGCAGCACATCATCGCCCGGGACAAGCTTCTTTATCGTGCAATCTCAGCCGACAAGCTTAGTTCCATCATATTCTACGGCCCTCCGGGAACAGGAAAGACCACTCTGGCAAAAGTCATCGCCAATTCCACCAAGGCCGAATTTACCCAGATCAATGCCACAATAGCAGGCAAAAAAGATATGGAAGAAGTCGTCAAGAAGGCCAAGGATGACCTTGGTATGTATGGCAAGAGAACCATTCTTTTCATAGATGAGATACACAGATTCAACAAGGGTCAGCAGGACTATCTCCTTCCCTTTGTTGAGGACGGAACTATAATCCTTATCGGCGCTACCACAGAGAATCCTTACTTCGAGGTCAACGGAGCTCTTATTTCCAGGTCAGTCATCTTTGAGCTCAAACCCCTTACTTCAGACGATATCAAGGAACTGCTAAACAGAGCGGTTACAGACAAGGAAAGAGGCATGGGAGCCTACAATGCTGTCCTTGAGGAGGACGCTGCGGATTTCCTGGCAGATCTTGCGGACGGCGATGCAAGGCATGCCCTTAATGCCATAGAACTTGGCATTATGACCACAGAACGAAGCAGTGACGGCCTTATCCATATCACTAAGGAAGTCGCTGAAGAATGCATACAGAAGAAGGTTGCCCGCTATGACAAGGACGGCGACAACCATTACGATACAATATCCGCTTTTATCAAGAGTATGAGAGGTTCCGATCCCGATGCAGCGGTCTACTATCTTGCCCGTATGCTGAATGCCGGCGAGGACCCCAAGTTCATCGTAAGACGAATGATGGTCTGCGCCTCCGAAGATGTCGGCAACGCAGATCCGCAGGCCCTTCAGGTGGCTGTTGCAGCGTCACTTGCTGTTGAGCGCCTCGGTATGCCCGAAGCCAGGATAACTCTTTCACAGGCAGCCAGCTACATAGCTTCTGCGCCCAAGAGTAATGCGGCCATTATTGCCATTGACGAGGCTATGGCAACAGTCAGGGAGACCGGGAATCTCCCGATACCGACTCATCTTCAGGACGCACACTACAAGTCAGCAGCTAAGCTCGGTCATGGCATCGGCTACAAGTATGCCCATGATTATCCTGATCACTACGTGGAGCAGCAGTACCTGCCCTATGAGCTTAACGGCAAGGAATTCTACAGCCCCACCGGCAACGGTTATGAGCTCAAGATCAGGGACCATATGAAGAAACTTAGAAGCCGTCACATTGATGGGGAAGGTAAGTGACGCAGCTTTACTAATATAGCAAGGAACGTTTAAGGTAAATGAAAAAAAAGAAACGCGTATACAGTGGGGGCAGAACCCGTAGAAATAAAAGAACAATGATAATCACAGGCATAGCCGGCGGCGCCGCAGTTGCCTTTGTCCTGGCAATGATCCTGTGGGTGATATTCGGACAAAACACAGGGACAGAGATAGCACAGGAGGACTCATCTCTTTTTGAAGCATCGGTGGAACCATACGTTCCGGAAACCGTTTCGGAGTACATCAATGAAGATATCATAAATCATATAGTAAGCGGAGGAACCGCCGTATCCAAGGCACTTTCAGAGAGACCCGCAACGGTGGAGATGACTGCGGAGAACAGATCCACCTTTGCCAAGATAAATGACTGCCTCATCGTGGATTCCTCCAAGGTCAAGGTTGATGTGACCAGCGACGGTATTCCCAAGAGTGATGACAAGTATTATTACCTTTTCCAGCAGGCAACCTACGAGGATAATCTCACTGAGGACGCTGAGCCCATCGCCAAGATCTACAAGGGAGACGATACCTCTTTTACCATTAACCTTAATAAGGGTGGATCCGATTCCAGGCTCTTCTCCAAATTTACGGTGGGAGTTAAGCTTGACGGCAAGTACACTGCCATCAGCCACCCCAGATACATCACCAATCCCGGGGCCTGCGCGGGCTACAGCTACGGTGGTATGTCCCACAAGTCCATCAAGGGGCTTCTTCCCGATCCTCTGAGAATCGGAGAGCTTGCTGATCTGGGAGTTGAATATGCAACCTACAACATTCCTTTGTCACATATTCTGACTACTTCAGGCGGAATTGCTTACAGCTACGGCGGAGTAACCTACCATTTCAATGCAGGCATCATTAATAACTACGATGACCTTTTCAGACGTCTTAACAACATGGGAATTGACGTTGCCGCTATCATCCTGAACGATGCCAGCGTATCCGCTTTTCCTGAGATAACACATCCCGACGCAAGGGGCGGTTCTTCGGCGCCTTATAGAATGTTCAACGCCACCAGCGAGAGCGGAGTCAAGGCTCTTGCGGCAGTTGGAAGCTTTCTGGCCAACCGCTATTCAGGATCGGGCCACGGCAATGTCAGCATGTGGATCATTGCTAATGAGGTCAACGCAAGGAAAGAGTACAACTACATGCCCTTCGTTGACGTTAATACCTACACAGCCGCTTTTACCAGGTCCTTCAGAGTTTTCTACAACGCTATAAAAAGTCAGAACTCTGCAGCCAAGGTCTATATTCCAATTGACCAGCGCTGGACCTACAACACTTCCAAAACCGGCGACTATGACGCCAAGGACGTGCTGGACATTTTTGCCGCCCAGCTCAAGGAATACGGCGATATCAACTGGGGCCTTGCTGCTCACCCCTATTCCTTCCCCAATGGCAACACTGCTTTCTGGAATGCGTCCAAGTACGTTACACACGATTATTCAACACCCGTCATTACCATGGACAATATAGAGGTTCTGACCAATTATATGCAGACCGACGCCATGAGGACCGCTGAGGGTAATATGAGATCAATCATCCTGAGCGAGATCGGTTATTCCTCATCCTCCGGTGAAGCGGTTCAGGCAGCGGCTTTTGCCTACGCCTACACTAAGATGGTCAATAACGGACACATCGATGCTCTAATGCTTTCAAGACAGACCGATGCCGGCGACGAGATCGCAGCCCTGGGACTTGCTCTGGGCCTTCAGACTACCGGCGGTCATAAAAAATATATCTGGAATGTCTTTAAATATATTGATACCGACAGACGTGGTGAGGTAGTATCATTTGCGTATGATATTGTAGGTAAAAAATTCTAAAGTGAGGAGCACATTATGACAAACGCAGAAAAAGCACTGAAGTTACACGAAGAGTGGCAGGGTAAGCTGGAGATCAGGTCCAAGGCAGAGGTCAAGTCCAAAGAGGACCTTGCCCTGGCCTATACTCCTGGAGTTGCGGAGCCCTGCAAGCTTATAGCAGAGGATAAGAGCCTTGCTTACAAGTACACCATCAAGCAGAACACCATCGCTGTAGTTTCCGACGGCAGCGCAGTTCTGGGACTTGGAAACATCGGACCCTACGCAGCCATGCCCGTCATGGAGGGTAAGGCCGTTCTCTTCAAGGAATTCGGCGGTGTTAACGCAGTGCCCATCTGCCTTGATACTCAGGATACAGAGGAGATCATCAAAGCCGTAACATATCTTGCTCCCGGCTTTGGCGGCATCAATCTTGAGGATATCTCAGCTCCAAGATGTTTTGAAATAGAGGAAAGACTTAAGGAGAAGCTCGATATTCCCGTTTTCCACGACGACCAGCACGGAACAGCAATCATCGTTCTTGCCGGCGTTATCAACGGCCTCAAAGTGGTTGGCAAAAAGAAAGAGGATTGCAAGGTTATAGTTAACGGCGCAGGCTCAGCCGGAATCGCCATCACAAGGCTCCTTCTCAGATATGGCTTCAAGAATGTAACCCTCTGCGACAAGGTTGGAATCCTTAACAAGAAGACAGAAGGCCTCAACTGGATGCAGGAGAAGATGATGGAAGTTACCAATCCCGACCAGCTCTCAGGAAGCCTGTCCGATGCTCTTAAGGGTGCCGATGTATTTGTCGGCGTATCCGCTCCCGGCATCGTATCTGAGGAGATGGCAGCTTCCATGAACAAGGACGCTATAATGTTTGCAATGGCCAATCCTGTTCCCGAGATCATGCCCGATCTTGCCAGGAAGGCCGGTGTTCGCGTTATCGGAACCGGAAGATCCGACTTCCCTAACCAGGTTAACAACGTTCTTGTATTCCCCGGAATCTTCAAGGGAGCCCTCGAGTGCGGTGCAACCCAGATCACCGAGGAGATGAAGCTCTCCGCTGCAACAGCAGTTGCTTCCCTCGTTCCGGACGAAGAGCTTAATGACGAGAATATCCTTCCCGCAGCCTTCGATCCAAGAGTTGCAGATGTTGTTTCAGCTGCAGTAAAAGAGTGCTATAAGAAGGGCTGCTGATGCCGCCTGTATCAGGAATCTTTTTGATCTGAATGTAGTTATGTTTTAAATGATTTGGAGGCTCTTTTGTGAGTTCACAGTATCTTACGTTATATAAAATGATAGTTCTGTACATGTTAAAACGCTGCGAGGTGTCCCTTAGCAAGTCTCAGATCTACGATTTTATTCTTGAAAAAGAATATACCAATTTCCTGACTCTTCAGGAGGTTTTTGCGGAGTTGGCTTCTTCTGAGCTTATCGTAGAGAAGACCATGGCCAACAGAACTTACCTGGAGCTTACAGCCGAGGGAGAAGAGACCCTGAAGTTTTTCGGGAACAGGATCAATCCTTCCATCAAGCATGAAATTGATGAGTACCTTCGCTCCAACAGCATGAAGCTTCGAAATGAATCCTCTATTCTGGGGGATTATCACAAGACCGGTGACAACGAATACACCGTCAGCCTCATTGCCAAGGAGAACGGCCAGAACCTGATGGATCTTCGGCTCTTAGTTCCTACGGAGGAGATTGCCCAGAGCATCTGCGATAACTGGCAGACCAAGAATCAGGAAGTATATCAGTTCATAATTCAACAACTAATGATGTAAAAAAGCAAGTCTAAAAAACGAATAAAAAAACTAAAAACATCGTTATATCGCCACGCAAATACTTCTATTAGAAAAGTTCCCTTTTTTATTTGAACTTAAGGGAACTTTTTTGGTAACAGGATAAACCCTTCCATCAAGCAGCAGATAGATGCGTATCTGAAGTCCAACAGCATGAAGCTGCGCAACTGTCCCCACTATCACATCCAGGCGAAGGAAAAGATTGTAATGAAAAACACTTTATGTCTAAAAAGATGCATTCTGGCTGCAACAATATCTGTTGCAACTTTTTTTATGATAACAATTCCGGCTTATGCTGAAGAAGAGAAAGAAGACCCTTCTCCCATTCACGGAATTTACGTCAGTGCCTATGTGGCAGGAACCCAAAATATGATGGACGATATCATCACCCACATAGATGAAACAGGCATAAATGCAGTGGTTATCGATGTTAAGAGCGATGAAGGCAAAATTGTATTTGACATGGACAGCAAACTGATCGATGACCTGGGGACAGAGGATATTCTGGTAAAAGATATGCCGGGCCTTATCAAGACTCTTCATGACCACGATATCTATGTCATCGCCAGATGCGTTGCCTTTAGAGATCCCTTTATAGATGAAGTTAAGCCGGAGTGGATGCTTAAGACTGCAGCAGGGGATATCTATGAGGACAACAAAGGCTTTAACTGGATCAATCCTCAGAACGCAGAGGCCAAAGAGTATCTTATAGAGGTTGCCCGTGGCTGCCACGCCGCCGGTTTTGACGAAGTTCAGTACGACTATGTGAGATTTCCCACCGGCATCAAAGAGGAAGATATCGGAATGAACGGCTACGGAAGGCGCCATGCCATCGTAAGATTTGTAATGGAAGCCCATAATGCTCTTATGAGAGAGAACATGCCACTTTCCCTGGACGTATTCGGAACGGCCATTAATTCCAAAGTTGACCGAAATATCGTAGGACAGGACTATGCGTGGCTCTCCATGTACTGCGAATACCTATCACCCATGATATACCCTTCACACTATTATGAAGGCTCCATGGGCCTTGATTACCCCGACCTGTACCCCTACGAAGCAATCGACGGAGCAATGAAATACTCCGAGTCAGAATTAAAGACCGTCAATCCCCGGGGAGACAGAACCCAGGCCGGTGTGCGCCCCTGGCTTCAGGGCTTTACCGCCTCCTATCTCAAGAACTACCGCACCTACGGCGTAGAAGAGGTGAAGGCCCAGATCAAAGCAGTAAATGACAATGGCTCTGATTCCTGGATCATCTGGAATCCAAGCTGCAAGTATCAATGGGATGCATTTAGGGAGTGAAGGTCGCAAAGTAGAATACTTCGTAATGAGTTTAAAAAAGTGTGGAGGATAATGTATTGCTTGAGCTGGAAACAGAAGCTGATGCAATGGACGAGTTTAAAAAGATTGCTTTTTATAATCATCTGATCTTTGAAAAGAAATAGTTGAAAAGTTGAAAGAGTTGCAGATTGCGTTACTTTGGATGATGCAATTGGAATGATGGAGAGAGTATGAATAAGCAAGAGATCATTAGTATACTGGATGATTTTCCATATAGCCGCGATGAATATTGGATAATAACCGGAAGTGCCATGGTTCTATACGGAATCCGAGAACAAACCCATGATATAGATATGGGATGCATGTCTAAGATGGCAGATCAACTTGAGGCAGATGGCTATCCTTTTTCTTTAACGGAAAGCGGTAATAGGACGTTCAAAATTGGGGAAAATATAGAGGTATTTGAGAACTGGATCAAAGATACAATTAATGTGGTTGATGACGTTCCGGTAATCTCTATCAAGGGTCTTGTCCTGATGAAACAAGAAATTGGGCGAGACAAGGACAAAAAAGATATCGCACTGATCAAGGAATATCTGGGCACTAAGATTGAACTTGTTGAGAATGTTTTGAAACCGGAAGATTTTGTTAGGCTTAGGGCCGCTACAGGCTTTGCAGATATTCCGATTGAGCATGCAAGAAAGGCCCTCAAGAATGGGCTTATAAATGTCTCTGCCCTGAACAATGGAGAACTTATAGGAATGGGAAGACTTGTTGGTGATGGTGCGATGTACTGGTATCTGCAGGAAATAGTGGTTTTGCCTGAATACCAAGGTATGGGCATAGGAACCAAGATAGTTAACTACCTTGTTGAGTATGCTGTAAAGAATTCTTCAACAGGGAAATTTACCACTATCGGAGGTGTTTCTGCCAAAGGGAAGGAAGGCTTTTATCAGAAGCTTGGATTTGAAGTAATTCCTAATGGTATAAGAAAGATGGTAGAAATATAGGATCATGTTCCGGTATATTGTTCCACTTGCTTGGCACGAAAAGAGGTTATTAGAAGAAATCACTTTAAAAAGTCTCTTTTTTATATGCCTTTTTGCATAGTATCATTATAGCTATGACAGCAGTTTACTAGCTTCAAGTAACGGGAGGAGACAATGAAAGTTCTTTTTATTGGAAACAGTCATACATATATGAATGATATGCCCGAGCTAACAAGACGTATGCTCGAGGACTCCACAGGGCAGCCTTGCCTTGTTACTATGTTAGCCTATTCTGGCAGATCTCTTAAATGGCACATGGAAGAGGAGTACTTTTCAGAGCGTTTTAGCATACTTCACGGCGGTTACGACTACTGCGTGATCCAGGAACAAGCCCATCCAATGGGAGATGAGCCGGATACTATAGTAAATGCTGGCAGGATTATAGAATTGTGCAAAAAAGTAGGGACTAAACCGGTCATCTTCGAAACCTGGGCCGAGAAGAGAAAGCCTGAAAACCAGCAAGAAATGAATCGAAGATACAGAGAACTGGCCGCAAGTCAAAATGTACTCCTAGCTCCAATAGGAGAAGTGTGGAGCGCAGCAATGGAGGAACTTTCAGACCTTGGTACAGATCTGTACTTCCGTGATGGCGAGCATGCTTCAGCTGTAGGCGACTATCTTGTAGCAATGGTCCTTACTAGGACAATCACCGGCAAACTCCCATCAGAAAACTTTGTAGAGACATTTGATTTTGTTATTCCAGATAGCAATTATTTTATTCCTGTAAAAGAAAATGTTGAAGACGAGACAGTTACGTTACCTAATGACGTTGTTGAAATAATTAGAAAGTATATAATGGCGCAGTTGGGACGGAGTTAGTAGTCCATTTAATTATATCTCAGGATAACCAATCATCTATGTTGTGGACAAGGGACGCCACCCTTGACGGAACCTGCTGGAAACGCATGTCAGGTTTTGCCGACGGGGAAGATGATGGGAACAGCTAAATGGCACACCGTCGCGTAACAGCATTGTAGCGTTTCCACCAGAACCCGTAAAGGGCAAGCTCTGCTAAAGCAGGGTGGCTGGATACTAGCGCCTCTGGATCAGAATCCAGGAACAGCTGATGACACTCCTAAAGTCGCTCAATTGGATTATACGTGCCAATTGCAGTTGACTTTGTTGAAAAAACACTCGGTAACTCAATGA
>NZ_JANSWL010000058.1:0-6262 GCF_028539135.1 Butyrivibrio sp. DSM 10294 | reverse complement strand
CGGCCAGAACTAAAAGCTTGGCTTTAATGTTCTGTCCGTTATTACTTTTGGTTTGTTAATTCTGAATAATTCTCTTGGAATTTTTCAGGGTTGCATTACTGTTTATTTGTCAAGGTGCAGGAGCCTAGAATCCGCTCCACTGCTGCATTTGCGGTGTTTCTTGCCCGCATCAGCAACGAATATAAATATATCACTGGGGCATACTAATGTCAACAACTTTTTTCAACTTTTTTTATTTTTTTAATAAATATAAGAAAGCATTAGAAAAGAGCCCTTTTCCAAGGGCTCTTAAAAGTTCTATATATATGGTCACTTAAGATAAACAGTCTGCTCTTCACCACCTTCAGCAACAATCATCCCAAGGCTCTCTATATTGGTCGCCTCGTTCTCTCCAATCTGAGTCAGTACAACAAGACTCTCGTGTGCTCTTGAATCAATGGTTCCGACATATGAAGACAAGTCATTAGGCAGGAATGTAACTGAAGTATAACCAATATTCTTATCATTAAGCAGAACCTGGAATAGAAGGTTATACTTAATCATATTTACATCTTTGGCTGAATCCGAACCATTATAAAGGTCAAATCTAAGAACCAGAAGCTTCTTGCCCTTGTCGGCGTTTACCACGTAGCTCTTGGAGCTCTCAGGATAAGTGCTGGAAACCGAATATCCCTGATATGAAAGGAATAAATCCGGTGATATCTCCTGGGATTGTTCGGAAGATAATGTAATTGCTTCCGGATGCTTAGGAGCATCACTTCCGGTATCACCGCCAGTATCGGTCGCAGAATTCTCTTCTCCTGCTGATGCAAGGTCTTCACCTGTCAAAACATTTTCGTTGTTTTCTTCTTCGCTTGGATATTCAGTGCTTTCAACAGGAGCAGGTTCTACCTGAGCAGGTGCAGCTGGCGCCGGTGTAGTCTGCTTACTTTCAGTCTGTTCATTCTCAGCTTCCTTGGCTTCTTTTCTGGCCTGTCTCTCTCTGTTTTTCTGCTCCTCTTTGGCATCAATGTAGACAAGTCTTGACTGACCGTTATTGGAATACTTCATAAGAAGTACAACGGCATACTCAACAGTCTGATTATACTGTTCATCAGTAAGATCAGGAAAACTCTCGCCGCAGCCTGTAAGAATCAGGATGCTTCCTATGATGGCCAATAGCCCATAATACTTTTTCACCCTCATAAACCACCTCTTGTACGGTCTATTTAGTTTCAAGTTCAAAGTAAAATTCCACGCCGTTATCATAATTGACGACGCCATAAGCCTGATGCATGCCTTCCATAATGGCCTTAACAATAGAGAGTCCCACGCCGCTTCCGCCGTATTCTCTGGTTCTTGCCTTGTCAACCTTGTAAAATTTATCCCAGATATGTCCTATGCTTTCAGCAGGAATAGGCTTGCCGGTGTTAAACACCGATACTCTCACGTGATTATCATTGGTAAGAAGCTTAACTTCTATAATCTTATCCCCATCTATATGGTTTAATGCGTTGCTGTAGTAATTCTGAAGCACTTCCTCAATCTTAAATTCATCGCCCCAGACAAATATCGGACTGTAATCATCGAATTTTACAGTGACATCTTTTTTCTGAGCAAGAAGTTCTGCGGATTTAAGATAATTGCGAATCATGTCCACAATATCAAAGCGCTCCATATTGGCTGTTTCATTGCCAAATTCAAGCTGATTCAAGGTGAGCAGTTTTTTAACCATGATGTTCATCTTGGAGGCTTCATCCATGATTACCTCGCAGTAGAAATTCCTGCTCTCCTCATCATCGCTGACGCCTTCCTTGAGACCTTCTGCGTATCCCTGAATAAGTGCTATAGGAGTCTTTAGTTCATGAGATACATTGGATAAAAACTCCTTACGCATCTCATCAACCTCTTCCTTCCTGGCAATATCACGCTTCAGCGCCACGTTGGCATTCTTGAGTTCCTTGATTGTTGATTCAAGGGTCTCGGACAGTTCATTCATGTTCTCGCCAAGAACATCGATCTCATTATGTGAAGTACCGTCATTTTCATACTTTGCTTCGAAATTCAGCTTCTTCATCTCATCGGAAATGAGATAGAGCTTTTTGATGGGATCAGTAAACTTTTTGGAAATATAGAGGATCATTATGGAACCGGTAACTACTGCCATTACTCCGACGTAAGCCATGAAAGTATTGGAAATCATGACACTGTCCTTAATACTCTCCATGGTTGATCTTACAAGTACCAAATGTCCGTTTCCGACAATTCCCCACATCTCAAGATATTGTCTGCCGGTAGACTTATCCTCTTCAAGCTGAAGCGTATAATCGTCTCCAATATCCAAAATAGTCTTGTTCTCAATGACATAACCACCATTTACGGGATTGAGCATGTTTTCCCATAGAATCTTAGTCAGCATCTCCGCATTATTGGCCGATGCTTTGACTGTCTTGGAATCCGCATCGAGAACGATCATCTCAATGTTGTATCTCTCACAGATATGTGTAATTTCAATATCGAACTCATCGGATGTGATATCACCGTTATTTATGGCAGTAGCTATGCTTCTATAGGCTTCGATGATAGCCTCTCTCTTATTCTGTACATAGAACCTTTCCATGAAAAGGAGGTTGATCACAAGACAAAGTGCAAAGGTTCCTATCATTATAAGAAGGAAAGCCATGCTCATTTCGAAGCGTATCGAACGGGTCTTATCCGTGTTCGGATTACTTGTCGATTTCTTCAAACTTATACCCCATTCCCCAGATAGTCTTGATCATGTCTCCCTTAGGTCCAAGCTTACCGCGCAGTTTTTTAACATGGGTATCTATTGTTCTGGCATCTCCGAAATAATCATAATTCCAAACATTATTCAGTATCTTTTCTCGGGAAAGAGCAACGCCCTTATTTTCAAAGAAGAATGACAGAAGTTCAAATTCCTTGTAGCTAAGTTCAACTTCCTTACCATCCACCGCAACACTGTGAGCCACCTTATTAACTACGATGCCGCCCACCTCCATAACCTGGTTGTTAAGAGCCTGATTGGTTCTTCTGAGAATGGCCGATACTCTGGCCGCAAGAATCTTGGGGCTGAAGGGCTTGGAAATATACTCATCGACACCCAGTTCGAAGCCCAGAAGCTCATCTCTTTCCTCAGCCTTGGCTGTGAGCATGATGATAGGAACCTTGGAATTGCTCCTGATCTCCCTGCAGACCTCCCAGCCATCCCTCTTGGGCATCATAACATCTAATATAATAAGCGCTATATCCTTGTCGTCATAGAACAGATCAAGAGCCTGCTGGCCATCCTCTGCTTCAAGAACCAGATATCCGTCTTTTACCAAAAAGTCTTTAACGAGTTTGCGCATTCTGCTCTCGTCATCAACTACCAGAATTTTCAGATCTTCCATTAAAGTAATTCCTCCTAGCTAATTGCTATCTGTATCCTCATAATAACTTGATGTATCCTCGATGCCAAGTCTTTTTTCAGCTTCCCTTACTTTCTTTTCGCGTTCTTTAAGGTCCTGCTCCCATGAGGCATAGCGATTGGTCACATTTCGCCTGTAATTAATTATATTATCACTTTCACTGGTTACTGTAATCAAAAACATCACTATTACTAGAATAGTTAAAATAGCACTCAAAACTATAGGAAAAACTCTTTTGAATTCAAGGCTGTTTTTCTTCTTTTCCGGTTTGATCCGCTGCCTTACGGACAGGTTCTCCATGGCAGAATGCCTTGTAATTGTTACGCCAAGCGGAATGGGAATAAGGTCATCTTCCTTATAGCCGCTCTCTATAAGCTTGGCTCTGAGGTTTGCAAGATACCCCCAGCCTAGGGGTGTCTTAAAGATCTTATTTTCAATTGCCTTTTCATAAACAGCTTTTATATCCTGAGGCCTTGTTGCCTTGGCACGGGTATTAAGGAGCTTGATCTTATTCAGATCCATAGCTCCCTTTTGGGCGTCAATTTCTGTCATGAACTCATAACCGCCTACTATCAAATTGTTACCCTTTGATTTATCATCAGTTGCCATATTCTGCTCCGTACGACGCAATGAATACGCTGACACTTCTGGCCTTCATGGTTTTATTTCTCCAGGTAAGGGGTTTGGGTCTGTTGTAAAAATATTTGCCGGATTCGTCACCTGTATCTACACAGAGAGACCAATAAGCTCCTTCCGGAGGATTGGGCAGCATAATCTGTATATCTTCCCAAAAAGCATTTATTGCAAGATATACTATGTCATCATGGCCCTTTCTCTTGATATAGCCTGCAAATCTTACGCATACCACCTTGGAATCTCCGGTAATATTTCCGTTATCCGGATTCTCGGTATGAACTGAAATATGGGGATATCCGCACTCTGCAGGTCTAAGGTCCTTTCTGATGCAAGGATGCTTTCTTCTGAACTGAATCATGTTTCTGTAAAAATCAAAGAACTCTTTATTTTTGTCCAGAAGCTTCCAGTCGAGCCAGGAAATCTGATTATCCTGGCAGTATGCATTATTATTTCCAAACTGAGTGTTGCCAAATTCATCTCCGGCATATATCATCGGAGTTCCTCTGCTGCACATAAGTACAGCAATAGCATTTCTCATCATTCTGAAACGAAGATCCATTATTCCCGGATCATCAGTCTCACCTTCAACGCCACAATTCCAGCTCCTGTTATCGTTGGCTCCGTCTGTGTTATTCCATCCGTTGTCTTCATTATGCTTGCCATTATATGAGTACAGATCGTGAAGCGTAAATCCATCGTGGCAAGTAATGAAGTTAATGGAAGACTCATATCCAAGATATGCTCCGCCGTACAGATCAAGTGAACCTGTAATTCTGCGCACGGCATCCGGTGCAGACCAGATATCTCCCTTAAGGAAAGATCTGATATCATCTCTGTACTTACCGTTCCACTCAGCCCAACGCTTCCAAGCCGGAAAATTACCTACCTGATACATTCCACCTGCATCCCAGGCCTCTGCAATCAGCTTGACATTTCCAAGAATCGGGTCATACGCAAGTCGCTGAATAAGAGGCGGCCTTTCCATTGGAGATCCGTCCTGATCTCTTCCAAGGATACTTGCAAGATCGAATCTGAATCCGTCAACTCTGTATTCTTCAACCCAATATCTCAGGCATTCAACAATAAATTCCTGAACAATAGGATGATTACAGTTCATTGTGTTGCCGCATCCGCTAAAATTGTAGTACTGTCCGTAAGGAGTAAGCAAATAATAGATATTGTTGTCAAAGCCCTTAAATGATATAAAAGGACCGTTCTCGTTTCCTTCAGCAGTATGATTGAATACAACGTCAAGAATAACCTCTATTCCGTTATCCTTAAGCGTTTTGATCATGTGCTTAAGTTCAACGCCCTCTTTGTTGTACTCTGTCTGAGAAGCGTAGCTTGTATTGGGGGCAAAAAAGCTTATTGTGTTATATCCCCAGTAATCAAGAAGCGTTCTTCCGTTTACTTCTCTCTTATCCCTAGTCTCGTCAAACTCAAAAATAGGCATGAGCTCAACGGCTGTAATACCAAGTCTCTTAAGATAGTCCACCTTCTCCTTGATTCCCTCGAAGGTACCTCTGCAGTGTACATTGGAGGACTCATCCATGGTGAAGCCTCTTACATGCATCTCATAGATAACTGAATCACACATGGGAATATTAAGGCTGTTGGTGTCGTTCCATTCAAAGTTATTTCGCACAACTCTGGCTCTGTAGGCGCCGTCCCTGTTTGGCCTCTGTCCCCAGATTCTCTGGCCTGAAACAGCCTTGGCGTAAGGATCCAGAAGTACATGATTCTTGTCAAACAATAGGCCCTTTTCGGGATCCCAGGGTCCATCCACGCTATAGCAGTATTCAAGATTCTCAATATCAAGTCCGAATACAATCATGGAATAGACCTTACCAATCCTATAACTTTGAGGAAAAGGAATAGTGGCAAAAGGCCTACTCTCTCCACGGTTATATAGTAGCAAGGTAATTGACGTTGCTCCGTTTGAATTGATGGTAAAGTTAACACCATCAGTAAGCATGGTCGCACCATAAATATTGTACATACCGGGTCTTATTCTGAACCCGTTACATACATCTAAGGCCAGCATCTGTCTGTTAAGATCGCCTTTTCTAAGCTCTCTGAGTAACGTCCTTATAATGGTGTAAATTGAATATTGTATTATAAAAGCCACTGGCTCTTACCTTTAGGTATAATAGAATCACCACAACCCTAAATAATACCGGAGGTAGAACACAATGGCTCAACTCAATATTACTTTAAAT
>NZ_JANSWL010000057.1:0-14108 GCF_028539135.1 Butyrivibrio sp. DSM 10294 | reverse complement strand
GGTTCTCTGGCTCTCTGCAGCGTGTTCCTTGATATTCTCTATCATTTCCTGCTGCATAGCTTCTTTTTCGAGTTTCTTTGCTTCTTCCTTCTTCTCTTCTTTCTTCTTTTCGGCAGCTTCTTTGGCTTCTTCCTCGCGTTCCTTCTGCTCTTTCTCAAGTCTCTTTTCAGCTTTCTTTTGTTCAGCCTTCTTCTCTTTTTTTCATTTTCTCACTATAAATAGCATCTCTAAAGTTTTTGGCAAGAGCTTTTGGATCATAATCTGTATTCCCCACCGGTGAGGATGAATCGCGCGTAACCGTCCAAAACGGTAAATTCAAGCTCCGTATTTTTTGGCACCTCGTTGTTTATTAGCGGCAGATATACTTCAGCGGTAGTGTTTTCGGGTATTCTGACACGCATTTCTATTGCCGAGCCAGCGTCTATTTCAAGCACAATAGCTCCGGCAACCGACGGAACGGTGCATTTTATATGCTTCAGCCCGCCCAAATATGGCTTTATTTCAAAGCGTCTGTACGCCGTTTCAAGCGGACGGATGCCAGCTATATACTTTGACATCGTAATAAGCGGACCACCCGACCATGCATGATTTAATGTTCCTTCCCTGTTCCAGTATTCCCAGAGCGTGGAGTAGTCAAATTCGACCATTTCCTTATAACGCTTTTTTATGCGGTCTACAGCCTCATTAATATGTCCCATTTTGCACAGCGCATCAAGCACATACTTTTCCATATACGGGCTCGCATTCTCGATCGTGAGTATTATTTTTAATATATCGCTGTATTTATCCTTATCCGCCAGTCCTGACAGAACGGCAAGCGCGTTTGCCCGGTCATCGGGTGCGCCGTTTTCGGTATTGTCATAGTAATGACCGTCCTTCCAAAACATAAGGTCAAAATTAGCCCTTATGCTTTCAAGGCGCTCATCATACAGCGGAAGGTCAGAGCTGTATCCGAGCAGCTCCGCCATGCTGCGGCAGGCAGTGAGCGCCATATAGTACCATGCGTTTTCCATAGGAGCGATATCGGCATTGTCGCCCCAGTCCGGCCAGTCCCAGCTGCCGGTTTTATGTTCTACAAGACCGTTCTTCATAGCATAGCTTAAAAGATAATCTTTTGACATATTGTATGCACGCTCGGGTACTGTTTTATCACCCGTATATTCATAGTAATACCAAAAGCCCCATATTCCCGCGAGGTTTTGCAGAGGCAGCTCAAACTGATCCTTTCCTGACGGAACCACCGTAAGCATATAGCCACTATCCTCCGCCCAGCCCGCCATTGCATCCACACCCTTCTTGTAGAGCAAAAGAGCCTTTTCGTCAAGGGAGTACATCATCATCTGCATTTCTACATTGACATCTCCCCACCACTGCGCACGTTCTCTGTCGGGGCAGTCCATAAAGTTGTCGCGCATAGTGATATAAAGCGTGCGGAGCGATTTCTGCCATAGCTTGTTTAAAAATTCATCATCACACTCAAAGTTGCCTGCAAATTCCGTGTCATAGCCCGTTTCGCGGTATTTCAGCTCATGCACCGTAACACCTGCGGGAATGCTGTAATACATTTTTTCACCGTTTATCCAGCCTGGCGATTCGTATTCCTGCTCTCCATTTTTTGTATAATAAACTGCCATAACGCTTTGCGTATCGTATAAGGTATCGAAATAATTATCAGCCTTGATATCTATTCGTTTCCCCTCAGGGGCTGTGACCTTCAGATACGGAGTTATCTGCGCGTTATACGGCAAACGCATTTCCAGCACAGTGTCCTTTGTGGCAGTAAACCCTGTATAATCGGCGCTGTTTATGTAGTCCTCAATACCGTAGTCCTTAAACTGCGGAATGATACGCTTTCTTAGCTCGCCCCACGCATCCGTGCCAGCGTTACCGACAACATCGGCATTATCCCAATCGCTTGTATCGAACGATGGCATATACCATTCTCCCAAAGCCCTTGATGCGTCATAATATATGTTTGATTCCGGAAGCCTGAAATTCGCCTTGAGGTCATTTTCGTCCGCCACAACATACGCGGGATCCTTCATGATTTTCCACGAGCTGTCCGACGATACGATCATGCCGTCAATATCCGCTTCAAACAGCAGTCCGCCCATACCGCTTGAATAGTGAGAAAAGCCTTGCTGACCGAAATGCCACACAAGCACGGCAATCGTATTTTCACCATCACTAAGATGCCTTGTAATATCCACCTCATCATAATATGTAGAGTTCCTTGACGGCCCGCGCTTGATGCCGCCCTCGATTACGACCATTTCACCGTTTATATAGAGCCAATACTTTGAATCGGCAGCTATCTGCGCTATAGCCCTTTCCGGTGCGCCTTCAAGCGTGAATCTCTTTACAAGATCCATCCATGTGTTTTCACCGTTTTTGCCCTGTTTCCATATCCATTTTGCGTTCATCTTTTAATGTCCTCCCAAGTAGCATCATACTTCTCCTGTTATCTCTTTAGCAAGTTCCAATGATTGTCCTTGCGGCGGCACTACTTTTTTGAACATCAGCCGGCTTTGCTCCTTGGGATAACGTAGGGGTCTCCGGTTTCGGGATCGGTGATGATGGAGCTCTCCATGCTGTAGACTTCTTTCATGAGATCGGTTGTGATGATGTCTCTTGGAGTTCCTTCTGCAAGGAGCTGTCCTTTCTTCATAGCGAAGATGTGGTCAGCATATCTGATGGATAGGTTGATGTCGTGGAGGATGGCCACTATTGTGGTCTTCTTTAATTTGTTAAGTTTTGCCAGGCAGTCCAGGATCTCTACCTGATATGCAATGTCGAGGTAGGTGGTTGGCTCATCGAGAAGAAGGATATCTGTGTCCTGCGCAAGGACCAGCGCAATCCATACTCTCTGCCTCTGGCCGCCGGATAGTGAATCCACACTCTTATCTGCAAGCTCCGCTATTCCCATTGCTTCCATAGCGCAGGCAATAGCCTCATAGTCAGCCTTTGACAGCTGCCCGAAAAGATTCTGATAAGGAAACCTTCCTCGCGCAACCAGGTCTGCCACTGTTATGCCCGCAGGGACAATCGGGGACTGGGGAAGAAGCCCTATCTCCTTTGCCAGGTGCTGGGTTGGAAGTTCATAAATTGATTTTCCGTCCAGAAGAATGTTTCCGCACTTTGGCTTTAAGAGACGTGCAAAGCTCTTTAATAAAGTTGATTTTCCGCAGCCGTTTGGTCCGATCAAAACACTGAACTTTCCAGCAGGGATGGTAATATTCATATCCTTAAGTATCAGTTTTTCTTCATATCCCGTGCTGATGTTCTTGGCACAGAAATCATGACTAAGTGCAAATCCATCCATTAGATCTTTTCTCCCTTTCTGTTCAGGTTTAGCAGTAACAAAAGAAGATACGGTGCCCCTAAAAGTCCTGTTATAACACCAACAGGGTACTTCGTCTCAAAAACGTTCTTGCTGACAAGTTCTGATGCAAAAACAAGTATCGTTCCCACAAGGCCTGCAACAGCCATGGCATTTTTGCCGTTCCTGGTGCATTTCTGGGCAATCGGCCCTGATAAGAATGCAACCGATGCGATCGGGCCTGTGGCAGCTGTCGCTGTTGCACTAAGCACAAGCGCACAGACCATACAGCATACTCTTACTGCTGTCATCGGAACTCCGAGTGTCGTCGCATATTCGTCACCAAGCTGCATCATACGAAGGTATCTGTTACATATAAGAAGCAGTCCGCTGCAAATAACAGTCACTGTCACAATTACCGGCACATCACTCATCTGCACAAGATTAAGACTTCCGCGAAGCCATCTGAGCGCAGTTCCTACATCATACTCCGAACCCACCAGCAGCATCCATGATATCAATGCATTCAAAACCGCCTGCATTCCGATTCCTATGAGGATCATCCTGCTTGAGAATGCATGTCCTTTTCCTGATAAAAGAAATATCAGTGTAGTTATGATAAGTCCTGCTGCCACGGCAAAAAAGGAAGCAGCCGCGCCGCTTATTCCAAGGATCAGAATGCAGAAAACAGCTGCCGCAGAGGATCCTGCCGTAACTCCTATAATATCCGGAGAAGCAAGAGGATTTCTTAACAGATTTTGAAAAGTAAATCCTGAAATACCAAAAGCAAATCCCGCAAAACCGCCTACCAGCAGTCTTGGAAGCCTCAAGGTTTTTATGGTATATGCAGCTCCTTTTGTTTCATTACTAAACAGGTATCCAAACACCTCTTTTAACGAATAATCAGTATTGCCAAGAGTCATCATAAACACTGAAAGGATGCCGATGATGACAACTAGAGCCACGATGCAAAAGGCGTTCTGAACGTCATGCTTTTTATATATTTTTCTTAAATCATTATCTATTGAATTTGTCATATGCCCTTTGCCTTTGTCTTCCAAACGATCCAGATAAATACCGGAGCGCCGACTATTGCAGTAATAATTCCAACCTCAAGCTCCCCGGGTCTTCCCAGTATTCTTCCAAGTACATCGGAAAAGGTTAAAAGACCTGCTCCTCCGATCATGGACAATGGAATTATTATTCTCAGATCATTGTCAAAAAGCTGCCTGCAAACATGTGGAAGCATAAGTCCCACAAAGCCGATAGGTCCTGCAAGAGCAGTAACTGACGCGCATAAAAGCACTCCTGCAAACGCAGTAAACAGCCTTATCTGTCCAACCTTTACCCCAAGGGATACAGCCATCTCATCTCCAAGAGCCAATGCATTTAAAGGGGATGCGCAAAGAAGTGCACAACCTGCGCCGACAACAAAAAACGGAATAAGGAGCCTAACATCATCCCAGGTAGCTCCGCTTATGCTGCCCACCTGCCAGAATCTGAACTCCTTCATGACCTGTGAATCAGGAAGCATAATGGTGTTTACCAGCGCCCCAAGAGCTGTTGATACCGCAGCTCCCGCCAGGGCAAGTTTGATCGAGTTTGCACCGCCATAGCCCACAGATGCGATTCCATATACAAAAAGAGCTGTAATTATAGCCCCCGTAAAAGAAAGTCCGATAAGCTTTATTCCGGAGGAAATATTAAGATATGCTATCCCGATCACCACAAGAAGCGAAGCCCCGGTGTTGACTCCCAGAATACTTGGGTCAGCAATAGGGTTCCTGGTGATAGCCTGCATCAGTGCTCCAGATACCCCAAGCGCAGCACCGGCCAGGAGCCCAAAAACTGTTCTGGGGATTCTGGCTGAGATAACTGCTGAAGTGAAGTCATCTGTAAGTGCCCCTGTAAAAAATCCCGTCACATCCGAAAAAGGAATGCTTTTGCTGCCATAGGATATTGAGAGAAAAACTCCCAAAAGCACGAAGGCAATCTCCACCGCCAGCCCTGTTATTAACTTGTAATTACTGAATTTTTTCTGCTGCATCATTAAGCGCTTTCAAATAGTCATCAATTGCATAAGGAATGGAAAGAACTGTTGGTGTGCTGGCTGCTGCAAGAACATCATTTGAATCGAGAAGCACAAATGCTCCGTTCTTTACAGCCGGAATGTTTGCAAATCTTCCGTCGGCCTGCATTGCATCTACAAGTGACTCTGTTCCGTAAGTAATGATGATATCTACATCAGTCAAAAGATCTGCATTCTCAGCACTTACTGTGATTGAGAAATCCTGATCACTTGTGATAAGGCTCTTTACGCTGTCAGGTGTTACAAATCCAAGGTCTGAAAGGAAGGCAGCTCTTGGATCATTGCTTGTGTAAATGTAGAAGGTTCCAAGGTCATCCTCTGAAAGCCAGAAGAAAGCAACTCTCTTGCCTTCGAGCTCGGGATACTGAGAAAGTTTATCAGCAATGAGCTTCTCTGTATCTTCAACCAGTGCTCTGCCCTCTTTCTCCATGCCAAGTGCAATGGCATCATTTACTGTCTCTTCCTGCCATGTTGTGGACCATGCAATCTCAGGATAAGCAACAACAGGTGCTATCTCTGATAATCTGTCATACTCTTCCTGACTAAGTCCTGAATAAGCTGCAAGGATCACATCAGGAGCACAATCTGAAATTGCCTCATAATCCCATCCGTCTGTATCATCAAATACATTCGGCTTTACGCCTGCATCCTCAAAAGCCTTGGCAGTCCATGCAAGAAGTCCATTCTCATCTCTTGGTCCAAAATTGGCCTCTGAAATTCCAACCGGCATAACTCCAAGAGCAAGAGGTACATCGGGGTTGCCCCACGCAATTGCCACAACATTCTCAGGCTTTGACTCAATAACAGTCTCGCCAAGGCCGTGTGTGATAGTGAGCGGGAAAACATCCTCAGATGCTGAAATCTCGTCTGTAGAAGCATCCTCTGTTGCCTTACCCTCAGCTGTCTCTGAGTTTACCTCTGTTTCTGAATTTACTTCTGTCTCTGTATTAACTGAATTTGAGGCAGTCTGTGTCTCATTTGAAGCTCCGCAAGCCACTACTGATAACCCCATAACTGCTGCCATAATTGTAGATAATAATTTATTCTTCATGAATAAGCTCCTCTCTTGTTAGCATTCGCTAACGCCCATCCATATTCTCATAAATTACGATTGTTGTCAACATAATCTTGCACAATTTTTATATCTTTTATTATATGCCAAAAAACTCCCGGCAGCTGCCGGGAGTCTTCCTCAAGAATTATTATCTTGTACAAATTATGCGTTTTCCTTTACAGAACGGGTGAAGGCGCCGATGATAAGAACAAGCGCTCCCACAATGAAACCTGCAAATGCAACTACTGTTACGCTAAATACCTGCCAGCCTACAGTATTAACTGAGTCGTAGCTGAAAAGTCCTGCGATGAGAAGGATTCTCTCTGAAAGGATCTTTCCAAATGCTGTAGTGAAAAGAGCTATCGCTCCCAAAACTGAAATAGTGCCAAGAATATCATGGTTTCCAAACTTATTTGGAAGTACTACCGCAAGAACTGCCAAAACAATTCCGCTACATCCAAGTGCTATAACTGTTCCAAGATTGCCAAGTGCATAGGTAACTGTCATATTGCTGCAGATAGCAGCTGCAACAATTCCGACAACGCCTAGTACTGCTGCAATTATATTAAAGTAAGCTCCAACGCTCTGCTTTTTCATAAAGTCTGCCATTATTACGCCTCCTTTTCTTTTCTCTTTGAAAGAATATACAATACAGCAAAGATAGCTGTAAGAGCAGCGCAAACTCCAATTGCTGTTCTATATGCTGTTCTCCACCATGTGTTAAGCTTAACTACATGAGTTGTTGCATTGTATCTGTTCATAAGGTTACTGGATGCGATTGCATAAAGTACGTTATGTGCAGACTCTTTTACCGCCTGCTGAGCATTTGCATCACCTGCAAATACTGTGGCACTGATAGCTGCGCCGTCAGCCTGGTTTGCAAATCTAGGGCTGTCAAGAGTTGTATCTGTATAGAAGCCTGACATACCTCTTGTATCGTAGCAGGTTGCACCTGAAGTAAGAACTGATGTGTAGAGATCAAAGTCATCATAGATATCAGTTACTGCATATCCTGTGAAGCCCCACTCCTTCTTGAGGATTTCTGTCATAAGTCCTGTACTTACTGTACACTCAACAGGTCCGATCTTTGAGAAGGATACCATAAGGCCTCTCATACCTGCGTCATAAGAATCTGTGTCATACTTTGTTGCTTCGAATGCGATCTGGTATGCTCTAAGCTCAACTTCACGGGCTCTCTGCTCTGTCATGAAAGGAGCAACGCCTGCTCTGTTAGTCTCCTGGTCGTTGAACGCATAGTGCTTAGGTGCTGCGATAAGACCATAGTTAAGTGCTCCGATTGCAAATTCCATTGCTGTATATCCTGAAAGGATAGGATCCTCAGAATAGTACTCACCGTTACGTCCGTTGTATGCATGACGGTGTGTGTTAAGTCCAGGGCCCCAAAGGATCGGGATACCTGTAAAGAGTGACTCGATTCCGATGAACTCACCAAGAGCATAGGAAAGTTCAGGGTTAAATGCAGCTGCTGTAAGAGGGCTGCTGCCGAATACTTCAGGGTGCCAGTTTCCGTTTGGATCATCGCTCTTGATGTTCCATGGAGCCTCAGTGTCTTTTGACGCATTGAGGTTAACCGCAATACCGTTTCCGGCATTCTCTGTCATGTAAGTTTCAACAGTTCCGATTGATGATGCTCCGGGAATACTTGGGCCACCAAAAGTTGCAATATACTGAGCCTCTTCAAGAGTCATCTTATCAAGGAGCTCATTCCACTTCTCATCGTCAAAGGATGCGCCTGCCATCTCATAGAACATGAGGTCAGCGTTAACGCCCCACTTGATGTCTGATGTATCATCATCTGTCTTAAGTGTATAGTACTTACCGTTTAAGTAATCGATAAGTCCCTGGTCTGTAAGAGTCATATCGCTGTAAGTCTTAGGATATGTCTTATCCCAGTCAGCACGGCTAAGGTATGTAACCTCACCGTCCTGGAAATAGTTCCAGTCAGCATAATCAAGCTGGTTACAAAACTTGTCTCCTGTCTTTGAATAAGCAAAGGCAGTCCTTGAAATGACGTCCTCTGTGATCTCTGTCTGGAATGCATATGCAGGATTAGCTTCGCCCACAAGGCTTGCTGTATCTACATTCTGAAGAGCCATGATGTTGTTGAGGGCATCATGTGCACCGTTACCGAATGCAAAATAGTATGTTCCGGGATCAAGGATATATGTTCCCTTTGTTCCGTCTCCGTTGTCAAAAGAGCTGTCGTAAGTTGCAATGTACTGAAGATCAGCCTTTACAGAAACAGTCTCTGACTCGCCGGGCTGAAGAGTTTTTGTCTTGCCATAGTTAAGAAGGACAATTGCACTCTTTTCAATTCCACCCTGCTCATAAGGAGCCTGTCCGTAGATTTGAACGCTCTTTTTACCTGCTACCTTACCTGTATTTGTGACCTTTACATTGAAGGTTGCAGTAGCTGTTGTAACATCGCCTTCCTTGGAAACCTCGATTACAGGCTCTCCGTCGAACTCCATATCAAATGTAGTGTATGAGAGACCGTAGCCAAAGCCGTACGCTACTTCATCATCGTAGTTCCAGCCATTCTTTGAAGCATAGGTTCCTGCCTTTGATGTAGCATTGCCCTGTCCAAGAACAGCATCATAATATCTGGTCTCGTAATATCTGTATCCAACATAGATGCCTTCAGCCTCAATGATGTAGTTGCTGCTGTTTTCTCTTGTGATAACATCAGCTGCATTCTTGTAAGAGAAGTTACCCATGTTCTGCATAGCAGGTGCTGAAAGGTTATATGTAGGGAAAATATCTGCAAGTCCGCCTGAAGGGCTTACCTTTCCGCTAAGGATATCTGCAACACCGAGCATTCCATATGAACCGGGTG
Organism: Butyrivibrio sp. DSM 10294; assembly: GCF_028539135.1. Lineage (NCBI taxonomy): Bacteria > Bacillati > Bacillota > Clostridia > Lachnospirales > Lachnospiraceae > Butyrivibrio > Butyrivibrio sp. DSM 10294. Next base: position 4,789 of record NZ_JANSWL010000057.1, on the reverse strand, counting down.
CGCCGATCCAGAGGATCGCATCAATATCCGCATCGTCCTTAAGATCTCCGATCTCTACTGCAGAAGCGCTGTTAACAAGAACAATAACCTTGTCACTGCACTCTTTTGCAAGAGCGATCATATCTTTTTCATTTGTTGTAAGTGCAAGAGGCTCCTCTGCTCCAAGGCCTGAAACAATTCCGCCCGGAAGATAGTCTTCACTCTCTGCACTTGGTCTTCCGATAACAACGATAGCTGCATCGCCATACTTTGCAAAGCTGTCCTTGTAAGAAGAATTTACTGACTCGATCTCTTTTACAGATGGCTCACCCGGATCATACTCCTCGGAAGGGCCTGCATTTTCTGTGTGAAGATAAGTCTCGTTAAGCTTTGTATAGATTGATGTCATAGTAGGATTTACTTTGAAGCCTGCACCGTCAAACTCAAACTCGTCTCCTGACCATCCATCAGTTGTATATCCTCTCTCAACCTGGCCTGTTGCCCAGTTCTGTGAAAGAGAAGTTGTGATATGATTTGCAAAATCTGTAACGTTATTTTGAAGTGCTTCATCAAGATTAATAAATCCTCCGCAAGCCTTAACACCAAAGCTTGATCCAAGGATCGGCACCTGAGAGCGGATTCCGAATAATGAAACGTTAGATCCGCTTGTGAGTGGAAGTACTCCGTTGTTCTTTAAAAGAACTGAACCCTCTGCCGCCTGCTGTCTGTTAAGATCGATGGCTGCCTGAATGAGTGCATGAGAATTGCCCGTCCCATCCTCATTAAGCAGGCTTGCCGGTGGTGTAAACTTGTCATACACGGCATCCTTGTCATCTGTTACCATCATTTCACTCTGTGTTCCAAGGGCAGTGTCAATAGTAGATGCAAATGACTCCAATGTGTTTCCCGCAATAACGGAAACAGACAAAAGAAATGTCGTCACAGCGGCCATGCCCCTGAAAAGTCCTGTCTTTCTCAATGTTTTTTCCTCCTGGTTTTTCTATACTCTTCCATTGCCTTTTGATTTCACTTATCAGGTGAATTCTTTCATTGCCTTCTCGATACTCATACCTTCTGCAATGGCTTTTTTACGCTTCTGGTTGACATCCTGGATCTTCTTCATCTCATCCCCTGTGAGAATGTAGCCCTTCATGGCTATGATCGTGATAACCCATGCAGTCATTGGTACTATGCAAAAAAGTATGATAACAACTGCATTCATCCCCGGTGCAAAGGGCGTCTCTGCAGTTGGAAGAGACTTGATTCCGATAAGACTTACAGCTATTCCTACAACTGTGGCAGATAAAGAAGAAACTAGCTTATCTACCAGTGAGAACAAAGTTCCCATTATTCCCGGAATATATTTTCCGGATCTGTAGGTCTCATAGTCTGAACAGTCAGCTACCATTGGAATTGGCATATCTGCTGTGGAGTAATAAGCTCCATAGCCAACTCCAAAGAATAATATGAATAAAACCGTATAAAGGTTTATACTGAATTTTCCGTTTGATATAAGCACAAGGTTAAGTGCCGGTACATCCAGCTTCCATGCAAGGAGAAGAACAAGTACTCCCACATAGCAGATAAGTGCCAGAGATACATATCGAAGGAGTGATGCTCTCTGTCCCTTCTTCTGGCTGGTCCTTACTGTAAGGACAAAGAAAGGAACCGAGAAAATATAACCAACTATCATCATCGGAAGGTAAAGACCATCATAGTTGCCCATCATTGATCCGTAGAGCATGCACAAAACCGTAGTGTTTGTTGCGATCGAAAGGGCCAGCTTGCAGCCTGCTCCTGCGATCATCAGCCTCTTCATAGGGCTGTTGTTTTTGATGATCTCGATGTATTCGGAGATCTTTACTTTTTCCTGCTTGCTGCCTCCGATTCCAAAGTACTTCGGCTGGTCTTTTTCCCAGATACCGATAATTGCAAGGATAGTCAAAAGAATTGATACCGTAATTCCAATTGGTGTAAGAACTTTGTAAAACTCTGCCTTAGAGTAATCTGCAACATTTGCCCTGATGATTGGAGCAAGGAACTGCATGACACCCATTCCGGCGAGAGATCCGACTGTATTGAAAATGGTGAACAGTGGTCTCTGATTAGGATCTGAAGTAAGAACTGTCTGTCCGGCTCTTGTGCAGGATGTCTGGAAAGTGTATCCGATAACCCAGATCGCATATAGTCCTACAAATGCTGCATACCTAAGTCCCATCATGGATTCCGGGATTCCCGGTGTTATCACATACATGGTGATAATGCTGAGTGCCATTATCAGATTTCCTATAACCATAAAGGGTCTGAACTTACCAAACTTACCGTTGGTCCTGTCCATAAGTGCTCCGATTATCGGGTCTGTAAAAGCATCAAACACCCTCATTCCCGTAACCATCACTGAAGCAAACAAAACTCCAAGCCCAAGCACGTTTGAACCAAATGTTGCTATGTAGGCAAGTACCAGAACATAGTAGACATTTGTCGCCCCATTGTTCAGTGGGAAAAGAACCAGCTGATAAAGCTTTGCTCTGTTGATCCCGTCGTTTTTCGTAACTGTTTCTCCCATTTTTTATCTCCGAATCTTTTTGATATTTCTGATTTATTTTGTCCAGTTTGCGCCATTGTCTCCGGATTCCTTAAGCTTATAGTCAGGATTTGGTCTGCTCACCTTCCTGAAAACTGCTTCATCGCTAAAAGAGCCGCTGACAGCCTTAAAGGTGCATTCGTTTTCCAGCGTCGTTGTGAATTCAAAAACATGCTGTCCATGTTTTGTTGCGATCTTATTTCCGTTCTTGAAAAGAGTTACTTCATTCTGATTGGAATAGACTTTAATCTTTATCTTTCCTGACGTTCTGTCTTTAAATCTCTTTGAAGTTATATGGACGAACGGATCATTGCTCCACCATGCTTTGTATAGATAGAAGCTGTCTTTTTTAACCTTTCTGTCAAAGGTAACAAGGCCCTTGTGGTTCATTCCCGGCTCGCCACCCTGGTTTCTTGCATCAGCTGCAAAATCAAACATGTTCCAAACGTGAGTCGCCCACATGAAAGGATTTCTTTCAAAGCATCTGAGCATGTACTCGTGATAGATTGCCTGATACTCCTCTGTGTGATCTCCTCTTCTTGGGTGCTCACTGTGAAGGTTCGGCATTCCCTCGCATCCGTACTCTGAATAACCAAGGCTTCTGTCCGGATAAACCATGTGGAAAAATCTCATCCAAATATCATTGAGGAAAAGCCCCGGAACATACCAGCCCAGATAAAGGTTCCAGCTGACTGTATCTGTAATGTGTGCCACCTTATTGAACGGTCCGCACATTGCATAACATGCCAGTGTTGTAAATCTTGTATTATCCATCTCATGACAAAGGTCATTGAGCTGTCTGTGATTGTCCAGCATATCTGCCTTGTCCTTGGTGGATATTGTTATCTCATTGGATATACCCCAGCAGACAATTGAAGGATGATTGTAGTTCTGAACTATAAGCTCCTTCATCTGGCTGATGGTATTAGCCCTTCCTTCAAGCATATGCTCTGAAATATATGGAATCTCGGCCCAGACTATCATTCCTCTCTCATCGCAGAGATCGTAGAAAGTCTGACTGTGCTGATAATGTGCAAGTCTTATGGTATTTGCACCCATTTCGCAGATAAGGTCCATATCCTCTTTGTGCATCTCATCTGTGATGGCATTTCCAAGGCCTTTTCTGTCCTGATGTCTTGAGACACCGTGAAGTGCATAGCTCCTGCCGTTCAAATAAAAACCGGTCTTTGGATGATAGTGGAAATCCCTGACACCAAAGCGTGTTTCAACTTCATCTGCGACTTCTCCGTCTATAACAAGCTGAGCCTTGGCGTTATAAAGATATGGTCTCTCAATTCCGTCCCACAACTCCACTTCATGGATGCAGCATTCAAGATGTGCTTCGTTCAAAGATCTGCCTGCATTTTGGCAAAAAACCTCTTTTCCCTCCATATCAGAGACAATAATCCTTACATCGCCTCTGTTTGTATTAAGATAGCAGCTCACCCTGACATCTGCCTTCTTGTAGCCTTCGATCGGACGGGCACTCACCTTTAGTCCGCGTCCTCCGAAGTGATCAAGATCAAATCTTTCTTTATTTACAACAATGAGTCTTACGTCCCTGTAGATTCCGCCGTAGAATGTAAAATCGGCTTTCTGAGGATATACTCTTTGATTTGGTCTGTTGTCCACGTTGACCTTGAGGAAATTTTTTCCCTCAACAAGGTGATCTGTAATATTTGCTCTGAAGGTTGAATATCCGCCTTCATGTCTTATAACTTTCTGCGAATTCAGGTATACATCGCACTCCGAGTTAACACCATCAAATTCGATGTACACGTCCTCTTTTTCCCTGTCAAAAGAGGGACAATCTATCTCTTTCTCATATCTGGCCAGGGTCCTTAAATAATCATTTCCCCCATCCTGTCCGTCAAGGTTATTCCAGGTATGGGGAATATTGACCATAACCGGATCATTTTTTTCCAAATAAAACTTCCAACCGTTGTTGATGTTGTAGAACTTTTTCATTTCACGACTCCTTTAATCTGTCCAAATTTTACAAAATTCCGGAATGTAACTTCAATCAAGATGGAATAATCTGCACCTTTTACAGCGTAATTTACAATCATCTATAGAATGCTGTACAATCCCATCTTTGACAGTTGTTGGATATAAAAAGTCTCACAACCCTTGTATATATGGCATTGTGAGACTTTTTCTCTTCGTTTTGAAGTATAGTATTTTTTTACTTCCCTTTACTTTTCTTTTGGATTGTTTTCATCTGGC
>NZ_JANSWL010000056.1:0-21136 GCF_028539135.1 Butyrivibrio sp. DSM 10294 | reverse complement strand
TTCTCGCAATTCTACAAATATTCGGAAACCGCTAATTTACTGCGTAAATTGCTAATTCCTCATATTTGTTTGGGCCATAAAGTCAAAATGCTTAACATGCCAGCATGTACGCATTTATGACTTTTGGCACCTATATCATTAATATATCTAATTGATTATAAGTGAGCAATAGCTTACAATTAACAGGTCTGACAAGACAATTTCCATGAATTATGAAAGGAGACATTTGATGAAGGCAGAATTTTCACCTTATCTGAAAAGTATCGCTTCCGGCCTGAAAGAGCTCATAGCCGAGCTTTCGAAGCACTTTGACTATGTCAGCGTGCTCTCCACGGATTCCGTGGGCTTTTCCATGGCAGCTTCCCAGAAGGTTAAATCCATAACGGGCAACACACTGATGACTGAGAGAGGAAACGTTGTAAGAGTCTACAAAAATGGCCTCTACAGCGAGTATTCCTTTAACCTCTTTGATCCTGACAAGGCTCTGGAGACAGCGTCCAAGATTAGAAAAATCCTGGATGCACAGATTTCCGTTCTGGATGAGACCGGATCTTTAGTTTATTTTACAAAACAGCTTAAGGATGAGCCTCAGGAGCTCTTTGTGGAGATGGAGACAGACTCTCTTCCCGAGACCACTGATCTTGCTGCCCTTATGGACAAGCTCCAGGGCTTTAGCAACGAAGGCATCGCACTTTCCGAGGAGATCATCGACTGCAACGTAAGAGCTCAGTCCACCCACGTTTGTAAGATGTTTTTGACTAAGAACAAGGACCTTCGCCAGAGCTATGTATACTCCGAAGGCGGCATTTCCATGACCGGTGTTCGCGGTGAAAAAATGGACTATGCCCACAGCGGCGTATCTGACAGGGAAGGCCCCCACATTTTTGACACCCTTGGAGAGACTGTTAAAAAGACCTTCAAGGAGCTTAATGACAACTTGGGTTCAAAGCGCATCGAGCCCGGCGAGTACGATATCATCACCTCACCCGAGGTTTCCGGCCTTATCGCCCACGAAGCCTTCGGCCACGGCGTTGAGATGGATATGTTCGTAAAACAGCGTGCTCTCGGCGCTTCCTACATTGACAAGCGCGTTGGGTCCGATAAGGTTACCATGCACGAAGGTGCCAACTGCGTTAAGGATGTTGCCAGCTACGCTTTTGACGACGAGGGAACCCTGGCTGGAGACGTCATCGAGATTGACAAGGGAATACTTAAGACCGGTGTCTGCGACGCCCTCGCTGCTCTCCGTCTTGGCTGTGAGCCTACAGGTAACGGCAAACGTCAGAACTTCGAGCACAAGGCCTACACCAGAATGACCAACACCATGTTTGATCCCGGCGAGTACACCAAGGAAGAAATGATTGCCTCAGTGAAAAAAGGCTATCTTCTCTCCGGCATGTTCTCAGGAATGGAGGATCCCAAGCACTGGGGTATTCAGTGCATCATCGCAAGAGGCTACGAGATTGTTGACGGCAAGCTCACAGGCAAGGTCGTTTCACCCGTTGTCCTTACAGGCTATGTTCCGGATCTTCTCGGCTCGATTTCAATGGCCAGCACTGACTACGAGTCCTTTGGCTCAGGAGCCTGCGGCAAAGGCTACAAGGAATGGGTCAAGGTTTCCGACGGCGGCCCGTATCTCAAGGCAAGAGCAAGACTTGGTTAATTATCGGGAGGAAAAAAATGACAGACAAGATTATAGAATTATTGAAAGCCTCCGGCGCCACTGCCTATGAGGTTTCAGATACAGTTACAGAAGCCTGGGAGTTCTATTTTATAGGCCACAGGCTGGATCAGAACAGGATTAGAGACGTTGAGCACATAAACGTAACAGTGTACAAGGCTCTCGAAGATGGCAAGTTCCTTGGAAGCGCATCAGATGAGATTGCCCCTACCGCAACAGAGGCTGAAGCAAAGAAGATCATCGATGACCTTCTGCTTCGCGCTTCCTATGTTAAAAATGCATATTTTGAGCTCAACAAGGAAAATACCCAGGTTGAGAGCAAGGATTATGATGTAGAGAAAATGGCAAAGGACTATATCGAGGCCCTTCAGCAGATTCCTGAAACTTCCACAGAGGACATCAACTCCTACGAGATTTTCGCTGAAAAATGCACCAAGCGCTACGTCAACTCCGAGGGCATCGATGTGACTTTTGTCTATCCCAGCTCACAGGTTGAGGTGGTAGTCAATGCAAGAAACGATGACCACGAGATTGAGCTTTACCGCATGTATAAGGCAGGAAGCTGCGACAAGGACCACCTGGTAAAAGAGCTCACCGACACCCTCCGCTTTGGCAAGGACAGACTGAAGGCAACACCTACACCAGCCCTTAAGAAGGCAACTGTCCTGTTCTCAACTGAGGATGCGGCTTCTCTTTTCCAGTACTTTGGAGCAAAAATGATGGCCAGCATGAAATACCGCGGTCTCTCAAACTGGGAAATCGGCAAGGAAATCGCTGATGACGTAACCGGTGACAAGATAACCTTAAGAGCCCTGAAAGAGCTTCCCAACTCCTCTGCCAACAGGCCTGTAGACAGCCAGGGTGCTCCAGTTCACGATATGTACATTTTAAAGGATAATGTTCCCGAGAATTACTGGGGTGACGTTCAGTTCAGATATTATCTTGGAATCAAGGATTCCTTTATTGCAGGGAACTTCTCAGTAGACGGCGGAAGCAGCACTGAGGCTGAGCTTCGCAGCGGCACCTACCTTGAGCCCGTGGAATTCTCAGATTTCAGCGTTGATCCAATAACAGGTGATATTGCAGGTGAAATCCGTCTTGCGTACTATCATGATGGCGACAAGGTAACTCCCGTAACAGGCGGCTCCGTATCAGGAAGCCTTCCTGAGCTTCTCAAGAACATGAAGCTCTCCAAGGAGCAGAAACAGTATGACTGCAATCTCATTCCTTCTGTAATTAAGGTTGAGAATGTGACAATTGCAGGTGCGGAGTAAGCAGAAGTCAGTGGGAAGTCAGTGGGGACGGTTCTCTTTGGCTCATTTTCAAAGCAAATGAGTCAAAGAGAACCGTCCCCACTGACTTCCTTTTGCCATAAGATCCCCTAACTAACTCATATTTATGATCGGTCATATGTTGTATAGCCCAAACGCTCCAACTCAGCCTGAACTTTCAAAAACTCCCTTTTATTCTTATTCAAGAAAGGAAATGACGTCTTATTAAATACTACTCTCGTTCTTTCATCATCATAGAATAAAAAGAAAGACTCTTCCGCACATATATCTCTTTCTGCAACGCAAAAAGTGTCCGCAAGGATCAGATACTTACTATCTGCCCAGTTCTTTCTGCATTCTTCAAATAGAATCGTTTTTCCATCCTTGAAATGAATTCCGCTTTCGTCTATATACAAAATCTCTTTGTAGCTATATTCATTATGTCTATCCACAAGAGTTCTCCTTGCTACTTCCTCGCAATCACTAATATTTCTATCAAATTGATACTCTTTTTTTCAAATTGTTCATACATAAGAGATATCTGCCTTTCTATAATGCTTTTCTTTATTCTAGTTCTACCGATGTTCCCTCTTTACCTTGTAAAAACAAAGATAACAAGCCCTATGATAACTGCCAGAATTATTATGGCCGCTATTAACTGCCCTTTCCACTTATCGTGAGCGTCAGGGCTTTCCGGGTCAATCTTATTCATTCTATTACTAATTCTTTCAATTTCACTGTCCTTAAAATAATTCCTGGGTTCATGATTGTTTCGCATATTCGTTATACCTTCCCTAAAGATTCCTTCTTCCCAACTCTTTAGTTTTTATCATGATAGCATGATGGTAATGTCCTTCAATGCATATCTGCTGAAACATACAGAATTCACGTTGAAATGTCGTGATAAGATGTGACACTGGGACGGCTCTTTTGTCAGAACCGTCCCCACTGACTTCTAATTCATATATTTGCGAACGATACAATGCGGTGCTAAACCATGAATTCATTTTTTGATTTTTCAAGTGGTGCTTTTCTGTGAATTGGTGGTGCTCTGGTGCATGCAGGGTGGGATCATAGCCCGAAATATTCACTTTCAATATTCGCTCATTAATTCTCTATATTTCTCGTCAGGAATTACGCCGATAACATCTCCTATACTATCATACGAAATCTCTAATTTTGAAAGGAATGTTTTTATAAGTCCTTCGCTATCAAAAACAGCTTTTTTACTCTTCTTACACTTTTCTCCAATTACCCTGATCGAGTCTACGATGTTTTTTACAACCATAAGATACTGATGATTATAGTCTGACGAAACAAATTCAACGTAAGGAATTGGAAGACGTATGTCGGCGTATTTCTTTTGATAACTAATATATTTTCTTGGCTTTCCCCATCCCCTAATTAAATTCTCATCAGGATGGCAATTGACCACTATACATATACTCTCAATACTATCCGAAAATTGAGAAATCTTAAAATTTTCCTCGTCCACTTTTGCACTAATATCTCTAATGATTTCTGAAACCCTAAAAGCAGTTCCCCATATCTCACAACTTAGAATAAAAGCTCTCCCCATTTACTTTAACCCCTTAACTTTTCCTCACTTTTTCTAATTCTCTCTTGATTTTCTGTGCCGTTTCAATAAACTTCGCATGGCATACCTCTTCTCCAGAAGTCAATGTTCTTACCGAAAATCGGGCATTCACGATCCCCTTCATTTTTCATACTACCTTTTACTCCATTATTACTGTTTCATCTTTTGTAATAATACATCCATGCTTATAAACTCTTTTTCCTTTTCATAATCAAATTCCAATTCAACCACAATTCCATCAGACTCCCATGAATCAAAGCCGATGTAATACCCGGATTCATATTTGGAATCCAATATATCGTAGATGCTCACAAGATGCGGATCAAAACCTAAAGGATCTGATAAATCCCCCACCATAACGTCATAAGGATATGCCCACAAACAACCGTCATAAGCAACAAGATTGGTATTAGGGTCATAATGAATATCCATTATGATAAAGGACTCTCCAACATTCAGATTCATGTCGTTGGTCTGCCCTCTCGGGATATAATTGAATACCTCTAAAGTATCTACATCAATATAGCTGATGCCATATAGATCAATATGAAATGGGTAATATCTATGCCCATTACTATGATTTATAAAACGGGTAAATGGCCTGCACTGATCATCTACAGATACATACTCATATACAACTTCTTTGTTTTTTAACAGCTTGCACCTTAGGAATCTGGCATAAATCTCTCTTTCCGATTTGTGAATATACTTTTTTATGTGTAGTGAAAAGTCATCAGGAAGCTCTACAACTTCTTCCCCTGCAAAATACTTTTCATCCTCAACATAACTACTGTATCTGACCCGTTCATCATATTCTTCTGTTCCATACAAGTTGGTATAGTCAAAACGGCTATCATATGTCGTCATATTCCATTTTTTCCTTTTCTTTTTCCTAAATAAGCTCTTTTAGCCTTTCAAGCAGTCTTATACTCCCAATATATAGAATCCGTTATATTCCCGTGCTTTTTCAAGCCACTCTGTCAAATCCTCATATCCTTCCGGTCTGTTTTCATTAGCTCTTTCAATTATTCCCGGGATCTTTTCAGAATTGAAATATGTTGGTCCCCAGGTATCGAACAATGATTCCTTCATTCTTGCATTAATGCCAAGTCCCAAAATATCCTTATATTCGTTATAGAATTGATTCTGATAATCTCCATGTATATACAACGAATCATTTTGCCAAAATACGTTTTCATCTAGATCAAGAATATCCTTTGTTTCAGCATCCTTCGGCAGTTTACAAAAGCACAATTGAATGTAACACGAACCGCCGCACTCTCTTCTTTCATCCTGATTATCGAAGGTCATAAAAAGCCTATATTTTTCAAATAAGGGTAATCTCTTGTTCAGCCACTCAGCTAATCTGGGTATGTCCTCTATTGCCTTATCGCAATAGTACCTAAACTGCTCTTCCCCAAAATAATCCTTCTGAGATATACATTTCCTTTCGCCATTGTTATAGGTATCAATGTTCCATTCCTTTACAACCTCCAAGGATAATATGTACGTGGTGCGCCTATTTCCGGGATGTGCAAAAATCACTCATTTCATCCTCTTATTCCACCATTCCTGACGAAATGATATCTACATCAATATCGAGTTCCAAATCATTAACAGTTCTTATGAATTCTTTCGGAATCAGTGTACCAATCTGTGCGCTATCAGACCTTAGTTGAAGTGTTAAGCTTACTTCCTCATATTCTCTGATAATTCCCCTAATGCACTCTTGGTTCTGACAAAAAATACGCGCTGTCTTTTCAAAAGCATTTCTTTGCTCTTCATAACCGCTAAAAGAATTCTTGCAAATAAGCACATTTTTCTCAATTCCCGGTCTTATCGACGTCACCTTATAACCTTTTTCCAATGATTTAGTACTGTCAAACTCATTGGTAAAGGGTTTGCATAGTTTATCTGCATCATATACAGCAAAAACAATGTCCCCAGATACTTCCAACATTTCTGCTCCTTTTTCATTTCAACTCTGGCTATATTGGCACTTGTCACATACTTCCTTTGCAATCTCTAAATTGGGTACCCCGGCCAGTTCGCTAACAGCCTCTTTTTTAATATATCTGCCAAATACCATTTTACAGTCATAGCACAATCCGTCGTCAATGCTCTTGCCGAAAATTGGGCATTCACGATTCCCTTCATTTTTCATACTACCTTTTACTCCATTATTAACTTATTATTTTTTCACTATACAATTTCATATATTGTTGATTTTCAGCCCGTAACCACATCTATGTCATGTTATAGGCTGAAAATCAACAATCAAATAACGCTTCCATGGTTATCACATTAGTAAAAATCCCACTGTAAGCATTTTTCTTTAATCCATACGTCGTTACAAGTGTGTTCCTGACAACTTTTTTTCTGGATATCTTTTCCATTATAAGCCTGTCCCTAGTACGCATCTTCTCTTCATAGCTGCTATCAACAGAAAACTCACCACTATAAAACTTCAGCTCGCAAAGATTTACTACATTATCTGCACGATCTATCAGTAAATCGATCTGAGTTCCTTCTGAATCGTCGTTTTTCTCTTTTATCCACATGGACATGTTTGCCTCTACTCCATTAATTTCCAGAGCTTTCTTGATTTGTGGATAATGTCGATAGCATACATTTTCAAAAGCCAGGCCTCTCCAAGTATTTAAAGTGCTTGAATTTACATTGTATTGCCAAAAACTTTCTTTTTTCTTTTGACCTTTAATAAAATATAAATATGTCAGGCAATATGGATCAGACAATCTGTATTTTTCTTCCCGTTTACCATCTGAAAACGGAATATATTTTATTAAAAAGTTACTTTCTTCAAGTGCTGAAAGAATCTTGTTTAGTTCGCTACCTGAAATATCACTGAATTTTTCGGATATTTCACTTCTTGTATACCCAAGATTCCTTCCAAACAAAAACTCAACAATCTCTTTTGTCTTTGTAGGTTTATCAAATGCTGATGTAAAAAGATTTTCATATTCCCCTTTAAGCATAGGATTCTCATCAAACAGTATCCTATCGATATTCTGAGCCAGGCTCAATCTTCCGTCCATATAGCCCAGATAATAAGGAACACCACCAAATACCATATAGCTCTGTGTAATATCGTATCTGGAAAATTGGATATTCTGACTTAAGAAGTATTCTTCACACTCTTTCAGGGTAAATGGCGACAGTTTTATCTTATGGGTAATCCTGTTATAAAGACCACCTTTATTATTTATCAGCTTATTCTGAATCCATGAGTTAGCACTTCCACACACTATCAGCATGACATTTCCACGTTCATTACACCAACCATTGTAGAATTCTTCAAATGCTGTAATAAACCTGGATTTTTTGGTATCCATCCAGGGGAGTTCGTCAATAAAAACTACCTGCTTTGAACCATCATCTTTTTCTGTAAGCAGCTTCTTAAGCATAAAAAAGGCCTCAAGCCAGCTGGTTGGTCTTGCACCTTTTTTCATCCCATACATCTGCAGGGACAGATAAAAGCTTTCAAGTTGATCCTTTAAGGTTACTGCTTTTCCGCTTTCATTTACTGGTGATAGTCCTGTATGATGAAATGCATATCTTCCCTTAAAAGTATTATTTACAAGATATGTTTTTCCAACACGTCTTCTGCCGTATATCACCACTAAATCTGTCTGCTTTCTTTCATATATCCTATTCAGTTCTTCCTGCTCTTTTGTTCTTCCTATCATGCTAATTGTCCTATTTTTGTTTTTTTTATTATTACAGGACAATTATAACACATTTTTTGCATTATAATTGTCCTGTAAGCATATTTTTTTATAATTAGAGGACAATTATAACAAGTATACTACAACATATTTTCCATCTTACATAAAGCTGCCGCACCAAAGTACGACAGCCTCTTTAAGCTTCTAAATATTCCTAAAATGACAAAAGAACCGTCCCGATGTCATCCATTTAATACGATTGATATACCACAAACGTTACAGTAAAATATTAAAATGTTGAGAGCTGAATATTTTTGTTGGGAGAAAGAGATGTTAGTTTATAGTTATCTGACAATAATATAGATAACAAGCCCAATGAAAACAGCCAGTATTATGAGTTCTGCTATTATCTGGCGTTTCCACTTATCATGAGCATCAGGGCTTTCAGGGTCAATTCTCTCCATTCTATTAGAAATTCTTTCGATTTCACTGTCCTTAAAATAATTCCTGGGTTCATGATTTTTTGAACTCATATAGGTTATCCCTCCTCTAAATAATGCATATAGAGCTTGTTATCCAAATAGTTCTGAATATACTCGTCCGAAGCCATTCCAAAATCCTCTTCAAAAGATCCCAAGGATCCAATAATAGTATCTATGCCATATTCAGCAATTAGTTCTCCCGTAACAAGCCCCGCAGCCATATATGTCAGATTATTGCCAAGGAGATCCCCAGATCCTGCTACTCCCCCTTCTCGCGATTCCCTTACGCTTTTTGGGCCTGTCTTTTCCCTCTTGCCACTTCCAAAGTACATCAGATCTGCTAACCCCACTGCCATCTTCATGCCTGCTGGAAGGCCCAATAGCAATCTCAATATCCGAAAGAGGTACAATCTCTGACAGGTGTTTCCATGAATCCTTAACTTTATTAACCGACTCTTCACTAACATCATCAGCCAAAAGAGAAATACTTAACTCCTCTAGGAGCTCATCAGTCTCTGTACTGGCTTCAACAGTTTCAGATATTACTTCAGTGCTATCAGTTTTCGCTCCGCATCCAAGCATAAGTGTCATTGACAGTGAAACTGCGCAGCATTTACTAAAATTCTTTTTCCCAAATACTTTCATGCTTTCCCCAACCCTTTTGTTTTTTTCATGATAGCATGATGGTAATGTCCTTCAATGCATATCTGCTGAAATATACAAAAATTAGGTTGAAATGTCATGACACCAGGGTAACTACATATGTACAGAAAAAACAATATCTCTTGTCTGCTCGTACTCGACTGCGTCTAAATGCCGCAAGATCTTTTCGTCATCCGCACCGGCTTCTTCTAGTTCTACAGAAGCATGCCACCATAAAGGTCTGATGCATTTATAAAGTAAAGGCGCTGCTTTCTTTTCCAAGTCATTAAACGAATATACTTTCTTTACGATATCAAGTGCATGAAGAACACGCTTAAGAAAGTTATCATCCACATCTATGCTGCCGTAGGTATCATCAGTTGAGACATAGGGTGCCTGGCGGACCAGATAATTAATAAACACTTCCCTTCCGCCTATGTTGAAGTCATAAACTCCCTTAAACCTTCCATCCTCATCCAAAAGAACATTGGTATCGTTTATATCAGCCTGAAACACTGATGTCGGAAGCTGATGATATATCTTTTCAAGCTCTTTTCTTGCCTCAAGCCAGTTGTTCCATATCCGTTCTACCTGGCCTTTGTATTTATCCGGAAGGTTTTGGGCAATGGCTAGCCATTTTTCCGCATCTTCCGTTGTTTCGTCGCTTGTGTCACTTGGATCAAATGGCTCAAACATGCAATATGCCGATGGAAGATCCGTATAATCAAAATGGCATGCCGCAACTTTGGCATCCATTATCATGGCATCCTCAAAAAAAGAATACCATCCCTCCTCAACAAGTTTGGTATCCGAAAACTTATCTTTTATCAATTCTTCCGCAGATTTGTATTTGGAAAACTCTTCACCCCATACTCTGCAATTCTTGTCTTTATATACAACCGTTGGGTATGTGCCATCCAGCGCTCTGATAAACTGAGGGCAATAATAGCCAAGACCACGGTATTCTTTTGCAATCCGTTCCCACATAGCAAGATGTTTCTCATCTGTAAAACCGTTTGCAGAAAGCTTGATTACGATCCTCTTCTCCCCAAAATCCACAAGCAGTGTTTCTCTGAAATCCTCCTCCCCGTGACTGGTGTTTTTAATATCAACATTTACCGGAGTCTTTTCGGAGAAAAGACTGACTATATCATTTATGTCCATTCTTATATAAGTCCTTTCTTCACCTCATCTTTTTCCCTAATACTCTCCCAATACTTCTTTACTTCGGTAATTTTCTTGGCTCAATCACAAATTCTATGTGATGGCTGATTCCTAACATACTGCTTCCGACTCATATCCATAATCTTGAGAAAGAAGTATTCGTCGTCAGGATAGCCATAGCCGTGCCGGCGTAAGGTCTTTATCTTTTGGTTAATGCCTTCAATCTTACCGGCAGATATTCTATAAGTTGCATGTGCTATGATGCCCTCGAAATGGTCATCAAGCAGTTTACGAAACCAAAGCAGGTGCTTATTGCCGGTTGCTTCGCAGATGTCCATGATGTCGCTGATCGCATTGGACATCTTGATTTCGTCAGTCAGAGCATAGGCAGCAGACAGCTTTTCCTTGATCAGATCAAGTGTAAACAGAAGCTTGTTCTCACGAAGGAGATCGTCGTACTTTGCTTCATAACCGCTTTTGCGTTTGATATCCTCGGTTTTGAAGAGAGGACTTCCCTTATGAACAACACGTTCGTTTGCGGCATCTTCATCTTTCTTCTGAAGCGTGGAACGGTTAGACATAAGGATGTATCGGGTTCTCTTAAGAGCCCTGGCGGCATCGATATTGCCTTCCTCAAGTAGGCGCCGCTGCTCGTCTTTGCGGACCTCGCTGACCACTTTGTCATTGAAGTTCTTGACGATATGAAAGTAATCGAATACAGGCTGGATCCATTCGCATTTTTCTTCAAATGCCTCTTGGAAATCGGAGTTCATGTCACAGGCAACAGTTTCAACACCAGACATCCATTCCATGCCGACATGGTCAATGAAGTCGTAGACAACCTGCTTCTTCTTGCCGTTCTGGATCCACAGAACATGACCGGATTCGAGGTCTATGATATGCGTAGCATACCGGCGACCATTATGGAGTTTAAACTCATCAATGCCAAGGAACCTTGCCTGCTTTTCCGGCTTCCTGAGCTTGTTGTCACCATCTGTGGTGTAGATATCCCGGAGTCGTTTTTTATCGATCTCCTTGACGGTATTTTCACCGAGCCCGGTGATCTCTGCAACCTGCTTGTTCGTGTACGTGCCTATGGAAAGCAGATCGCAGGCGTACTGATGCAATTGCTCCGTAATAAGATGACCGGCTGCTTTAAATGAAATAAACTGGCTTTTGGTTGTACCACATTCCGGACAGCGGAGCTGATTATGAGGAAATATCAAACAACTCAGGTTTCCGCCAAGATGCAACTCAACCTTATAGGAAGATCCTTTTTTATGCAACTGTCAATGTACTATTCTTTCTTTCAGCCTGACTGAGTATTGAACCTGAGCGCGTTCTTAGGGCAAGCCTTAACGCACTCTCCACATCTGATGCACTCTGCACTGTTGGGACTCTTTACCGGATCAACATTCATCTTGCAGGTTCGGGCGCAGGTTCCGCAGTGTACACATGCATTTTCATCAAATGACATTTTCAGAAGGCTCACCTTCTGGAACAGGGAATAGAATGCTCCCAGGGGACATACATATTTGCAGAACGGTCTGTAAATAAAGATGGATGCAAGGATGCATCCGATGAGTATGAATACCTTCCACCTAAAGAGCGCTCCGATCGCCGCTTTCAATGAACTGTCCAAAAGTACCAGGGGCAGACCTGCCTCTAAAGTCCCGACAGGACAAATATACTTGCAAAAGAACGGATCTCCCGTCCCAAGTTCTGTCCTGTAGAAAAATGGAAGTCCAAAGACAAACAACAGCAGAAATACATATTTAAGGTATCTAAGCGCCTTGTCTGCCTTCTCAGGTATCCTTATTTTAGGCGTTGGGATCATGTAAAGAAGTTCTTCAATAAGTCCAAACAGACATAGCCATCCGCAGATGAACCTTCCCACCAAAAGCCCTATTGCAGCAAGATACCCGACTACATAAAAGGCGAATTTTCTTTTCCTGGCGTCAAAGACGGACTGCATGGCTCCGATCGGGCATGCTCCGAGAGCCCCGGGACACGAGTAGCAGTTCATCCCCGGAACACAGAAATTCTTGAGCGGTCCCTTATAGATAGACGCTGTAAGAAAGCCCTTGAAATGGGCATTCGAAAGGATTCCCCATCCTGCCTGAACACCTTTTCTTATTATTCTGTGTTTCTTTAAGCCACTGTCAGCCAATTCCGATACACTCCATGCAAATATTGGTTGCCTTTTTAGCTACGGTTTTCACTTCGCCTCTGCTGATCCCGAAAATGCAGGAAGCTATGGCAATCAAAAGGAGAATCAGCGTAACATAGGTCGGTGCAGTCTTTTTCATAATAACCTTCTTTATTCTTCTGAAAGATATCTGTTAATTACATCTTCCCATTCCACACTGGTCTTGCTTCCTATCTCAGGGCTGCCAAGAACGTTGCCCTCTGAGTCAAGAAAATATGTTGTCGGGACGTACTGAAGTCCGATATCCACCATGAGCTGCGCAGGAGCTACGAGAATCGGATATGTGATCCCTGTATCCTCTATGATAGCTCTTGCATCTTCAATAGTGCTCTCATCATAGTTTCCTTCCAGATCAGCAACATCAGTGGTAAGTCCCACAATCTCAAAGCCCTTATCCTTGTATCTTCTTTCAATTTCGCCAAGATCCGGCATCTCCGAAAGACAAGGTCCGCAGAATGTCCCCCAGAAATTGATCATGGTCACCTTGTTGTCTTTGATATAATCGGCCAGAGCCACGTCGTTAAGTTCCAGGTCCTTGACAGTATAGCCTGCTATAACATCCTCCGGCGAAAGAATCTCCGTGGTCTGGGCATTGGCTTGAGTCTCAGTCTTTTGAGTGGTCGCTGTCTGCTGATCCGCAGTTTGCTGTTCGCTCTTGCCACAGCCTGCCAGCATGCCGATTGAAAGTGTCGCTGTAAGTAACATTGCAGCTGTCTTCTTCATAAGTATTACCTCCATGTTCCGAGCCCGGCATCATCGTACTAACTAGACACTTTAAGTATAACATCTAATCCGATAATAAGTAAAAGCATGTCAAATGCCGCTGGGTCAGCGGCTGATGTATCACATAGAAAAAGTGATTGACCCATTTTCTTTACCACACTTTCCGAAAAAGGCTCATTACCATCCAGCGCAAGTAGCTTTTCAATACTATCAACGGCGCTCTGTCCCAAATCATCATATAAAGCTGGCTTAAAGTCTTCGTTTGCATGCCAAAACTTTATTTTCCCGGAAAGGCTATTGCTTGGATTCTTATCATACTCCCGAGCTAACGAATATGCTTCATCCACACAATTTCTCATATCTTCATACTCTTTAAGGCAGGACAGACACATAGCCTTAAGAATCAGAAGAGTAACTTTAACTTTGGATAAATAGCTTTTTTCCTCTTTGGAGATAGAATCAAAGAATTCCAGTCCCCACTGTATAAGATCATAAGCTTCCCTGAAGGCTTTGGGTCTGTCTGTAGCAATGAGCGCTCCTGTCATACTCGCTGAGTATTTGCCTATACGAGATTTCTTTGCTCTGTTCCATAAAAATGAAGCCTCCTATTCTGTTCTGTTGGCTTCATTTTATGTGAATTCTATATAAATAATAATACACTGGTTGTATAGTTTGGAAAACTAAATGTTTCCTAGTAGGAAATACGAGAATTCAAGACACGACGAAATTCTGATAACCATCGCCATATGAAACCACCTCTCCTATGATGATATAGACATTTATGCCAATCGAGCCTGACTCCTACTCGATTTCGCACACGAACATTCCGCATTTCATGCTCCATGTTCTTACGACCGGCAAATGAATTTGTATGCAAGCATCCATTCGCTTGCCGGTCTTGTGCTACAAAAAAATGCTGCCGTACCAAAGTACGACAGCCTCTTTGAGCTTCTAAATATTCCTAAGATGATAAAAGAACCGTCCCAATGTCATCTATACCTTTGTATTAACCCTCTAGGATGTTCAGCTCGTCGTCAATAGCTCTGGATACAAACTGGTTTATGGTGATTCCTTCATTGGCGGCATATAGTGCAATTTTCTTATGCTGTTCAGGCTTAATACGAACATTGAATGAGCCTTTAAACTCACGCTCAGGCTCCTTGCCTATCTCTTTACAGTAATCAAGGTAGTTATCTATACAATCATGCATTGACTGGGTAAGCTCTTTTACTGATTCTCCATGAAAGTTCAAAGAATCATTGATTCCAAGAACATGGCCGATAAAAATCTGATCTTCCTGGTCAAATTCTACTTTTGCATGATATCCATTATATTCCATCAGTGAACTTATCATTCTATCTCACCTACTTCCTTAAGAAATGCTATGACCATCTTTATGTGATATCTGTACAATTCATTACCTGGGTGTGGGCCGTCAAACTGAAGAATGCGTTTGGTTTCAACATGATAATAGCCTATTCCTGATCCTCTTCCGCCCTCGAACTTTTCACAACCACATAGCTTCATAAGCGCATCCAGTTCTCTGATTGTAAAACTTGTCGGTGCGGGCTTTGACAGTAATTATTCTAATAATTTTGACTTCTTTGGCATAACGGCTTCCTTGCAACTATTTTCTAGTTACAATATAGCATTTTGTATCTCACCAGTCAATTGGGCTTGCAGATATTTATAATTTCTAATTGTTTTTTCAAACTATATGAACTATATGCCAGATCACCGAATTAGAAAAGCAAAATGTAATATAAAGCTCGTAGAACTGCTTCATTCTGCATAAACCTCTGCGATTAAATCCTTTAATTTCAGGTAATCGATCCTCTTATCTGTTCTGCATGCTCATTTTCTATTGTTTTTGAACCTCTCTACTTATAATATGATTGATATACCACAAACGTTACAGTAAAATATAAAAGTGTCAACACTGTTGACGATTTATATATTTACGCGCAATCCCTCTTCTCGTTATAGTACTTGGCCTGGGCGTTCCAGAGTTCATAGTATTTTCCGGCAGTATCCTGCAAAAGTTCCTCATGAGTTCCCTTCTGAATAACAGTTCCCTCATGGAACACTGCGATCTCGTCGCAGAACTTACAGGAGGAAAGTCTGTGGCTAATGTAGACGGCAGTCTTATCCCCAACTATATCATTGAACTTTTCGTAGATCTCTGCTTCCGCAATAGGGTCAAGAGCCGCAGTGGGCTCATCAAGAATAATGAAAGGAGCATCCTTGTAAAGAGCCCTTGCAATGGCGATCTTCTGAGCTTCGCCGCCGGATATCTCAACGCCCTCTTTGTCGATATTTTTATAGAGCCAGGTCTTAAGACCCTTGGTCATCTTGGTCTCATCAAGTTCAAAGCCCGCGTCCTTAAGGCATGACGTCACTCTTTCCTCATCAGGATTCATGCTGCCTGCCACATTCTCATCAAGGGGTCTGGAGAAAAGATTGAAATCCTGGAATACCACGGAGAAAATGTCCATATACTCATCATAGCGATATTTCTTGATGTTGATGCCATTAAGCAGGATTTCGCCCTCCGTGGGATCATAGAGCCTGCAAAGGAGCTTGATAAAAGTAGTCTTTCCGCTTCCGTTCATGCCCACAACAGCAAGCTTTTCTCCAACCTTGAACTTCATGTTCACATGGCGAAGGCTATAACGCTCGCTTTCAGGATATTTGAAGGAAACATCCCTGAACTCAACCTCGTACTTCCTGTCCACTCTCTTTTCCGTGGTAAGGCTTCCCTGGTACATCTTGTTTGGTATATCCATAAACTCGAACACCGTATCAAGATACCCTGCATTGGTGCGCATCATTGTTACTGCGGCAAAAAAGTCCTTGATTCCCATAAAGGTATTGGTAGCAGCGCCTATATACTGGGTAACTGCACCGATTCCAAAGGCTCCCGCCCATGCTTTCAGGCAGACAAAAAGATATATGATTCCTGTGAGAACCATGGAGATCGCCCCTTCCAGGAATCTCCATCTTGCAGAAAATTTAGTATCTCTACTTAGACTAAAATACTTATCATAATAGTATTCTGCAATTTTTTCCTGACCATATAGCCTCATATCTGCTGCTCTTTTATCATCTTCGCTCAAAAAGCAATAATAGGAAAAAGCTCTGTTTCCAAGGATTATCTTTTCCCCAAGATCAGCCCAATACTTGTCTGCCTTAGCACCAAACGCGGGTGACAAAATAGAAATCAATAGCATAAATCCTAAAATCAGCAATATAAAGGCCTTATGATTAAGAACTTCAAATTCATGACCAGACGGAACCAACTTTGTAAACAGCGAAGCCCCAAGGGCAATTCCCGTGATTATCCTAAGGAATGCGGTTATGCTCTTATCATATATATCTACTGTACGCATAAGCCCCCAATTGGCCCAGTTTGCTGCATGTTCCATCTTTGCAGCGAGTCTAATTGCGTACTTACTGTCTACATCAGGAAAATCCAGAATTTTCATCTTATCCGCCATTATTCGCATCTGATCAGCCCATAGTCCGTCATTGTATATATCACATCTTCGTACAAGCATTCCCTTTACAAGGCTAATCACTGCATCCACCGCAAGAATTACAAGAGTTAATGCAAAGAGTCTTCCGGGATTTCTCTCTCCTGCAAGCTCCTCTATAAGCATCGCGGCAATAAAAATATTCACGTATGGACCAAGGGCCTCTAATACACACTTTGACGTAGAGTAGAAGAAAAACATCGGTTCATGTTGTGTCATTATTTTTAGCCCTCTGATGTTTTTGGAAACATCATCAAATAACTTCAGGAATTTCGTTTTCATACTCGTACTCACCCCCTTCCTTGTAATATCTGCTCTGCACCTCAAATAAATGTGCATAGTCCCCGCCTTGACTTATAAGCTCATAATGAGTTCCTTCTTCTTTAACCCTGCCATTTTCCAATAGAAGTATCCTGTTACAAAACCTTGTGGATGCCAGCCTGTGGGATATAAAAATGCTTGTCTTTCCCTTAGTCATTTCATTATATTTCATGTATATGTCATTTTCTGCGATTGGATCCAGGGCTGCGGTAGGTTCATCAAGAACAAGCACAGGTCCATTTTTATACAACGCTCTGGCTAGAATAAGTCGTTGTGTTTCTCCTCCGGATAACACAACACCATTATCAAAGACCTGCCTACCGATTATTGTATCTGCTCCCTCTGGAAGCGAATCCACTTTATCTGTTAATCCTGCCTGTTCAAGACAATATCTGACTTTTTTCTCATCATATCCGTCAATCGTCTGTGAAACATTCTGAAAAACTGTACTCTCAAGTACAGAAAAATCTTGAAATACTGCAGAAAATAACCTGTAATAGTCATTTCTGTTATATTTCCTGATGTCCTCGCCATTAAGGCAAACCTCGCCTTCCGTAGGATCAAGAAGACCTGTAATCAGTCGTACAAGAGTTGTCTTTCCTGCGCCGTTAAGTCCAACTATTGCAACATTCTCTCCCGGTTCCAATGTAAGATTCATATTGCTTATGATATCCTTTTCTGATCCCGGATAACGGTAGCTGACATTCTTAAGTTCTATTTTGATCTTAGAATTTTCATTAAGGTTCAGCGCTTCTCCATCATCAAATTTATAGGGCTCAGGCCATTCCAGGAATTCCCGAAGCATTGACAGGCCTATACTTTTTTTATGTAGTTCCAAAAAACTGCGAAGAAGCCCCGTTATCCATGCTGTAAACCCACTGATTGCACCCAGATATAGAAGAAATACTGCTGCAGAAAGGTCCGTCTTAAGCAGCAATCTAATAAGATATGCATAGGCTATTCCATTTCTTAAAAGAGTAGCTATAAGGCCTACTACGTTTGCAAGAAATAGCTTTCTTTCCTTTTTAATTTTCAATGAACGTATTGATCTATACACGATATCACGCACGTCGCACAGCCATTCGTGAATACCAAAAATCCTAAGGTCTTTTGCAAATTGCCTATTAATTAATCTTCCGTAGAGATAAAATGATTCCTTCTGATACCTGCTTATCTCATCCTTGTAGTAGTACTCCGCTTCTCCGATTTTTTTATTTATCAGGAATTCAATAACAGTAAGAACTGTTGTCACAAGGACCAGTAACGGATTAAGTGAAGAAACGATAATCAGATAAATGATCAGCCCCAAAACATTGTTGAGTATATCCGCAAGAACCCTCCACACAGCCTGGGTCGAAGAATTATCAGACATAACTTCCCTCTCCGCGGTGCTCCCCAAATTCTGAAATTTTTCATCACAGAAATTGCAATATGATGTATTAGCTCTTTTCGAAGCTAAATCCATTAACATTTCTACTCTAAGAATAGGCCATGAAACAATAGCTTTTTCCCTGAAATATCCTTTAAAACCAACCAAGATAAATAGCAATAAAGTAAAAAGCCCTACTGCTCCGACAAGTTCCCAAATTGAGGAATGCAGTTCTACACGACTTAGTATCACAGGTGTAACCAGCATCTGGGTTGTAGTTAAAGTAGTATCAGTAAGGGCTATCAGCAGGCACAATAAGATTATGTCCTTATTAGTTCCCCAAGCCCTCTTTAGCATATATGCAGTCATCTGCCACATATTGTATTTAGCTTTTCTTTTTTCCATACCAATATTCCTTCCAAACACGTATTACCTAGGTGATATCATCCTATCACAGAAAAACATCCCCGATCATTTCGGGGATGAATTGTAATATTCCGGGGATGAATTGCAGAGTATGCCATCCAAGGTTATTGTTCTTAACCCTGTGGCAATAGAATCTCGGTGGTAAAAGCCCCGTCCTCGCTGTTTCTTGAAAGGAACCCTCCAAGCCTATCAACGATGGCATCCATTCTTACAAGTCCAAAGCCATGGCCTTCGCCCTTGGTGGTGCTAAATATCTTGCCCTGCTTCTTGAGCTTTTTTCCCGCAGTGAAATTGGTAAAGGATATGTAGAGCTGAGCTCCCTTCATATCCATGTAAACTCTTATTATGCGCTCCTTTGGAGGCAGCTCCATGCTGGCCTCAATGGCGTTGTCAAAAAGGTTGCCGATTATACAGCACAGGTCAAGCTCAGAGATATTGAGCTTAACTGGAATATGGGCATCTGCCTCCACATGTATATCCCTAGACTGTGCAAGGGATATCTTGCTGTTAAGGATGGCATCAGCCATGGCGTTTCCGGTTTTGATCACTGTATCCACCGTATTAAGGTCCGTATCCAGCTCATCCAGATACTTGGAAATCCCCTGCAGATCTCCCTCTGCAGCCAGAACTTTCATCATCTGTATATGATTTTTGTAATCATGTCGCCAGCCACGCATCTTTTTATACATATTTTCAACTTCCTGATAGTGTGTCTCTATCAGCTCACGCTGATACGCATCGATCCTGCTGTCTATCTTCTTGTTAAAAAAACTCATCTTCTGCCTCGTTAATTCATGGAGATAATAGCCCTGTTTACCTTTTCGTATGCTCCTCTTGGAAGCGGAATGTTTGCTCCGTCCTTAAGTATAATGTCCGTCTTTGTAACCCTGGTAATACAGGATAGATTCACAATTGCTGACCTTCCCACTCTGAAAAAGCGTTCATCCAGTTCTTTTTCAATGTCTCCAAGAGTCTTCTTGATGGTGTATTCCCTGTCTGCATGTATGGTTATATAGTTCGCCCTTACATCAATGTATCTTATCTGATAAACCGGGACAATGGCCATTCCATCAGATGTTTCAACCGCTATAGTCTTTTCATTCTGGGATACTTTCTGAGTCGCCCTGTCAAGAACAGCAAAGAGCTTTTCTTCCTTCACAGGCTTCATCAGATAGTGCAAGGCCTCCACTTCATAACCTTCTGCAATATAATCGGAATAGCCTGTAATAAACACAATCTGGATACGGCTGTTTTCCGCACGAAGCTTCTTGGCCATGGTGACACCATCCATTTTCCCCATTTCCACATCAAGAAGGATAATGTCGTAATCCTTGCAGTCTTCATACCGGAACATAAACTCTTCAGCAGAGGAAAAAAGAGTTGTCTCCGCTGCAAGGCTTCCATCGCTGCCACTTATCCACTTCTGAACCAGATTTTCTATATATTCTCTGTCTTTTTCGCTGTCATCGCAGATAGCGATCTTGTACTTATCTTTTGTAGCCATTTATATTATTACTCCGCATTTTCAATCCATTCGCTAACCAAATATAGTGGAACATTGACCAGCCAGTCCTGTTCTCTATAATTTCTGCAAATACAGTTTACATTTTTTATGGCGAAAAACACAACTTATTTTACATTTTTACAAGGGAACATTTGGGGCATTTTACAAAAATGTTGACGAACATGACTTATAATCCGCGGGTTTTCCAGCTCCTTTATTCTATCAATATGTTGATAATCATATGAAACACATGTGAATTCTCCCTTTAATATGCCTTTTGGAATAAAAAACGAGCTAACAAAGGCTATCCTATGGTATATAAGCATACTAATACAGTAAAAAAGGAAGTATCAGTATGCCTATCAGGAGGAATTTATATGAATCAACAGTAACGTCCTTATAATGGTGTAAATTGAATATTGTATTATAAAAGCCACTGGCTCTTACCTTTAGGTATAATAGAATCACCACAACCCTAAATAATACCGGAGGTAGAACACAATGGCTCAACTCAATATTACTTTAAAT
>NZ_JANSWL010000055.1:0-880 GCF_028539135.1 Butyrivibrio sp. DSM 10294 | reverse complement strand
AGCAGAGAATGCAATCGGTTGAACAAGCATGGAAACAGCAATATATAAAGCTGCTAAAATCCCGTTCGCAACAAGTGTTTTTGTATTCATTTATGTTAACGCTCCTTAGTTTTTTATCGTGGGATGGTTTCGAACCACGTCATTCAACACAAAGCCTGATTTTATACTAGAATCATATAGATGTCAATATGATTCTAATATATGGTAAGGGGAAAGGTGGTGTGAAAATCGACCTATATGAGAACAGATTGAGAATGTTGGTATATGTTGTATTACAGAAGGTAGTAAATAGAATACCTTTGTAAACGTTTTGTTAAGATATTGTGTCTAAATTATTTAAAAATAATATTATGAGCCAAAAGTCTTGACATTTTCATTGTTTCATATTAATCTGAATTTAACGAAAATTTATTTGCGGATGAGGTTTGTCTGATGAAATGTGTAAGATTTTCTTACAAAGACAAAAGGACGCATCGTTAAAAATATTTTCATCCTTTACTTGAGGCACAAGAGAGTGTTTCAAAAAAATAAATAGTCTGAAAATATAGTTATCAACAGATAGGAGAGTTCACAAATGAGAAAGAAGAAAGTATCGTATATTGAATTAGTCAGAAAGAATAAAGAGGAATTATTAAAAGATCGCGATCAAATTGAAATGATTGAGAAGCGCATCGATGCAAAGCATGAAAAAGTAAATGCGAAGTAATGCTTTCAAATAAAAGAGGGAGGACCTTTAAGAGGTCGCTCCCTTTTATTATTTTTGTTTGAAGTATTCAAAGAATGCTTGAAAAATCTCGATTCCTTGGAAAAAGAATAGAGTAGTAGCAGTAAATGAAAACATGCCAATCATTAGCATTTTAATCATCTTATATTCCTCCTT
>NZ_JANSWL010000054.1:0-552 GCF_028539135.1 Butyrivibrio sp. DSM 10294 | reverse complement strand
GCCCGCCATAGGAGGTAAAAGCCCTGTAATTGAAACTTCGTTCCCTCCAGAGTGGATCCTGAGTACGGCGGGACACGAGAAATCCCGTCGGAAGCAGGGAGGACCATCTCCCAAGGCTAAATACTCCCTAGTGACCGATAGTGAACCAGTACCGTGAGGGAAAGGTGAAAAGCACCCCGGAAGGGGAGTGAAAGAGATCCTGAAACCGTGTGCCTACAAGTAGTTAGAGCCCGTTAATGGGTGATAGCGTGCCTTTTGTAGAATGAACCGGCGAGTTACGATTACATGCAAGGTTAAGTTGGACAGACGGAGCCGCAGCGAAAGCGAGTCTGAATAGGGCGAATGAGTATGTGGTCGTAGACCCGAAACCAGGTGATCTACCCATGTCCAGGGTGAAGTCCAGGTAACACTGGATGGAGGCCCGAACCCACGCACGTTGAAAAGTGCGGGGATGAGGTGTGGGTAGCGGAGAAATTCCAATCGAACCTGGAGATAGCTGGTTCTCTCCGAAATAGCTTTAGGGCTAGCCTCATGCGTGAGAATCTTGGAGGT
>NZ_JANSWL010000053.1:0-10704 GCF_028539135.1 Butyrivibrio sp. DSM 10294 | reverse complement strand
GTGTTTTCATGTGCACCTCCTTGAAATCGAGAATTATGCTTACAATTTCAAGGGCCGCTTTCGCTACCTATAAAATATAATCAGTAGCGAAAGCGGCCGCACTTTTCAGTCCTGCTGTCAACTATTTTTTTCAAAAAAAAAAGACCCCTATACCATTTCTGGTATAAGAGTCTTATTGTCGTCACACTTAACTTAATGACATTGACGACAGAGCAGGTCATCTTATCTATATTGATGACGGATCAATGGCAGGCATATCGACTTCTGCAAGTACCACTGATCCGTCTGATTATTCTGTAAATTATTCCAATATCTCTATTTTTGATAACCTTGAGATTAGTAACGTAAATGGCACGGTATAGAAATAAGAAATATTATTTTTGCCTAAAGTTTATGAAATTAAAATAATATTTCATCGTTATCTAGTTACAGTCTGCTTGCAAAAAAGTATACTATTATTACGTAACTTTTTGTTTATGGACTTTATTCCAGGAGGCAAGCAGATGAGGAAGGTATTACGAAAAGGCCTAAGTGCTGTTTTGGCAGCATCGCTGCTTTTTACATCTATTGACGTAACTGCGATTGCTGCTAATCCGCAAGAAAAAGAACAGGAAATAATGGTTTTGGATGAAGAACAGGAAAAGGCCCTTGAGGAAAAACTAAAAGGGGCTGTTTCTGAAGATGAGCATCCAAACGGTGTATTTGGATTTTATGAGACAATCCTAAATGCCACAGAAGGCGATGAAGTTGTAGTAAGCGTAGTTCGCCAGGGAAATACTGATAATAAAGCAACAGTAGTTTTTAAAGCAGTTGATGTATCTGCCGAATATGGCAAGGACTATACAATCAGCATAGAGCAAGGCTTATTCGGAGATAAAGATCTCCCTTCTGCAGATGGAGTAAGACCTCTTGTAGAAGAATATGGAGAGATTGCAACCGAGGATGATGTAAATTCCTTCATAACTGTAGAAAAAAATGAGAATGGTGAGGCTAACTTTAATTCATCTGATGTAGAGGAAGAAATCACAGAAGAGGAAAGTGAATTCGATTCCGAAAATACAGATACTTCTGTTACGATATCTGACGAAGGTAAGACAGCTGACACAAATGACGCAGCAGGCACAGATATTGCAGCTGATACAAATGCTGCAGCTGATGTGATAAGCGAAGCTGAGGCAGAGACAATAGAAGTAGTTTCCGAAGAGGAAGAAGGAAACGCTAAGTTTGACGCCAAAGAGGAAGAAACCGTAAATAATACCTCCTCATATCTTGGAGGCACCAACTCTTTAGGTAATTTGTATTCACTCCAGACAGGAGAAGAAGCTCCAAACTATGACTGGAAAGAATATGCAGAAGAGGAAGTTTCCGAAGAAACTAAAGAGGCTATGTCAGCCGGCTATGATGAGAGCAGGGAAAATCTTGCCTCCTTGCCAGGCGTTACAGCAAAGCTTGAATTTGCCGAAGGCGAATACAAAAAGGACATAAAGGTAAAGATTAAGGATGACGAAAAGTCTGAATCAGGCGAAGTCGTTCTTTTTGTGCTGCAGGATGCAGAAGGCGCAGAGATTGGAAGCAGCTATAACGGATACCTCAATATCTCAGATAACGATAACCACGAAGCTCTTGCCTACTCTGTAAAAGAAAAAGAAATAGTTATTACTCCTGATGATTATTTAGCACAGGTTACAATTCTGCGTCATTCAGGAATTGATCAGATGGACTTTGTATCAGTTGGAACGCAGGGTATCGATGCAGAACCTGACGTTGACTACAAGAAAACTGTTACAGAGTTGTTTTTTGCTGCAGGTGTAACTGAGAGAACGGTAGAGATCCCGATAATTTCAGACAGGTCGAAGGAGGCGCATTTCTGGGTAGGACTTACAAGTGCTAACGGAAGCGTTTCGGGAAATAATGCCTGCTACGTTACAATACAGGAAGACCCTGATTTTGAGACAAGATTTAACACAGCATCTGAAGAAAGCTCAGATGACACAGCTGAGTTTAACAGCTCTGTAGCAAACCTTGAAGCAAATTCAGCAGGAACTGAAGAAGTTGTCGTATACCAGAATTCAAGTGAAAATAGCACTGGTAGGAAGGATTATGCATATAAGGTTTTAGATAATATTGATATTTCCTCCGCAGATTACGTAGAAGTAAAGTATAAGGTATGGGGATATACCTATAGATGGTTAATCAACGACGACAGAGAAAAGGCAGTACACCTGTATCTTAGGGGAAAAGGCTTTAAATATAGTATTGAAGATGAGCATTATAAGTTTTTCCAGCCTCCGTCATCTGATCCTGGCAGAGTAGAATCATATACACATAGATGGACAAGATCTAAAGATAAAAACTGGTATTATAAGGATGCAGAAGTATGGTACCAATTCTATCCGGAGGATGGAACTAAGAGCGGAGATGTTCACATTACTATAGAGAAGGTAGTTGTTGGTTATAACAAATACAAATTTGCTATTAATAATAATTATAACGGTATGGGACAATACCGTGAAAAGGCATATAAAGCGATAAATAGCTCTGATGATGGAAGAACTATCGATTATCAGAAGGCATATTTCAATGATAAAAGCGGAAATCAGACTAGCGAGATAACTATAAGAAGCGGAGAAACGGTAAGTACTTCAAGAGAAGCAAAGGGTAGTACTGCGAATTCTCTGGGAGTCTATGCACAAGATAGCACAGTTGATTTTAAGGGCTTTAAGCTTGTAAAACCAAATGTAAGGAACAAAGTCAGTGATGATATTTTGCCGGCAACCTTTGTTGTAGACAACGCGTTTAAGACAAAATACAGAGATTACATGTATTCTGATGGAACCTTTGAACTTGTTCCTGTATATGAACCAAAGAAAGTAACAATAATATTTAATAATGAAAATGCTTCAGCATCCGGAAAGGCAGATGTAAAGGGTCGTATTTCCGGCTTTAATAATGGTGCCGAACTGGAAGCTACCATGCTTGATACTTTAAATGTCAGTGCAGTAGCAAATGAAGGCTATGCAGTTGATAATATTGCGCTTGAGAAATATATAACGGAAAGAGTATATAATGAGAAAGTTCATGGAGAGGCAATATCTTCCGACAACGATAAGTATGTAGTTGCTGCGGATAACCTAAAGACAAGCAATCCAAATCTGCTTGTTTCTCCTTTGAATTATGAAACCAAGAAAAACCTTAGACTTACGGTTAATTATGACGCATCATCTATTACGCTTGCACCTAATCCTCAGTCCAAGAATAACGCTTCAAATGGTAAGATTCTGTATGTTGATTCTGTAGTAACTGATGATACGACAAGTGATACCGGCAAGATGGTAAATGGAGGAGATAGTTTAAGCATTGAAGGCGTCGCCATCAACAAAGCCTATACCTTTGGATCACTTCCTCAAAGCGAAGGAAACTACCATACATTCTGGAAGGACGGAACACTCGATAATGATGGTGATGGAATTGTAAATGATGATAATCCGTTCTATAAATCATTCAAAAATTCTTATGGACAGACAATCAGATATGTGACCAAGCTTCCTAAGAGTAAGATTTATTATAATTTCGTTACAGAACCCGATGTAGCTGCAGAGCTTAATCCTGTTCCAATTCGCGGATGGATTAAAATAAAGGACAAGCTTCTTATTTCAGGCAGCGAGACCACAATGGGACTTAATGGCATTGAGGTATATAGTGACGGTATTGAAGCTACAACCAAAAATGGCGGCTATGGCAGCAAAATAGGGGATGGCTACTATGAACTTGATGAAAGGCATTTCTATGACCTTTTCACTTATTCGGTAACCTTCAACGGAAATACCCCATATGGTGAAGTTTACTCAATGGCGGTACAAAATCCCGGAATAAATGAGGATATTGTAATCGAAACCTGGAAAGATGTAGATATAACTGACGTTCGGCTCTTTGAAAAAGAGAAGAATAAAAATGGAGAATATGAATACAAAGCTGTAGATACGTCAAGTGCTAAAACCGGATATTTTGAAGCGTTTACTGACGGCGATTATGATTATCGCATTCAGATGACCGCACATCGAAGTGGCGTAAATATTGACAAAGCAGAAATGGCCTTTATTAACAAAGATGGCTCTAGCGTTGCTATAATAGGCAAAGAAGATGGTAACCATTCCGGAATCTTTACCTTTGACTTTAATCCTGCTAAACAGTTTATTAAAGCAGGAGCAATTGCCAGAGTAACCTTTAGCTCAGGGGCATCCAAATTCCTCTCAAGAGATGTAGGAATTAAGATTAGAGCCTCACTTGGTGTTATTAAAATTGTCAATTTCTTTGTAGGAGATACAAGCACTGCCAGAATCGATATCATTGGCGCAGTAAATTCCGCTTTTGATCTTGGATGGACTGGAAATGTAGATAAAGCTACTAAAGGAAGTAATGCCTATGAAGACGAAGAAAAGAATAAGGTAATTAAAGTAGGCTTTAGCAAAAATATTGTCGATAAAGCCACAAAGGACACTATGAAGGAAGCTGCAAATGATGCAGCTGATGCCGCCAAGGCAGTTGGAAAAACGAACTCTGAAATTGCAAAGCTTGAATCTAAGCTTTCAAAGGCAAACGAATCACAAAAGAAAGAACTTGAAAGCAAAATAGCTGAGAGTAAAAAGAAGCTTGAAGAGAATAAGAAAGAAGCGGAGGAAAAGAAAAAAGAATTTGACAAGGTCCTTGCAGGAGCTCAGGAGCCTCAGAAAAACAAGCCTAAATTCGGAAACAGCTTTACCATGGATCTGGGCTTTTCATTCCTTATGACCTGCGGATATGATTCAAATGTAGATGAATGGTATTTTAAGAATCTGATCCTGACTGCAACTGTAGATGCAGACTATAAGTTTACGATGAACTATGCTACGCCTATTGGCGTCACTATTGGTATAGGTCTCGAACTCGAGGTAAAGGCAGGAGCATCCTTTGTTATTGAGCAGCAGAATGACACTGATAGCGCAAAGCGCTATTACATCAAAGCCAATCAGGACGTCAATGTCATAGAAGCTGATAGCTCTGCCTATGGCTCTAATCTTGCCAAGAATGGATTGTTTAGTATAGACCCGTCGATAACGCTGACTTTGTCTGCCGGAATTGCAGGAAATCTGGTAAGCGTAAGCGTATCAGGTAAGGCTGCATTTAATATGGTATTTGGTACCGGCACAGATAGTGCAGGAGCTTGTACACTTAGCGCATCAATAGGAGTTTCTATAATTGGTTTCTCATTTAAAAAAGAGCTTGCAAGTAAGACATATCAGCTCTGGGGAGATGAAGAAACGCTAAATTTCGGAGCAGCATATGGAGACAAGATCGTCAAGGCTCTAGGTGAGGCAAGCAGTTCACTTCTTAGTGAGAGCATAAATGAATTCAAGGCAGATGATGTAAGCTACATGGATGATGGCTATGAATGGCTTGGCGGAGACGAAAGCGAGTCAGTATTTAATGCAATAGATGAGGGCGGAATGGGTGCTTACAGAGAGAGCCCTCTTGCAGATAAAATTTCAAATAATCCTGAGTTTAATATGGTATCCTTGGGAGATGGCAAATTTGCAGCAGTATTCCTAAATCCGCCAAAGAACAGGGTAAATGATGAAAATAACAGATATGCAGCTTACTACACCTATTATGATGGAGCCAGCTGGAGTCTTCCTGAGATACTTGAGGACGATGGAGCACTTGATCAGTATCCACGTATCTACTCACTTGGCTCAAGACCAGGCGCTCTCATCGTATGGTCAAGTGTTAACACAGAGTATAAAGATACAGACAATAAGCTTGAAAGACTAAATGCCCTTGACATTCACGGCAGATTTATAAGTAAAGACGGAACTCTTTCAGACATTCAGGAAATAACTAAAACCACAACTGATAAAAATGCCGCTGAGACTGGTCTTGAAATTAGCGATAAATCTGCAGACAGAATGTTTGGTATATTCTCAGCTAATGACAAGCTTGTTGTATGCTACGAAAAACGTCAGTATGCAAATAAGACTTCAGATGAAGCTGAAGTCGGCGATATGATTTATCCTGTAAGCTCACTTATCGCAGTAAGAACCTACGATTATAACGAAAATACATGGGCACAGGGAACAGAAAGTCTTGATTCTCTTCCAGGCCTTATGGCTCTTGGAACAAAGGCAGCACAAGAGAGGCTTAAGACCTATAATGAAAACGTATACGGACAGAAATTCCTTGATTATCTTCCTGGCGTAATTCTAAAGGAAGATCTTGGAGATAATGGCTACTACAGAAGCGGCGGAAGCGGCACAACAGCAATTAAGCTTGAAGATAAGACCAAAGGCTTCCTTCTTGAGTCTGATGCCCGTATTACAACTATTTCAGGTAAGGACTACGGCGTAGTTGCTTATACAGTTGATGCTGACGGCGATATGAATACGCTTTCAGACAGACAGCTCTATATGGTAACCTATGACATGGATAAGGGAGAATTTGACGAACCTGTAATTTTAACAGGCTACGAGATTAACTCTCTTACAGGAGAAGCTTATACTCCTGAGAGCAGTAACCCAAGGCTTCTTAATGCAAACGGAGCACTGTACGTCCTCTGGCTAAGAAAAGAAAACATCCTTGGCCTTAATGTATCAAATCTTATTGTAAACGAAGAACAGCTTATAAAGACTGGTACAGAGGACGGCATAAGCTACAGATACGTTGATAAGTCTGAGCCAACGAGCAAAGAAAAAGCCTTTTATTCAAATCCTAAATACATAGTACAGGGAAGAATTGCTGATACCGAAGATACGACAGGTGAGGTAACAGGAGATATCCATCAGTTTGATGCTGCTACAGATGGAAAGTACATCTACGTATTATGGCCTGAAGCATCCGAAAATGAACAAGAGGATGCACAGGATAGCTTAATTGATACCCAGCTGTGGGCTGTAAGAGTTGAAACTGCAGGAGATGAGTCTAATCCTGAAAGCTGCGGAAGGCTTTCTTATACAACACTTCCTGTACAGGTAACAAGCTATCCTGAGAACAATTTTGACGACATAACCTTTGACGTTGTGGATGGCAGAATGGTTGGTCTTGCAAGAAAGGTTCCTTCAAGACTGATTAAAGAATCTGAGGCAAGAGAGCTTTATGGAGATTCCTACAGCAGTGAAACCTTTGTTCCATATGCTGTATGGGATGATTCCGAAGCATATCCTGTATCCTTCTGGGTTGACCCTAAATCTGTTGCAAGGATCAAGAACGCAGCAATAAATGATGCAGTTGCAGGTGAAGGAGCAAATTTCTCCTTCGAAGTATTAAATGATGGCTTTGACTATCTAAAAGGTGCCAAGGTCATCGCAACTGACATAAATGGCAACAAGCTTCTTGAAGAAGAAGTAGCTAAGGAAAGTGGCCTTACTGGTGGAGAACGCTTTGCCTTTGCAGGACATCTTCCACTTGATAAATCAGCTACTGATGCAGATGTATTTATTACGCTTACTACTAAGGACGGCGAGAGTATTACAACTACACTTCATAAAGATCTGGCACCTGATTTTTCAATTATGAATCTGTCAGTAGTTGAAACAGGCATTAGAGGACTGTATAACGTAAAAGGCACAGCCTTTAATAACGGCGATTCAACCTCTGAAGCAGGAAGCATGCAGATTTATGTAAAGAAAGACGGAAATATCAGAAGTCTTGACAGAGTAAGCTATCCTTCACTTGCACCGGGAGAAAGCTACGAAATCGATACGCTTATCGACGTGACAGACGAAGACTTTGAAAAGTCAGTACTAGGCGTCGATATGGCTACAGGTGAAGTTATTGAAGAAGATGTAGATGGGCAGGGTAAGGATATAGGCTTTGAGATAACAGAAACTCTAAATCTCTACGCATCCTATATTGACGACGATGAAACTATCGAAAAGCCAATTTATCACGAAGCGGCTGATGAAGAGGAGGCACAGGAGTTTGTAACACGCTTTGCTGATGCACAGGAAGAAAGATATGTAGATAAAGCAACTGGAGTAGTTGTTGAAGCTGTTAAAGCAGTAGATAAGAACGGCGAAACTACAGCTGAGCCTGTAAGTGCAGGTAAAGGACTTATCATTCTTGAAAAGGGCGAAAAGGTTAATCTTAGAACAACTATAGAATCAAGCCTTGCAAGTGATGCAGTTGCAAGAGATGAAGACGGAACAGAGCTTGCAAAGAAGACCGGAGCTGAGAACCTGACCTACAACTACGAGTTTATCGGAGATGAAGGAGAATTCGATGAAGATTGCTGGTTTAAAGCAAATAAGGTAGGAACCGGCAAGCTTAAGGTAAATGTATATCCTTCAGACAGAGAGTTTGGTGCTGAGAATTATACACGCCTTGGGACAGATACGCTTGATGGAACGTATAGCTTTGCACGTGTTGCCAATGGCGAATATACTGATACCTATGCTGATTTCCCTGCAGATGCTATTAAGACATTCACCTTGGATGTAGAAGTAGTCGATGAAGGAGAAAGAGGCAATAATGAAGATCAGGTATACTTCAAGGATTCAAAGGGCTTTACCTACCGCATAATTAAAAATAACGAGGTAGCTGTATGCGCGCTTGATAAAGAGAAGCATCTTACAAGCATTTCCATCCCGGCAACAGTTAAAAATGCCGGCAAGACCTATAAGGTTACAAGAATCGATGCAAATACATTTATGGAGAATACGGATCTGAAAACCGTAACTATCGGTAAGAATGTTAAGGAAATCAGAAGCAACGCATTTTCCAATTGTACAAGCCTTACCAAGGTCACCTTTGGAAGCGGACTTGAAATCATTGATGATCAGGCCTTTAAGGGTTGTTACCTGCTTAAGAGCTTTACACTTCCTTCTAAGCTCAAAAAGATCAATGACGAAGCGTTTATGGATTGTATAAGCATAAAGGCTGTTACAATTCCGGCAAATGTAATCTATATTGGTGAAAAAGCATTCTATGGATGCCTTGGCCTTACAACTATTACCATTAAGGCAAATAACCTTACAGCTGATCAGATAGGAAGGAATACATTTGGCAATATCAATGAGCTTGCAGTATTCAAGTTCTCGATGAAGAATAAGACTATCAAAGAACAGCTGACAGATGCTCTGACAGATGATGGTGAGCTATTTGCAGATAAGAAGGGTATTACCTACAAAGTGATGTCCTTTGACCAAAAGACTGTATCTGTAACAGGCCTTACAGAGAACACAAAGCTAAAGCTTAAGAGCGTTACCATCCCGGCAACTGTTGAATATAAGGGTGAAAAGTATTCTGTAGTTTCTGTGGAGAAGAATGCATTTGAAGGAAATGGAAAGCTCACAGCAGTTTCCTTCCCTAAGAGCGTGAGTGCAATAAAGGATGGTGCCTTTAAGGATTGTACAGCACTTAAGAATATCAAGCTTCTTGCAACCCTCCTGAAAGTAGGAAATGAAGCCTTTAGCGGATGCAGTGCTCTAAAGCAGGTCAATATCGCTGGAGCTGATACGAAGTTTGGTACAGCCGTATTTGATGGTGTACCTTACGCAGCAGTATTTAAGCTTACTTCCAAGAATCAGACCACTAAAGAAAGGATAATAGGCTCCATTATTGGAAATACTAAGACCTTTGTTGACAGTAAGAATAATAATTACACCATATTAAGCTTTGTAAACAGAGAGGTTTCCTATAATGGCAATAAGACCAATATTAAGAGCGTAAATGTACCCGATAAGGTTAAGTTTAGAGGCGCTGAATTCTTCGTTGTAGAAGTAAGCGATAATGCCTTTAAGGACAACAATGTAATAACTTCCGTATCACTTGGCAAGAACGTTTACGAAGTTGGAGAAGCAGCATTTAGCGGCTGTACATCACTTAAAAAAGTAACCATGAAAAATGTAATAACAATAGATAATGACGCCTTCTATGGATGTAGCCAGCTTGGAAACGTTACATTTGCTAATGCGACTGAGTACATCGGCGAAAGTTCATTTGAGAATTGCATAGCACTTAAGAACGTTACAATTTTAAGAGATGCCAGAACAATCGATGACAAAGCCTTCTATAACTGCTCTAGCCTTAAGAAGGTCACAATCAAGTCGCAGTACCTCGTAGAGGTCGGAATCGATGCATTTAGTGGAAATCACGCTCAGGCAACCTATAAGATTTCTAACAAGAAGAAATATGATGATTATAAGAAGATCTTAACCGAAGCCGGTGTAGATGCAGCCAAGATCAAGAAGTAACAAGACCAGGAAATATAAAAAGATTAATAAAAATAAGCAATAAAGTTATCAAAATTTAGCAATTTCCACCCCAGTTTTTGGTAATTTATAAATTGTTAAGTTTTAGGGTCCCCAAAGGCAAATGTAGACCACATCTGCTTTTGGGGGCTCTTTTTGTATGTTACTTAATAAAAAGTTTATTTTTTTTTTTTCGTTAATGGCATTTGCGCTCTGTTTTTTTCATAATAGACTTGTATCCGCACCGGATAAGACGAAGTGATTTGCGTCTGCTGGCGATGGCAAATTATCATTCCGGGGCAGAGGAGTATGTGTAACTAAAAAAAGTAGTGGATCCGGACAGTCAATGTCATTAAGTTAGCATTGTAACACGAGGGAAAAGTTTTAAAGAGGATGTTGGAATTGTTCCATCATCCTCTTTTTCCATGGTTATTTACACAACAAATAGACGGATGGAAATCCGCCTGCTGAGCACGTGTAAAAT
>NZ_JANSWL010000052.1:0-622 GCF_028539135.1 Butyrivibrio sp. DSM 10294 | reverse complement strand
CATATGTCCCATATCTGCTTCCTGTTTCTGGAATACATTGTGGCCCATAACCACTACATCTACGTGGTTATCCCTTGCATAGTCGGCTATATGTCTGCTTATCTTGTGTAACTGATCCTTTATCCTCCTGTTTCTCTTCTCGGTGAGTGTACTCATCCTTCTGGTACGATATCTCTTGTTGCTGGCCATTGCGCAGGCAGACAGCCTTGCCATCTCTTTGTTGTAGTACTGATTGATGGACTTGATGACACCGCCCTTTATTACAAAAGGCTTTGCGCTGAAGTTATTAACAACCGCAGCGATGTTGTCCGTTCCGGGATCTATTGCCATGACTCTTTTTCCCGAAATATCTGTCATTCCTGCAAGTTCCTTCAGGATTACAGAATCATCCCTTGGTGCAATGCCCTTCATTCCCATATCCATTACCACGTCAATCACAAAATCCCTGCCACATGGCTTGATACGCACTTCCTTAAGTGTCCCGGAAAAAGGCATATAAGAAAGCCTGAGCATTTCCTTAGTTCCCGGAAATCTGAGATACAAATCATCCTTTATTCTACAAATCTGGTTGGTAAGGATTGCAGTCTTGCCCTTGCCTTCTTTTACATATCTTGGAAGTTTT
>NZ_JANSWL010000051.1:0-5662 GCF_028539135.1 Butyrivibrio sp. DSM 10294 | reverse complement strand
GCGGCATCATCTGCCTCATCAGCTGCAATTTTAGCTGCTGAAACTGTTTCTATTGAAGGAGTGTTGGTTGCCTCAATGGCTGCCTCTGCCTTTTTAACTACGCCTTCCTCTTTTGTTATAGCTGATGCTGCATCATTTGCTACCCGGATTGCATCCTTTGCTTGATCCTCAAGCTGTTTTCTGGCATTGTTTATTGCTGTACTTACGGTATTGTAAGCTTCTGCAGCATTTTCATAAGCACTTAAAGCCTTGGTTCCTTCTTCCAAAGCATTGAAGAATGCATTGGTTGCTGCTTCTTTGGCAGTAGCATCATCTGTTGCATTTGCTGCATTAATAGTTGGCTTAACAATATCTTTTGCATCCTGACCTTTATTCTTTGCATCGACGGTCAGTGTTTCTCCTTCATCGGCAAGAGTTTTAGCAATATTTTCAGCTGCAATAATATTATCTCTTGTAGGATTGGCAATAACCTGTTCTGCTGCCTTTGTAGCTTCCTTAGCTGCTTCGTTTGCTTTCTTTGCTGCTTCCTTTGCTTTCGCTGCAAGCTCATTTGCCCTGGCAGCTATATCTATAGCTGCATTCTTGGCATCTTCTTTTTCTTTGGCTGCAAGATTAGCCTGAGCAGTCTTGACATCTGCC
This sequence comes from Butyrivibrio sp. DSM 10294, assembly GCF_028539135.1. NCBI lineage: Bacteria > Bacillati > Bacillota > Clostridia > Lachnospirales > Lachnospiraceae > Butyrivibrio > Butyrivibrio sp. DSM 10294. The sequence goes on along the minus strand of NZ_JANSWL010000051.1, from coordinate 5,023 downwards.
TCAGCTTGGATAGCTGCTTCTTTCGCCTTTACACTGTAATCCCTGATAGTCTCAAGATCAGTCTTTGCGGATTTTATTGCATCATCAGCTGTCTTCTTAAGCTCCTCGTCTGTAATTCCGGCAGCTGCTTCTTCTGCCTTTTTAACTGCTGCTACAGCTATTGCAAGCTGACCGGCTGCTTCATTTGCTGCATTTCCTGCATTTTCTGCAGCAGTAACTGCTGCTTGTACACCTTCCTTGGAAGGCACCTCTGCTTCTGCACTGTTTTTAGCAATTTCTGCCTGACCTGTTGCAGTATTATAGGCTTCTTCTGCTGCTGTTTTAGCGCCTGTAACTTCGCCTACTGCCTCAAGAGCTGCGTCTTTATTATTTTTATCCAGCTGAGCCTGAGCAGTCTTCGCTGCATCTGCCACATTTTTGGATGTTTCAAGAGCTGTATCGGCTGCACCGTTTGTAAGTTCTGCCTGATTGATTGCAGCCTGTGCTGCCTCCTCATCCTTAGTCTTGGCAGCGGCATTGGTTGCAGCGGTGGCTGCATCATATGCTTTTCTTGCTGCGATCTCTGCTTCTTTGGCCTTCTGAGCGGCGTTATCTATATTGGCCTGGCTAAGTTCATTATCAAGTTTATCCTTAGCTTCCTTCGCTGCCTTCTCTGCCAGGGCTGCACTATTTGCTAAATCTTTAGCAGTTTGCGCTGCCTCAAGAGCTGCATTTTTGGCAGCTTCATCCAATTTCTCCTGAGCCTCTGTAACTGCCTCTTCTGCCTTGGTTATAATGATATTGGCAGATTTAATCGCATTATCAGCCGCTTCAGCTGCAATCCTTGCTGCTTCCTTAGCTGTAGAATCGCTGGCATTTTCATAGGCTTCCTTTGCGATATCAGCTGCTTTTTTTGCTGCCTCTGCTGCTTCCTTAACCTTATCGACAGCGACATTGGCCTTAGCAATTGCCTCTGTGGAAGGATTCTCTGATGCTTTTACTGCTGCATCATTTGCTACTTCCGTAGCCTCTATTGTCTTGGCAGCCTCCTCTACAGTCTCAGCTGCCTTGTTTGCAGTGTCCGTAATATCATCGGAGCCATCTATATCGCTAAGGATATTCTGCAGCTGCTGTTCATATGCCTCTGCACCGGCTGCCTCAGCAGCTGTCTTAGCTTCATCAAGAGCCTCTCTTGCGGTATTTACCTTAGCAAAAGCCTCTGTTGCAGCTTCTTTTGCCATATTAGCTGCGTCCTTTGCATCTAAAATGGCTGCATCGGAAGGCTTCTCCTGAGCTGCCTGTGCCTTGTATGCAGCTGCTTTAGCCACCTCCGCTGCATTCTTAGCTTCTTCTCTGGCTGTCTCTGCGGCAAGATTGGCCTTTACTATAGCAGCCAAAGCCTTTTCATTAAGATTATTCTGAGCATTATCAGCATCTGACTTAAGCTTTGCTGCTGCAGTCTTAGCTGCTGATGCTGATTCTTTGGCTGTATTAACTGATTTTATAACAGTATTTGCTGCGGCTTCTATGCTTGCAATATCTGATATCTCAGCATTCTTTGAGGACTTTGCCTTATCAACAATACCGTTTATGGTTTCAATCAAAGCCTCCAGATCGTTAATTGCATTTGTAGCTGCTTCGTCGGTTGATTCAGCCACTTCCTTTGCTGCTTTGATATTTTTTAATACAGAATCTGATTCCAGATCTTCTTTGGCGGTATTAAGAACCTGCATTGCCTGTGCAATATCATTTTTGATATTGGATACGGAAGTAAGATAGCCGTTTATTTCTGCAATGGTTGCACTATCAAGCTGAGCCTGAGCAGTCTTTGCTGCTTTTTCAGCAAGTTTTGCTTTTGTATTAGCTTTATTTCCTTCTTTTAATGCCTTATCATAAGCACTATAAATATGCTCTACTTTCTCAGGCTCTTCTTTGGTAAAGTCTATTACCTGATTGTATAATCCGCTTGTATACTCAGAACTTTTAAGCGCCTTCTCGGCTATTTCCTTGGCACTTTTAGCTGTCTCCAGGGCTGTCGCTATAGTTTCTTCCGTTATATTTTTGTCATTTTCCAGAACATTAGTGGCGTTTTCTGCTGCAGTCTGCGCATCTATTGCCTTCTGTGCCCACTCTAATGCCTCAGCAGCTGCTTTTTCTGCCTCTGCAAGCTTCTTGGCATTATCATCCAATTTATCCTGGGCAAGTATTACCTCTGCCTCTGCAGTTTTTACGGCACTTCCGGCTTTCTCTGCTGCGACTGTTGCATATTCTGCTGCAGTTAATGCTGCTTCCTTGGCAATCTCATCAGTTGTTTTTCCTGCGGCATTTGTAGCTGCTGTTGCAGCATTTGTAGCTGCTGTCTGAGCTTCTTTTGCCTTCTGTGCTGCCAAATTGGCTGCAGCGATATTTGCAGGTGTCGGACTCTCCTTTGCTGTCTTAGCAGCTTTTATTGCTTCCTCTGCAATTGCTGTGGTTGTTGCTGCCTGGGCTGCAGTATTAGCTGCCTGAGCGGTTACGTTAGCAACAGTTGCTGCATCATTTGCCTTGGTAACTGCCTTATCAACTTCGGCTTGAATAGCAGAATCTGTATTGCTCTTTCCGGCTTCCTCAGCTGCATTTGCTGCTTCTGTAGCGGCCTCTGCTTTCTGAAGGGCTGTAGCGGCCGCTTCTTCTGCGGCTGTTGCAGCTGCATTCAGATCATCAACCGTAAGGGGATCTTTATAAGTCTCAGCCTCTGCATCTTCTGCGGCCTGTCTTGCTGCCTTGGCTGCTTCCTCAGCTGCATTTGCTGCAGTATTGGCAGCCTCATATGCAGTCTTAGCTGCAGCATTCAAGTTATTCTGGGCTGTTTTTGCTGCTGTTCTTGCTGCCTTGGCTGCGGTAGATGCTCTGCCTGCAGCATCAGTTGCATCCTGTGCTGCATTGACAGTATCTTGTTTAATTGTGGTATCACTTACTTCTTTTGCTGCTTCTTTCGCCTTGGTTGCAGCCTCTTCTGCGTTAGCTTTTGCAGTTTCTGCAGCTGTAGCAGCTGCCTTTGCAGCATCGACGTTAGCCTTGGTTTGCTCCTTGGTAACCTTCAAAGCTGCTGTGGTAGCTGCTGTGGCTGCGTCATCGGCTTTTCTTGCCAGCTCTGTTGCGTTTTCAGCGGCAGCCTTTGCAAGTTTCTCAAAATTCTCCTTTGCTTTCTTAGCTTCATCTTCAGCTTTCTTTGCCATTTTTTTTGCACTATCAGCAGATGATTCGGCATTAGTTATAGCTTCATTCACCTTGCTTTTTTGGTCGTCTGCGACATTTGGAAGCATGTTTGTTAATGCCTTAGCTTTCTCTCCGGCAATCCTTGCTGCCTCATAAGCATCATTTGCTGCATTAATAGCCTCAGCTATAGTGGTCGATGAAGGAGTATTCTTTACCGCTTTATATTTATTTTCTGCTTCTTTTTTTGCAGTATCTGCAGCATTCTTTGCATCTTTTGCTTCCTGAATTGCATCAGTAGGGTCAACTGTCTCATCGGCAAGAACAAACGTTATACTGTTGATTTCTACTACTTTATATGACATATACCCATTCTCTGTATTATCGTCATTATTTACAGTAACACCGAAACGAACAGCTTGTCTTCCGCTTTCAAAACTGCCTCCATATCTTGTATATCCGTTATTTCCATATCCGCGGAAATTAGTATCACCATTCTGGTCTTTAAGGTAATATTCGAACCTCATACCATCAACTTCGCTGGCATACTCAACATTCATGCTGACAAGCCTATTCAAATCAATTGCTTCCGGAAGATCACAATATGCTGTCTGGAAATCTCTAATAGCCCAAAATCCTCCGTAGGTTTCCGTATAGGGATCCCTATTATCGGCTGGGTTTTCGTTTATAAAAGTAAGATCAATGCCGTAAAATGTTTTGCTGATTGTCTTTCCATTATATGTTGAACTGATCTTTTTTGAAGCAGAGGTTTCCTTTTTAGTAACAGTGACTGAATCGACATAAATATATGTATCTCCGTCACACTCCCCTCTAAAACCGATATATTGAAACCACTGATCAAATTCAGGCTTGAAGGTAATGGTTCCAGTACTGGGATCTACAGTCCTTTTATGCTTATAGGTCACCGCATCTTCGGACTGTTTCTTAAAAAGAACACCCACCCTCTGCTTGTTCAGATATTTGCCGTTATATTTATTAAGCTTAATAGTGACAGTTTCAACATCAGTTCCGTAATATGAATCCGGAAGCTGAAAATAGCTGTCCTGCATATTGGCAACTTTTATTACCTTTCCAATCTTATATGTTTTTGTATAACCAGCGGGCTCAGTACTGTTCACCCAGTTAAATACGAATGATGCATTGTCATATGATGCATTGTCATATGATGCATCGTCATATGAGTAAGCCTTCGCTGTAACCGCGCTATAGTCAAAGACACCTGCTATCAGTGCGATTGCAAGAATAAATGCAATTGTTCTGGTTAATACGTTACGCATACATACTCCTTAATAGTCCTGAGAATCTATTTCAATCATCCAAAAACTTGAAACCCATTACAGAGTTTCCAAAGTATAATATCAAAATCGTTAAAATTTCGTAAATTCATGCAACCTCTAAATTGTGAATATTCTGTGTTTTTTGAAATAACTTTCCGATAAGTCACTATGTATCGTGAAATTTTGTGTATTAAAAAACGGTGATCCGAAGATCACCGTTTTCATTATTCAGCTACTACTTTGCTGCCTTCATTATTCTTTTCGTTATCATCATTCTTGTTATTCTTATCATCCTTTTCATCGGAGTTCTTTTTGAAGAACAAAATGATGAATAAATGAATAAGTAATGTAAGAAGAGCAATTACTATTATAAGAAGTACCGGATTGACCGAAGCTTTTTTCATTGCTGTGGTTATCTTGCCAACGCCGCTGTAGGTAGGTATGTCGGAATCATCGATTGTTGCGATATCTTCCTCTTCTACTTTCTCTTCCTGCTTCTGTGTCTTCTCCTTGTAGCTGTCTACTACAGGATAGATGTCAGATGCCTTAAG
>NZ_JANSWL010000050.1:0-1397 GCF_028539135.1 Butyrivibrio sp. DSM 10294 | reverse complement strand
CGGTCAAGTCCTTTATTGTGTGTAAATTACCTTTAGGTATCCAATTGTCAGGCCGCTAAAAGTCGTTGCTGTTCCTTTGCAATCTCTATCAGTTTCGCTGACGAGTTGTTCAGCTCATCAAAGTCTTTTCTGGTGAGTGATATCTTATTCTGAGCCATATACATGTCATTTTGCTCAAGTAAGACACTTCCCATGATTCTGATAATGGATTGTACATTTGGAAATACACCGATCACATTTGACCTGCGTTTTATTTCCTTGTTGAGCCGTTCCAGATAGTTTGTAGTTCTATAGAAACGTCTCATACGCTCAGGGAGTGCCATTACTGTCATTACGCTCTCAAAGCCGTAATCAAGACACTCCATGGCTTTGTCTGCAACGTCGCTATATTCTTCGATAATGGCATCACGCTTTTTACGGGCTTCTTCGATGGTTTTTGAATTATACATATCAATTAGCCCGGCATGTATTGCTTTCTGATATTTATTAGGAGCATGGTCCATGATATTTCTTGAAAAATGCGTTTGACACCTTTGCCATGGAACTTCTGGGAACACTTTGCTTATGGCATAAACTATTCCATCATGAGCGTCTGAACTCACTAGTTTTAAATCTGTAAGGCCACGATTCTTGAGACCTTCCATGAATGTACGCCATGTTTCTTTGGATTCGTTGTCATATACTTCAAATCCAATGATTTCGCGTTTGCCTTCGTTTGTTATAGCCATAGCGATCATAAGTGCTTTTGATGTAATTCTATGGTTTTCGCGTACTTTGAGGTAGGTTGCATCAACATACATGAACGGATAGATGTTATCTAACTTTCTGTTTTTAAAATCATCAACAATGGCATCAAGATCTTTGCATACTTCAGAAACGGTCGATTTTGAAAATGATGTTCCACATAAAGTTTCCATTACTCTGCTTATTTTTCGGGTAGAGACTCCATTAACGACCATTTCTGCCATTGATGCAACAAGAGCAGCCTCGCTTCGGGAATAGTTTTCAAATATAAGTGTTTTGAAAGGCTGATTGCGATGCCTGGGCACAGACAGGGTGATTGTACCTATACGCGTATTGAGTTTGCGTTCGCGGGAACCATTCCGGCTATCCATGCGTTCATCGCTGCGCTCGTAACGTTCAGCACCAAGCTGCTCAGTTGATTCAGCAACCAGGACAGCATTAAGGCTGTCAGTTAAAAGCTTACGAAATGCCTCATCATGGTCTGATGACAATAATTGTAGAATTTCATCCTGATTTAAAGTAATATTGAGTTGAGCCATTGTGTTCTACCTCCGGTATTATTTAGGGTTGTGGTGATTCTATTATACCTAAAGGTAAGAGCCAGTGGCTTTTATAATACAATATTCAATTTACACCATTATAAGGACGTTACT
>NZ_JANSWL010000005.1:0-2061 GCF_028539135.1 Butyrivibrio sp. DSM 10294 | reverse complement strand
TTATGATGTATCAGCGAGAAAACTCCTTCCGACATAGTCGGTGGGGGATGAATCGCTGGCCCTCAGCGTTTCGCTTTGCTGTATCGTCCTGTTTTTTCATATTTTCTTTTGTGGTCATCCGTGCGCTGGCTTTCTATATATTTTTTCACTGTTTCAGGTGAAACTGATCCGGTTGTGGCGCAAAAATAGCTCCTGCTCCAGAAAAGAGCATCTCCCCACAGAAATTTTTCTATATGTTCACGGTATTCGATCCTGACTTCTTTAGAGAGCTGGGATTTTAGGGTGTTGATCAGTTTTACCGGAGCAACATCCGGAGGCATGGAGATAAGCATGTGTATATGATCCTCATCTGTCTCAGCAGAAAGCATATCGCAGTTCATCCTTCCACACAGATAAGCGGCGTGATTTTTCATGAAATCCCCCATCTCATCGGTTATCACTTTTTTCCTGTATTTAGTGACAAAAATGATATGATAGGTAAGCAGGTAAACTGAATGTGAACCTCTTCTGTATTTATCCATAAAAACTCCTTCTAAAAAGAACAAATGTTTTGATTGCTCTTGGAAATTATGCTATAATACTAATATAATCTTTTGGAAAGGAAATCTCAACTGTGTATAGGACAAGGCAGTACAGAATAGCTAAAAACAACACACTATACAGTTACTGCCAGGATATTTGCAGGGCATCTGCAGTTCTTTACAACAGGGCGAATTTCATCATCCGACAGTATGCTTCTGCTACAGAAGCATTTGACTCTTACAGGCCTCTTTTTCCCAATCAGATGCAGGTGTATAAACTTGTAAGTGAAACCCTTGAAGGGACCAAATATCATGCAGCTGGTTCATGGCTTTCTTATAATGCCCTTGATTATCTTCTGAAGAGTACCGGGGATAAGGCGTACTATGGTATTCCATCTCAGGCTAACCAGCAGATACTTAAGCTTCTTCTTAGGGATTACAAGTCATTTTTTGAAGCAGTGAAGGCATACGCCAAGACACCATCTGCATTTACGGGGCGCCCCCGCATGCCGGGTTATGTACGCCAGGGAAAATACAAGACTGCCATCCTTACGAATCAGATATGCAGGATAAAGGAGGATTCCTATATACGTTTTCCCGGAACAACAGATACTTTAAAACTTGGCAGGGACTTTCCCCATGGGAAACTTAAGGAAGTACGGATAAAACCACATGGTAAGGACTTTGTGATGGATGTGGTGATCGATGTCTTAACAGTGGGTATAGAGCCTTTGGATGACAAGGATGTTCTCAGATCTCTTTCATCAAAAGATGACATTTCCGATATCAGGGTCATGTCGATAGATCCTGGTACGGACAATATAGCAGCCGGAGCGAACAACTTTGGAGCAGAACCGTTTGTGATAAAGGGCGGACTGATAAAGTCCGTAAACCAGTTCTACAACAAAGAAATGGGGCGGCTCTCATCATGTGCCATGAAGTGCAATAACAGATACCGCACCAGGAAAATGAACATACTTACAGAAAAACGCAACAGGCGCATAAAGGATGAGTTCCATAAGATAAGCAGACAGCTGGCAGACTATGCGAGGGATAACCACGTAGATGCAGTAGTGATGGGGCATAACGTATTCCAGAAACAGGAAGCGGGTATGGGGCATATCAGTAACCAGAATTTTGTGCAGATACCAATGCTGATATTTGCAGATATGCTAAGATATAAGCTTGCTGAATACGGGATAAGGTTTGCACTTACGGAAGAGAGCTATACATCCAAAGCGGATTTCCTTGCGATGGATGCAATCCCTGTGTATAAAAAGGGAAGTAATGCTGACTATGTTTTTTCCGGAAAAAGGATAAAGCGCGGACTCTACAGACACTACGATGGGACAATAACAAATGCAGATATAAACGGAGCTGCAAACATCTTAAGAAAAGTATTCCCAAAGGTAACCCAATGGGATAGAGGCATAGTGGACATGCCCTGTTCTTTGGGATGCACTAAGCATCCCAAAGGTTCATGCCGTTCTGCGGCATAACAGAAACCTCTTCCGACGCAGTGTCGGTGGAGGTAGTTCAT
>NZ_JANSWL010000049.1:0-139150 GCF_028539135.1 Butyrivibrio sp. DSM 10294 | reverse complement strand
CCCATATGTATAGGCTCCACGGACGCTTACTTTGTTCAATTAGGTTAAATCGCAATAAGATCAAACGAAAGGGCAGTTATTGTTATAATTCAAGCTGCTTTTTCGTTTGACCTTACAGCGATTCTAACCTAAAGAATTTATTCTTAGTCTTTTTATTTCAAATATGGCCACATTCGGCACATTATTTAAAAAGCATTGTTTTCCCTTTTCAATCATTTTTCCATACAATGAGAATTATCTTTCTCGTACAATGTTATGTAAGTAATTATAATTCTTTGCTACACTTACAGTACAGCTGAATTACACATTATTGCAATAATAGAAAAGAGAGCAAAATGAATAATAATCTGGGATCAAAAATAAAAGAACTTCGAATTGCAGAAAATCTCACGCAGGAGAGACTTGCGGAGGAACTGAATGTCTCATTTCAGAGTATCAGCAGATGGGAAAACGGAATATCAACACCGGATATCAGCTTAATACCTGTGATTGCGCGGTATTTCGGAGTTTCGACGGATTACCTGTTTGGTCTTCAGGATGAGGAATCCGAGATTACAAGGTCTGAGCTTGAGCAGAAATATCTTAGTTATAGAAAAGAGGGGGATCTTGATGAAGCATATGAAGTAATGCTGGAAGCCAGAAAAATGTTTCCAAGGGACCTGCACTTTTGTACTAATCTTGCTGAGGTTATGGATCTTTTTGAAGGCGGCAACAGCGCTCAGGTAGCGGCTTATACTGAGCAGCGCTTTTCTGAGCAGATTTTTTCCCTGTGCCGGAGAGTTGTGGAAGAGAGCAAAGATGAAACTGACAGGTCCAAGGCACTATCCATGCTATGTAGCTATTACATGAAGGCCGGGAATGTTTCTGCGGCTATGAAAATTGCGGACAGCATGACAGATATCATGCACTCAAAGGAAGTACTGCTTGGGGAGGTACTTTCCGGAGAGGATAAAAAGAAGCAGCTTCAGGAAAATATTTTGACAATGGCTGATTATATTTCCGACACTCTGGTGAAAATCGCTTTCCAAAAAGAATATGGCTTTTCAGCGTCATTATCACCTGAACAAAAGCTTGAATATGTACTTTCTGCAAACACAATTTTGACCACTATTATATCTGATGGGAATTATCTTGAATATTCAAGGAAGCTTGGATGGAATTACAGAAGAATTGCGGAACTATATGCAATGATGGATCAGAAGTCTAAGGCTATGGAGTATCTTCTGAAAGCAGAGGAGATGGCTAAAGTCTATGATTCTATAGACAAGGCAGTGCAGCGCAAGTTCACTTCAGTATTCTGTGACCAGGTCGAGAGTGATATGTCAAATAATGGAAAACACTTCGTTGGCACAGAAACTGAAATGCTATCCTATCGCCTTGGTGAACTTTCGGTGTATTTCGGAGATGATGATCAGTTCAAAGCACTGCAGGAGTGCATTGGTGGGAATAACATCGTCATATGATAATGGACCTGGGGGACGGGGTTTGTGGTCCATTTCGCTGTATCTACGATTCGTATACATCGGTATATTGTCAAAAATATACTCTATTCTACGTTCTATAGGTTACAATATGCTTAGAAATCTCTTACGCTTAAGTTGCAACTTATAATTCGCTGATAGGAGCAAATAGATGATTGATCAAAAGAAAACGGGACAATTCATATCTGATATCAGAAAAGAAAAAGGACTGACCCAGAAACAGCTGGCAGAGGAAATCGGAGTCAGTGACAAGGCCATCTCCCGATGGGAAACCGGACGCGGTATGCCTGACACATCCATTATGTCTGATCTTTGTAAGGTACTTGATATTAGTATCAATGAACTGTTATCCGGACAGCGCCTATCCAGCATGGATTACAACGGAAAGGCGGAAGAGAATATGGTAGAGCTTATAAAAACAAATGAGAATGTTAAAAGACAGGGCAGAAAGGCCATTGTCGGAACTATTGTCGGTATTATTTTGCTGTGCCTTTTTATTTTTCTGATCACGATTATATCCGGTGGAGTAGGCATGATTATCTACTTCATAGATCCTCCATCCTTAGTTTCACTGCTAGGAATTCAGCTTATTATCCTTGGTGCTTCCGGACATTTTGCAGACTTTTTCAGAAGCTTCAAGCTGCTTTTATCCTCTAAAAGCTATTCCGATGAAGAACTTATGCAGTTATCAGAAAAATCAGAACATGCCTTAAGCTTTGGTATAAAGACCACGCTTCTTGCCGGTATCTGTGTTGTACTGATTGGTTTCGTTATCTTCATGCAACATCTGTCTGACCCTGCGACCATCGGAGCAAACCTTGCTGTAATGGTGCTTACTTCACTTTATGCCTGCATAATCTCTCTTATGCTTTTGATAATCAAGGGAAGGCTTCATCGCTTTCATGCATAGTCAGTAGTTCCTGAAGAGATTGGGGTCAGACCCCAATCTCGAGTAGGAGTCAGCCTACTCGATTATAAATGGACAACAAACCCCGTCCCCCAGGTCCATATGTGGACTACCGCCATGCGCGACGAAGGAAGCAGAGCTTCCTTCTCCGCGGGCTGTCGCCCTATAAAAAAGGATACATAAAAGCTCTCTCGTGAGTAAACTCCCATCGAGCCTTTATGTATCCTTTTTTGCATGGCTTGTAGCCTTCGCGAATGTTCCCGATGCGATTCGAACGCACGACCTTTCGCTTAGGAGGCGAACGCTCTATCCTGCTGAGCTACGGAAACATGAACTAACTTAAGTATATTAGCACACTAAGAGCGCGGAATCAAGAATGTTTGAACAACAGATTATCGGTATAGTAAAATAGAGTATATCTAAGATACATTGGGGGAGAAGTGTTCTATGGGGAACAAAGCAGGAAGGCTGTTAAAAATATTGCTGATTGCAGCTGCCGGAGCGGCAATACTGCTGTTGTCTTCATGCGAAAATGTGCAGAGAGCGAAGACCGTTAAATATATCTCGGAAAAATATACCGTACCCGATGAGAAACAGCTCATCGTCTACACTTCACATAAGGAAGAGGTCTATCTTCCCATCATTCGCGAATTTGAAAACAGAACAGGAATCTGGGTGGAGGTTCACGCCGGAGGAACCGGGCAGATGCTGGAGCAGGCAAGGCAGGCTTCGGAGAATGGACAGTGCGACATCATGTTTGGGGGCGGCATTGAGAGTTATGAGGCGTCCAAGGATCTTTTTTTACCCTACAGAGCACAGGACAGGGAGAAGCTTGATCCAAACTATGCTTCTGTGGGCAATTACTATACACCTTTTACGGAGCTGCCTATCGTATTTATCTATAATTCCAAGCTGGTGGCCAAAAAGGATGCACCAAAGAGCTGGAAAGATCTTATGAGCGCAAGGTGGAAGGGCAAGATTGCCTTTGCGGATATGCTGAACTCAGGCACCAGCTATACGATAGTGTCTACTATGGAGCAGCTCTTTGAGGAGCCGGTGGATACTCTTTTGCCAAGGTTCTATGAGCAGCTGGATGGGAAGGTTCTTAGCTCTTCAGGACAGATAATTCCCAAGGTGTCAGACGGTAGCTTCCTTGTGGGGATCACATTGGAGGAGACTGCCCGCAAATATATGAAGGCCGGCTACGACATCAGCATGGTCTATCCGTCGGATGGAACCAGCGCTGTACCTGATGGCTGCGCCATGGTAAAAAATGCGCCTCACTCCTACAATGCGGGGCAGTTCATTGACTTCGTGGTGAGCCTTGATACCCAGAACTACGCTATGGATGAGTTCTTCAGAAGGCCCATTAGGCAGGATATTAGTCTGTCTGCAGGATATGGCAGGATAAAGCAGATTGATTTTGACATTGAGAGATCGGCCCTGGAAGAGCCTGAGATACTGAAGCTCTGGAGCGAGCTGACCGACAAGGAAGGGGGCTGAGTATGGGAATTATCAGACAGTCCTTTAAACGACAGATCTTTGTGGTCCTACTTGCGGTTACGCTTGTGCTGGTCAGTTTCGGAGGGATTCTGACGCTGCAGGGATTCCAGGCCAGGGTTAAGCAGGACTATGAAAAACGGGATAAGGAGCAGGAGCACATAATCGCTGAGAAGATTCTTACTATGATCGATCAGTCGGAGAAGGCACTGGTAAGTCTTGAGAGCGATGAAATCATCAAGGAAGCGCTGACTCCGGGAAGGAAGAATTCCCTGGAGATATATTCTTCCTTGTATGAGAAGACCAAGGATATCAGGAGCTTTTCCACAATTGATCTGTATATGGGCGAACTCTGCAAGTACAGCACAAGAAGCGGATATAAGTCAGATTCGTTGCCCCTTGATTATTCGGTGCTCAAGGAGTCTGCTTCAAGACCGGGAGTGACGGCTTACGGCCTTGACCCGGGGCATGCGTCGGAGAGCGGAGCGGCGCTACTTATCGCAAGGCAGATTGCGGAGGGGGAAACACCGGGCTTTGCCGTTATCAGGATTGAGCAGGAGGAGATAAAGAATCAGCTGGGGAGCGAGATCAATTCCAAGGACGGCTTCATGCTGACCAATAAGTACTTCAGGCCCTATTGTCTTATAGGTGCGGCAGAGAACGGTAAGACGCTGGGAATCATAAGAAATAACCTGCTGAAAGGGCTTCTTTTTGACACGGGGATAACAGGAAATGTCTATATAAATGAGCTTGGGGATTATGATCTTTTGACCATTTATACTACACCGCCGGCGCTGGAGGAGAGCGCTATCAAGGCAGGATACCAGATCATTCTGATGCAGGTTCTTATCAGTATTCTGGTGTGTCTTATTGTGGCATCAAGGCTCAGCAACTATCTGTCCAAGCCCATCAAGACGCTGGCTCTTGCTATGAAGAGGTTCAGAAAAGGAGATTTTGACACCAAGATAGAGCTTGCCAGAGAGGATGAGTTCGAGCAGCTGGCGACGGGCTTTAATAAGATGACAACCCAGCTGAAGGATACCATGGAGGAGCGGGTGGCTGCGGAGAGACAGGTCAACGAGACCAGGATTCAGATGATGCAGGCGCAGCTCAATCCACACTTTTTGTATAATACCCTGGATACCATCAAGTGGGTGGCCAAGGCCAATCAGGTGCCTGAGGTGGCCACAATGTCAGCGTCGCTGGCGGGAATTCTCAGGACGAGTATATCAGAGAGCCAGTTCTGTCCTTTGTCAAAGGAGCTGGAGCTGGTGCAGAACTACTGTGATATTCAGAAGATAAGGTTTGATGATAAGTTCCAGATTACGATCGATGTGCCGCTGGAGCTGCAGGGGGCCATTATCCCGAAGCTGATACTGCAGCCGATTGTTGAGAATGCCATTATTCACGGAATGGACGAATCAATCAACGGACATATCTATGTGGCAGCTATCAGAGACAGGAGAGATGGGAAGGACCTGTTGAAGATATCTGTTCAGGATGACGGAAAGGGCATCAGCGATGAGATGATGCAGGCACTTAATAACGATGATGTGGAGACGCTTAAGGGGCATCTGGGACTTAACAATGTCAATACGATCATCAGACTGTACTATGGAAAAGAGTATGGGGTTATGGCGTTTAGGCCGACGCAGGGCGGAACGGTAATGATAGTGACGCTGCCGTATATGGAGAAGGAGCCGGAAGGATAATGATTAAGGTACTAATAGTAGACGATGAAAAGTATGTCCGCATGGGCATCAAGGGCGACACGGACTGGTCGCTGATCGGGTGCGAGGTTGTGGGAGAAGCCTCCAACGGCGAAGAAGCACTGGAGGTTGCGGAGAAAGTACGCCCTGACCTTGTGATCTCCGATATCAGAATGCCAAGAATGGACGGAATAAAACTGGCGGAAAAGCTACTGGATAAATACCCGGAGACGAAGATTATTTTCCTTACTGCCTACAGCGAATTCGAGTATGCGAGGCAGGCGGTGAGGCTGGGGGTGTCGGACTATCTTTTGAAGCCCTTCCAGGATGGTGAGCTGGAGGGAGCGATACAGAGGCTCCTTCATCTTCATCCCAATACCAATGCTCAGGCGAAGGAGCTGGAGAATGAGCTGATTGCGATCAAGCCAAAGGAAGCAGTGGAGAACAGATACGTCCAGACAGCAATCGAATATATTGAAAAGCATTATCCTGAGACGGATTTCAGCATTGGAAAGTTGGCGGAATCCATGAGTGTCTCTGAGGGACATATCAGCAGGTTGTTTAAGGCTGAGACAGATACAAGTATTGGCAACTACTTGACGAAATACAGAATTCGAAAAGCTATGGATTATTTAAAAGACATCAATATGAAAGTATACGAAGTTGCTGATAAGGTGGGATACCAGGATATTGCGTATTTCTCCAATACTTTTAAGAAGCTTGTTGGGAAGACACCCTCTGACTATCAGACTAAAGGCCTGGGATAAAAAATTGGGGTCAGACCCCAATCACAGAATTTTCACAATTTGTCAGAAATCTACAAATAATATCAGTTTTGTCTTCTGCAAATATGAACAAATTGTAACTAGAATGTAACCATAGGGTAAAGAACTGCCCGGTGGTTACATTTTTTTATTCCGGGTCAATGTAAAAGGAGGAAACAATAGTGAGAAAGAAAGTTTTAGCAACAATTCTGACACTTACAATGGTAGTTTCATCACTTGTAGGCTGCGGAGAAGCAGGAAACGGTGGTGGAGCAGAGACAGCACCAACAACTGACACCCAGGTTACAGCAGATACACAGACAGCTGACACTACAGTAGCAGAGACACCTGCAGCTGAGCCGGCAGCAGAACTTACAGGAATCGATGCCATCATCGCAGAGGCAGAGGGAATGACAATGGAAGAGCTGGCCAACAAGGCCATCGAGGAGTCCAACGGCAAGACCTTCTACGGCGTAGGTAATTCCAGCCGTGGTAAGTCCGCACTTCCTCTGTTTATCGAGTATCTGCAGACCATCGATCCCAATTACAGCATGGAGTTCGAGTGGCAGCAGCCCAAGAACAACAAGATCTTTGAGCAGCTCACATCTGACTCCCTTAAGAGCGAAGGCACTTTTGCCATGACTCTTATCCAGGACGGTAACCAGATTCAGTCCAAGATGGTTGATACAGACATCTTAAAGACCTTCATCCCTAAGGAATGGGCAGATGCCAACGGTACTACAGCCGATGCATACACAGGCTTCCTTCCTCTTCAGACACTTAATAAGGTCTTCATGTACAACAACACAGGTTCAGCAACCTATAACAACTGCTGGGATTTCGTATACGAAGGCAATCACCCTCTTTTCATGGGCGTTGACTCTGAGATCGTAGGAAAGAATTTCCTGATGATGCTCACAGAAGACAAGTACGCTACATGGTTAAAAGAAGCTTATGATGCCCTCGACGATACCAAGAAAGCATATTTCGAGCCCGTGGTTCAGGAAATGCAGACAGATGCAAACGACCTTGGCCTTGGCGCAAACGGCGCATATGCCCTTGCATGGATCAAGCTCTGGGTTAACAACTACAACGAGCAGACCGATGACGGACCTATCTGTAACACACTTGTAGATGCTTCCGCTACAGATCAGGCAGGACTTCTTGTTTATTCCAAGCTTCGCAGCGTTGAGGAGTCAGCTTCTGTATCAGTTAACAACATCAACGTAGCAGCTTATCAGGATGGCTACACAGGAATCGGCGGCTATGGCTATTGCCACTACCTCTTCCTTACCAAGAACAGTCCTCTTCCTTGGACAGCATGCGCATTCATCGCTTATATGACCTGCACAGAAAAAGGCTTTGAAGCATGGGGCAAGGACATGGGCGGCTATTCAGCTAACCCTAACGTAGCAGCTGAGATCGAAGCAACCTTCCAGCATTCACAGGGCGGCGGAGACGAGTTCCCTGCAAAGAACGACCGTGGCTATGACTGGTGGACAACAGATGGCGAGCTTGTTCTTGAAGATCCCGTATACTGCTCAGAAGTATCCTTCACAGTAGGCAGCTGGATCGACGTGCTCGATCACTACACACCCGGCGAGTAATTAGTATACAAAGGGTCAGGCACTATAGCCGGCTAAAGTAGCAAAAAGCGCCACTTTAGTCGTCTACAGTGACCTGACCCATATGAATTCGTTACATTTTCACAAGTAAAGGGGATAAAATGGAGGCAATCGCAAAAAAAGACAAGAGTGCGATTTTTAAGAATAAGGTTAAGACTTGGTTTTCCCAACCGCAAAATATAATACTCCTGCTTTTTGGGATTGTTCTTACCTTCAGTACCGTCGCACCAATAATAGCAATCGTAAAAGATACCTTTGCAATCCATCCGGGAACCATCGATCAGCATCTGACCAAGAGAACCACCGGATACACAATCGTCAACTACACAGATCTTTTTACCAGTAAGCTGGCAAGGACCAATCTATGGAACCCCCTGCTTAACACGGTAATTCTTTCAGTACTTACCTGCTGCATATCGATCCTCTTCGGCGGACTCTTCGCCTTCCTGGTAACAAGAACCGATATGAAGTTCAAGAAGTACTTAAGCTCGATCTTTATTTTCCCATACATCATGCCCCAGTGGACACTGGCCGTTGTATGGCAGCACATGTTCTATTCAAACAAGGTAACGGGAACCTCCGACGGTCTTCTGGCCGCCATCTTCCATGTTTACTTTCCTCACTGGTGGTGTCAGGGCGTATTCCCAAGTGCCATGGTTCTGGGCCTTCATTATGCGCCTTTTGCCTACATCCTCATCGGTGGCATCTTCAAAAATATGGACGCCAACCTGGAGGAAGCAGCCACAATCCTTGATACACCCAAGTGGAAGATCATGTTCAAGGTAACCCTTCCTATGATCAAACCCGCCATCCTATCCACCATACTTCTGGTGTTCGGAAGCGCCATGGGAAGCTACCCGGTTCCGCATTACCTGAACCTTACCACACTTTCCACCAAGTACATTTCAATGAACAGTAAGTACACCGGTGAAGCAAGTATCCTTGCCATCATCATGATGATCTTCGGCGTTCTTATCCTTGGAATGAATCAGCTCAGCCTTAGGAGCCGCAAGAACTACACCACTGTTACGGGTAAATCGGGTCAGCTCACCAAGCTCACCATCGGCAAAGCCGGCAAATACATCGTGGGAATCATCTTTATCATCATCACCTTCTTCACAAGTATTTGGCCCATCGTGCTGTTCGCCCTGGAGACCTTCCTTCCCAACCCCGGTGACTACAGCTTCCTGTACTCGGGAAATCTGGCGCACCTCACAACCAAGTGGTGGGTAACAAACGAGAATATCACAGAAAACGGCATGTACGGTCAGCCCGGTATCCTGTACAACAAGACCATCTGGCACGCCTTCTTCGGAACCCTGTTTCTGGCAGTTGTGTGCGCTCTGATCGCAGGAACCATCGGAACTCTGATTGGCTACGCCGTTGCAAAAAAGAGAAGGAACAAGTGGGCAAACTATGTGAACAACGTAGCCTTCCTGCCTTACCTTATGCCTTCCATCGCTGTTGGAGCCGCATTCTTCATCCTGTTCTCCAACGAGCACATTAATCTGTTTAACACATATACACTTCTGATCATTGCAGGTGTAGTAAAATACATACCTTTCGCTTCCAGAAGTTCACTTAACTCCATGCTTCAGATATCGGGAGAACTGGAGGAAGCAGCAATAATCATGAATACATCGTGGATAAAGAGAATGACAAGGATCATTATTCCTATTCAGAAGTCATCCATCATAAGCGGGTACCTGCTTCCGTTCATGACCTGCCTTCGTGAATTGTCCCTGTTCCTGCTTCTGTGCACCCAGGGCTTTATCCTGTCAACAACACTTGACTACTTTGATGAAATGGGACTGTACGCCTTCTCAAGTGCCATCAACCTCATCCTCATCATAACAATTCTTGTATTTAACACACTGGTAAACAAGCTGACTGGCGCAAGCCTTGACAGTGGCATAGGAGGAAAATGATCATGCCGGAAATTAAATTGGAAAATATCACAAAGCGTTGGGGAAAATTTTTTGGCGTTGATAATGTAAGCCTCGATATTCCCGATAATTCTTTTATCACACTGCTTGGCCCGTCAGGCTGTGGAAAGACCACAATCCTTCGAATGATCGCAGGTCTTGAGACTCCCACAGAAGGCCGCATCACCATTGGCGACAAAGTTGTGTTTGACTCAAACGCAGGAATCAACGTTCCCGCCAACAAGCGCAGAGTCGGCTTCCTGTTTCAGAACTACGCACTTTGGCCCAACATGACAGTATATGAGAACATCTCTTTTGGCCTTAAGAACATCCACGAGGAAATGCCGATCCTGGACGTTCCCGCCAAGAGGGCAGGGGACATGATAAGAGCCCTTGCAAACGGTCATAAGGTAAAAGAGGTAATAGAAGAATGCAGAGACAAGAACGGCAAGCTCGATGAGAACAAGGCTTACGTGAAGCTCATTGATAACTACAGCCTTTCAATCTATACGGCAAAAGAGCTCTTTGCCCTTGGAATCCACACTGCATCAGACCCTCAGGCAGCAGCCAAGACCGCTCTTTCAGAGTATGAGAAAAAACTTTCAGACATCAAGGCCGGCTATGCAAAAGACGGAAAAGACCTGAATGACAAGTACGAAGTGACCAAGAACGGAATCCCGATTCTTGAAAACAGAAAGCTTACAAAAGAAGAGATCGATTCAAGGGTAAGGTCCTGCTCCCGCATCGTCAAGATCGGAATGTTCATGGACAGATACCCCGCAGAGCTCTCAGGCGGACAGCAGCAGAGAGTTGCGATCGCAAGGACACTGGCCCCCG
Organism: Butyrivibrio sp. DSM 10294; assembly: GCF_028539135.1. NCBI lineage: Bacteria > Bacillati > Bacillota > Clostridia > Lachnospirales > Lachnospiraceae > Butyrivibrio > Butyrivibrio sp. DSM 10294. The sequence goes on along the minus strand of NZ_JANSWL010000049.1, from coordinate 128,402 downwards.
AGCCGCAGGTTCTTTTCATGGACGAGCCTCTTTCCAACCTTGACGCCAAGCTTCGTCTTGAGATGAGATATGAGCTCCAGAGACTCCATGTGGAGACCGGTTCCACCTTCGTATATGTTACACATGATCAGATGGAAGCCATGACCCTTGCTACCAAGATCTGCCTCGTAAGTAACGGTGTGCTGCAGCAGTATGCACCTCCCCTTACGGTTTACAATCGTCCGTCGAACCTCTTTGTTGCAGACTTTGTTGGCAATCCTTCCATGAACTTCGTGGATGCCAAGGGAATGCAGGAGCCGGACGGCAGCCTTAGCCTTAAGATCCTAGGTGATATCAAGGTTAAGTTTAATCCTGAGTACGCACTTGATATGAATGCCTGGAGACATGTAAGAGATCAGAACATTGCGGACAAGGCCGCTGCTGAAAAAGAGCGACTTTCCAAGAAGGGAGCCGTTGAAAAGAGCAACAAGGATGAGGTATTCAAATACCATGTTCAGAAGGTTGAGGAGCAGGATGACAGTATCACAGATGAGCCCGTTATAACAGACGAGGACTTCGTGATCGGTATCCGCCCCGAGGCCATCGACCTTGATGAAAACGGCAAGATAGACGCTACCATATACGGTGCAATGCCCACAGGTATGGAATCTACTTTGAAACTCAGAGTTGGGGAATTTCTATTGACCGGAGTAATCTTCGGCAATGCCCTGTACCAGATCGGACAGGAAGAAAAAATAAATATCGGAGGAAAAGATATACTTCTTTTCGACAGACGTTCGGGCAGACTTATCTGCGCAGGAAGTCTGACACTGTAATGTATCAGGAGCCGCTCCTTTGTTGGGAACGGCTCCTTTTTGTTAACTATCTTTCTTCTTATGTTCTGCCTTCATTTCATACATTCGTCTGTCAGCTATCTCTATCATTGAGGAGAGATATCCGCTTTCTGAGAAACAGGAATGTCCAATGGAGGCCTTTATCGAGATGTTGATTCCGTCTATATTTCTGGGAATCTGAACGGCCTTTACGAGCTTTTTTTCCAGAATATCTATGTCATCCAGGTCCTTGTACTGGTGAAGGATAACGAATTCATCGCCGCCGTAGCGGAACAGAACGGAGTTGTCGGAGGCCGCCATGGTAAGAGCTTTGCTGACGGAGTGAAGGATGAGGTTCCCATATTCGTGGCCATAGTTGTCGTTGATGGCTTTGAAGTTGTCGAAATCCAGCATGTAGAGAACAAAATCTGTTCCGTCTTTGTCGTACTGGGTCTTGTACTGGGAGGCAATCTCCATGTAGGCTCTGCGGTTCAAGAGACCTGTGAGTTCGTCGGTTTGGCAAAGGGTGGATAATCTGTCGCGCTCAGCCAGCTGATCTGTCACGTCCTCAAAATACCCGATAAGTCCTACGATTTCGCCGTTATAGATAAGAGGGTGCTTGGTTGCCAGGAGCTGACGGACCTTACCTTGTACGATGCACTTACCCGGAACCTTGGAGGAAACCTCGTTCTGATTGATAACACGTAGCTCCGCAGCCCGGTAGGGCTCAGGGTCAATGTGCCAGCCCATGTCTTCGTCTGTTTTGCCTATCAGTTCATCAACGGATTCGATGCCGTAGTAATCAAGAAAAGTCTTGTTGGCACCAAGAAAACGCCTCTCCTTATCCTTCCAGAAGATACCGGCGGGGCTTAGATCCAGCAGATTTTCAAATACAGCCGAAAGTGGAATGTTGTCCATATAACTTCCTTTTCATATGACAAAAAATGAATTATTAATTCCCGAATGGGTCAATTTATATTATATCAAACAGTACATAATCATATATAACAAATATATTAAATTTCGATAATATTTATCATGACGCTATGGTGATAATAACTAATGAAAATGCATTTTTTTGGATAAAAATGCTGATGTCTAAGTTGGGTTTTGCTATGGTAAAATGTAGGGACGTAGGAGAGGCAAATACAAGCATATTTATTCATGTTCGGAGGGCAAGCAATGGACAAATCTTTTCCTGAAATCAAAACATTCTTTGGCTTTGGATGTATGAGACTTCCCATGAATGGCTCGGAGGTAGATATCGAGCAGTTCAAGGAGATGACGGATTACTTTTTGGAGAATGGTTTTAATTATTTTGATACAGCGCACGGTTATATCGACGGCAAGTCTGAGAAGGCAATTAAGGTTGCGCTGACAGACAGATATCCAAGAGATAAATATCTTTTGACAGACAAGCTTACTGAGCCTTATTTCAAGACAGAGGCTGACATCAGACCTTTTTTCCAGAGTCAGCTTGATGCCTGTGGCGTTGAGTACTTTGACTTCTATCTGATGCATGCGCAGAATGCGGGTAACTTCCAGCATTTCAAGAAGTGCAGGGCCTATGAGACAGCCTTTGAGCTTAAGAAAGAGGGCAAGATAAAGCACGTGGGACTGTCCTTCCATGACAGGGCAGAGGTTCTGGATGAGATCCTTACAACCTATCCGGAAGTTGATATCGTTCAGATCCAGTTCAACTATCTGGACTACGATGATCCTTCTGTACAGAGCCGCAAGGTCTATGATGTGTGTCGCAAGCACAACAAGCCCATCATCGTAATGGAGCCTGTTAAGGGCGGAACACTGGTCAAGCTCCCTGAGGCTGCCCAGAAGGTTTTTGATGATCTTGGCGCGGGACTTTCCAATGCCAGCTACGCAATCCGCTTCGCTGCGCACCAGGAGGGCATCCGCATAGTTCTGTCCGGTATGAGCGATATGGCTCAGATGAAGGACAACGTTTCCTATATGAAGGATTTCCAGCCTCTTTCCGAGGAGGAGCTGGGCGCCATTGCCAAGGTTACCGCTATCTACAAGGGCCTTGATATGATTCCTTGTACAGCGTGCCATTACTGCGTTGAGGAGAATCATTGTCCGATGGAGATCAAGATCCCGGAGCTGTTCGCATGTATGAATACCAAGAAGATATTCAACGATTGGAATCAGAACATGTACTACGGACTGGTTACCAAGGACAGCGGCAAGGCCAGCGCCTGCATCGAGTGCGGCGGCTGCGAAGCTGTATGTCCTCAGCACCTGGAAATCAGGGCACTTCTTAAGAATGTGGCAGCAGAGTTCGAGAAATAATCTAATACTGACAAGAATGTGAGAAATGAGTCTTCGGAAGGAGGCTCATTTTTTTATGATTTTCGGAGGAGTTTGCAATCTGTCGAGGGTGGGTTATAGTGTATATAACAATGAGTTTTTTTACGAGGTAAGTATTTATGAAAAGACAGACTAAGAGAATAGTGGCACTTGTGCTGTGCGGACTGATGGTTGCCGGAACGGTGGCGAGCTGCAGCGCATCGGGAATTGAAGGCGGTGTTGATAGCGGGAAGAGCGCAGTGGAAACAGATGGCTCGGGAGACAGTGCTGATGCGGTTGGTGCGGCGGAGGCCGAGAATGGAGAAGAACAGACTTCGGGAGATACGACGGAAGATACTGCAGATCAGGAAAGGATTGATGCTATGGAAATTGCAAGGACGATCAAACTTGATACAAGTAAGATTTCCACCTTTAACGATACCAATGGAGATGGCTACGGAGAGTTCCAGGGATTCGGTACGTCTCTGTGCTGGTGGGCCAACAGATGCGGTTACAGCGATGTGCTGACACAGGCTTCCGCAGAGGCCTTTTACAATCCGGAGACAGGGCTTGGTATGACCATCGGACGCTACAATGTGGGCGGCGGCGACAATGTGACCCAAGAGGATGTTACAGCTGCCATGAAGGAGGAGAATCCTTTTTTGCACAAAGAGCATATAAGGCGCTCTGATTCTGTGGTTCCGGGCTATTGCACAGATGTTACGAAGATTGATCTGAACAAGAATTCCAAGGATTACTATACAGAGAATTTCGCAAGGGCAGATTTTGACTGCGGTTTTGCCTGGAATTATGATTGGGATGCGGACAAGAACCAGATGAACGTACTGATTGCTGCGGCCAAGGCAGCAGGGGATGAGTTTATCGGAGAGGCTTTTTCCAACTCACCGCCGTATTTCATGACAGTTTCGGGATGTACTTCCGGCGGGGAGGATCCTTCGGTGGATAACCTGAGGGAGGACTCCTATACCGCTTTTGCCTGCTATATGGCTGATGTTATTGAGCATTGGGCAAGTGAGGGCGTGATGAAGTTTCAGAGCGTGGATCCTATGAACGAGCCTGCAACCAGCTATTGGAAGATGTGGAGTGACAAGCAGGAGGGATGCCATTTTTCCCAGGGTGAGTCCCAGTCAAGGATACTGGTTGAGCTTAATAAGGAGCTGAAGAACAAGGGTATCGATATTATTATCTGCGCCTCCGACGAGACCAGTATTGAGGCTGCGATAATGTCCTACAAGAACCTGACTAACGAGGCAAAAGAGGTGGTGACAAGAATTGACACCCACAGCTATCAGGGAACTCAGCGCGACATGCTTAAGAATGTTGCTGAGGAAGGTGGCGTTAACCTGTGGATGAGCGAGGTGGACGGAACCTATTCCATCGGCAAAAAAGAGACCGGAATGAGCGCAGCCCTTGGATTTGCGGATGCTATCAGACAGGATCTTAACGGAATGCTGCCCAGTGCCTGGATCATGTGGGATGCGGTGGATCTTCATGTGGATACGAACAACAAGTTTGATACCTGCACAAGAGCTGAGGCGGACAAGATCATTGAGGAGGGAACTCCTTTCTGGGGAATCGCCATTGCTGATCATGATGCGCAGGAGCTCCTTCTTAGCAAGAAATACTATGCCTACGGACAGTTTTCAAGATATATCAGACCCGGTTACACACTGGTGGGATCTTCGGACTTTACTGTGGCAGCAGTTAACAAGGCTGACAACAGTGCAGTTATTGTTGCGATTAATACGAACTCCGACGACCTCAAGTGGGAATTTGATCTTTCTAAATTTGATGTGGGCTGCGGCTCAATCACAGCGATCCGCACCAGCAAGGACGAGAACTGGGCGGATGTTTCAGACAGCATTGGAACTGAGATCACCGGTAACACGTTTACCGCTCTGGTAAAGGGTAGTTCAATAACAACATTTATAGTGCGTTAAGTTTGTAAAAATCGGACGAGTTGCATGGGGTTTGCGTATTGATAAAAACTCACGTTATAATTACCATTGAAAATTAAGTAGATGCGAATCCAAAGGGGAGTAGCAAAGAGCATGGCAACACTTAAGGAAATTGCGCAGGAGTGCGGTTTTTCAATTGCAACGGTGTCCAGGGTTCTCAACGAGGACGACACGTTGTCTGTTCCTGAGGCCACAAGGGAGCTGATAATTGAAACCGCGGGCAAGCTGAATTATAAGACAAGATCTGAGAGAAAACGTGTGGAGGAAGCCAGGAAAAAAGGCCTTCACAAGCTGTCCCGGGTAGGAATTGTCGAGATGCTCAGCGTTGGCGAGCAGATTGAAGATGCCTACTATATGTATCTTAAGAATAACGTGGAAAAGGCCTGTATGGAGGAAGAGATAGAGGCAGTTCCCATGCATTTTGACTCCGGGACCGGAGAGTACAAGAATATGGGGAAGCCTGTGGACGGTATTATTGCCATAGGGCAGTTTTCCGACGAGCGTATAAGTGCCATGAGGAAAAAGACGGAGCGGATCGTGTTTATGGATTCATCCCCGGATGAGCAGCGCTACTGCTCGGTTAAGACTAACTATGAGACCGGAGTGCGTCAGGGTGTGGATTATCTGGTTCGTCAGGGCCATAGAAATATTGCTTTTGTGGGACCGGTGAACTCAAGGGACTCCAAGGCTGTTTCAGCTCCCGAGGAGAGAAGACGACTTTTTGGAGTTCTGACAGGTCAGTACGGAGATACAGTTAAGCCCGAGACCATAGAAGTAACAGGAACCGCCCGCGATGCCACAGAGAAGATCCTTGCTTTTATCACAGGTGACAATAATCTGAGAAAAGAAGAGGACAAGGTTACCGCTCTTTTTACCTACAACGAGGCTACGGCCCTTGGTGCAATCAAGGCTGTTCAGAATGCAGGACTTATGGTACCTGAGGACATCAGCGTCCTTGGCTACAACGACACAGTCCTTGCCTCCTACATGCAGCCTCCCATCACCGGAATCCATATTTACATGGATGAGATGGCAAGGGCAGCAGTGGAAGCCCTGGGTAAACTCATCGGCGGATATGTAAATATTCCCTTCACAACACTAATCCCCACAACCCTCATGGAACGTGGCAGTGTGAAAAAAAGGAGTAAAAATGAAAATTGAAAATTTGAAGAAGAGGATCGCAATGTCGCTATTTGGAGTTATCACCTGCGCTATTAGCGTTGGAATATTCAAGATAGCGGCGCTGGGAGTGGATCCGTTCCAGTCGTTTATGGCGGGACTGGATGCGCTGGTTCCGATCAGGTTCGGAACGCTGTATATGATCACAAATGCGGTGATGCTGTTGTTTGCGCTGGTTTTTGACAGGCATTATATCGGAATCGCGACGTTCATCAATCTGTTTCTGCTAGGCTATATCACGCAGTTTACCTATGAATTTCTGCAGACGGTGATTGTGGAGCCGTCAATGATAGTGAGAGTTATATGTCTGGTTGTTGGAGTCGTGATCTTGTGTTTCGGCTCTGCATTTTATATGACAGCCGATCTTGGAGTATCAACCTATGATGCAATCGCTCTTATCATCGTAAACACCTGGAAAAAAGGCAAGTTCCAGTATGTCAGGATCATCACGGATCTGTGCTGCATAGCTCTGGGCATTGCATTATTCCTCCTGTCAGGCGGAGCAGTCCTTCAGATACCGACAATCGTAGGCGTCGGAACAGTCATCACCGCCTTCTTTATGGGGCCGCTGATCGAAGTATTCAACGTACATATCACAAGACCAATTCTGGCAAAAAAATAACTTGGGGCCATAAACCCCAAGTTTTTTTATGCAGATATTCATTTGCTTATTACTCTAAAAGTGACGGTCCTGGTTCCGGTGTAGTTTCCTTTACCGGTGATTATGGCCTTAATCGTTGTCCCTGCGGGGATGATGTCAAGAGGGCTGACCTCGCTTCCCGCGGAAACACTAACGTCTTCAAGGCCCTTGGATTTCTTTTTAGGATTCTTATAGCGATGTACAGTGGTTTTACCTGCATAAACATATGTGATCTTTTTAATGTAATCTGTTCCGGCGGTAAGCTTTTTCCTGTTTTTATCATATACTGCGATCCTGGGAGCAGTAAGTCCTGGTGTGGTCTTGGCATAAACATAGTTTGCAGAAGCTTCCAGGGAGCTTATGTCTGAAAGGACAACCTTGAAGTCCTGTGTCAAAGAGCCTTTGAAATCGCCTTTGAACTTAATGGTAACTGTGGCGTTACCGGGTTTTTTATTCTTCTTATAGGAAAGCGTGTAGTCAGTTCCCTTTGCAAGTCCAATGGTTTCACCCCAGCTTGTCCAATGAGTAATAACGACATATGGCTTTGCGCCGCCCTTTGTATAGGGGACATCTCCGATCGCATCGACCTTGATCCGTTTGCCGCCATCCGCATTAATATCAAAGGGCAGGATCTTAAAATGCTTTTTGATAGTGCCGCGATAGTTTCCTATACCGGTGATGACTATAGTAGCGGTTCCTGCTTTGTAATTATTCAGGTAAGACACTCTATAATCTTTGTCTTTTTCCAGTTTTCCGGCAGCATTTTTGGCGGTAAAATCAGCTTTGGAAGCGTAAATAATCATGTTATCCTGAGTAGCGGCAGTAAAGACTTCATATGTCTTTTTGCTCTCAAAACCTGTAATATAGCACTTCTTAATGGATTTTGTGCCTGTCTTCACCCACTTGGCGTAAAGCGTCACATTTTCATATAATCTTTTGCCAAAATCATATCTGGTCTTAAAACCGGAATCTTTGTACCACCCATCAAACAGGTAACCACTGCTTGATATGGAGGGCTCTTTTACATAGCTTCCGAAGGACACTGTCTGATCCTTCAGAGTCTTGTCACAGCCTGTTACGAACTTAACTGTGAAAATATCAGGATCACCCTCAGGGATGAATCTGGAAGTATAACCGGGGGTCAGGCTATCAATACTTTCATACCAGGTGCGATTATTCACAGGGAAATAAAGGTTTGCGTTTTTAAAGGCCAGTCTACCTATGCCCTTTAAACAATCTGATGGAAAGTGAATATCAACATTCTCGTGACCGTATAAACAGCTTTCCAAGGGATAGAAGTCGGGAAGGCCTTTGCCCACATTGATGCGCTTTCTTACTTTTGGAAGGCCATAATCGTTGAGATCGGTAAGGGAGTCCGGGATGTCCAGGGTATCAACGGTTATACCAAAAAATGCGTCTTCCTCAATCTTTTTGACACCGGTTCCAAGGTTAACTTTAGTCAGGTTATCGCAGGATTCAAAGGCATAACTCCTGATTGCCCTTACGTTTTTACCTAATGTTACCGACTTTACGCAGGAATTACTAAAGGCTCTGAGTTCAATAGTCTCAGCGTTTAGTTCAAGGTGCTCAAGGTCCGGGGATTCTGCGCCAAAAAAACTATAGGTTCCGATACTTTTGGTATTCCTGATAGCAGCTGCAAGTTCGGGTGCCTCCGTTGCCGATAAACAATAGAAGGCATAAGAGCCAATTTTTTCAAAAGATGTATTTGGGGCAACGCAGAAAGAATCAAGGCTGTCGGCGTTGAAAAAAGTATAGTCGCCTATTGTCTTAACCGAAGACGGAATATATATTTTTTTTACAGCGGCCGTGCGGATGAAGGCAAAATTACCAAGATACGTGATTCCGTTGCCAATCTCAATTTCTTTGACCTTTTTATAATCTTCATGTTCGATCCAGGGTGCAGCGTTTGAAAGGGCGTAATCGTACATGGGGCCTGTGCCGGAGATCACCAGCTTTTTCTTGCCCTCATAGGCTTCACTGTCCCTGATCTCCCAGGTGATGCCGGCTCCGCATTTGTTATCTTTTTTTCTGTTAAGTGGATAAAGAGTTATTTGTCCATTAATAAGCGGGAAACCGAGGTATGTGTATATGAATTGTCTGGCATACTCATCTGTCCAGCCTGATCCGGTGTGATAAACAAAGGTATGTACACGAACAAATCTGTGAGGATCATCTGTGTCCGTAATCTTCGGCGCATTCCCAAGGAAGGTGAGCTTTCCTATGTTGCTGTTGTAAAAAGCCAGCACGTTAAATAATTCCAGGGAAGCGGGGAAAGTGATGCTGTCTGTGCCATTCCATATATATGCAAAAGAATATGCACCGATAGATTTAACGGATTTACCAATTGTAATATCAGTAAATCCGGCGTGCTTGTAAAAGGCATAGTCGCCGATGCTCGTGATCTTATCGCCGATCACAAGCTTAATGCAGGTGCCCTTGCAGCAAGGTGCCCAGGGAGCAGGTGATTCCTCGGTGTAATTGTCCATATCGCCGGAGCCTGCTATTGTAAGAATGTGATTTGCGTATGACCAGGTGGCATTTGTTCCACACTTGCCGCTAGTGGCAGGCGCGACGTACTCAGTGAGCTCTGCGGATTCCTGAGCCTCATCCGGATAGGCGCCGCCGTCCTCTGCTATAGTGATCTCTTCAGAATCAGGATCAGCTTCAGAAACTGCTTCCGGAGCATCCTCTTCATTCAAAATATTGATATCTTCACCGGTGGCATCCTCGCCGACAATAATTGATCCTTCTTCAGTTATCGTGGAATCTTCATCTGAAATGTCCGACAGAATTACTTCATCTGACTCTGCTGCGCTTACATTGGACAGTGTGAACGCATGGTTAAACAATATGACTGCGGACAGAATGAGCGCAGTTCTTCTGATTTTATCTCGCATTTTTTAATACTCCCAACATAACTTTTTTGAAAATGTACGATAATTACAGTACCACAAGGTGCCTGTCACTTCAACACACTAAGGTGCCTGTCACTATGTCGGACTAAAGTGCCAGGCACTTTAGTCCGACATAGTGACAGGCACCTTAGTGTGTTGAAGTGACAGGCACTTTGGGAGAGTAAAGTGTTTGTGGAAAAGTACGAAAAGGATTGAGGTAAAGCAAATATAATAGTGCAATATTTTCGTAGTAAAATTTTAGTAAAATTGTCATATGGTATTATTCTACAATTAATCCTACAATTCTAAGTGAACGGTATGGCGATAATGTATAATTATCGCTATTTCGGTCTAAGGGAGTAACAGCGGGCAGCAGATGGTGTCCGCAGGGTATGAGAGAGAATTGAAAGGGGTATTAGAATGCACAGGAACTTCAGGAGGATACTATCGACAGTTCTTGGTGTGACGACAGCGTTTTCGACTATCGTTTCATCAGGCAGTGCTTTTGCAGTAGAGGCTCAGGCAGCAGAGACTGTGAAAGTGGATAAGACGGTGAAACTCACACCGGCCAATGCGTCAGTATTTAACGACACTGACGGCGACGGCTTCGGCGAGTTTCAGGGCTTCGGAACCAGCCTTTGCTGGTGGGCCAACAGAGTAGGTTACAATGACAGCCTTACTCAGCAGGCAGCAGAAGCTTTTTATAATAAGGAGACCGGACTTGGCATGACCATCGGCCGCTACAATGTGGGCGGCGGTGACAATGTAGGACAGGCTCCGGAAGTTACAGTCAATGACAAGGCTGTTTTCTACGATACCTCATATGAGGGCCTTACCTATGAAGGCTCCAACATGAGCGTTGGTAAGAACACAGGCCTTTCCAAGGTTTCATTTACCAGATCCGATGCGGACTTCGGCTTCACTTCAGGTAAAACCGTAGGCGAGTTCAATGCCATCGGATGGATCAATGCACTTGACGCAGATCCCGGCTCAGGCGGCAATCTTCACTATGTGATAGATGAAGCTGAAGCAGGAACCTACACCGTCAAGATGCTCTTCACACTGTCAGGAACCAATTCCCGCGGTGTCAGCATGAAAGTCACACAGGAGAATTCAGCAACCTACGATCACGCTCAGGACAAAAACGGAGCTGAGCAGGAGCTGGTAGTAGAATCTGCAGACCTGGACCAGACTTCTGCAGAAGATGCAAAAGCAACAGAAGAAGGTAAAACAACAGAAGAAGCAGCATCTGAAGTAACCATCAAAGAAAATGATGAAGCAGCTCTGACAGAAGACGACGCAGCTCAGCCCACTGACGAAGACGCAGTCGTAGAACTTGAGGAAGTAACAGAGGATCCGATAATCGCTGCAAGTTCCTCCGAACCCAAGATCTACACCGCATCCTCAGATGTCGTTAACGCAGGCCTCATCGCCTCCGGCAATAACAACATGCTCTTCGTCGTAACCTTTGAAAATGTTGAGCTTGCAGCCGGCAAAAACAAGATCGACATCGGCGGCGCAGCCGGAGACTGGTGCCTTGATTACATCAAAATGGCAGTTATTAAGTCCGGCGAAGAAGGCGTTCTTCCCGAGGGCAGTGATTTCCTTCACGGCGAGCACATCACAAGATCTGACTCCGTTGTGCCCGGCTATGCCACAGACGTAACGAGAATCGACCTTGAGAAGCATGATGCGGACTATTACACAGCTAATTTCGCAAGAGCTGATTTTGACTGCGGCTACGCCTGGAACTACAACTGGGACGCAGACAAGAATCAGATGAACGTTCTCATAGCAGCAGCCAAGGCAGCAGGGGATGAGTTCATAGGTGAAGCCTTCTCCAATTCACCTCCGTATTTCATGACAGTCAGCGGCTGCTCATCAGGTAATGCCAATGCAAACGAGGACAACCTTCGCGCAGACTCCGTTAACGCTTTTGCCTGCTACATGGCAGACGTTATCGAGCACTGGGCACAGGAAGGCGTTATTAACTTCCAGAGCACCACACCTATGAACGAGCCATACACCAATTATTGGGGAGCCTACAGCAACAAGCAGGAGGGCTGCCATTTCGATATCGGCGAGTCCCAGTCCAGAATCCTTATAGCCCTCAATAACGAGCTCAGGAAAAAAGGCATCGACATCATAATCTCAGCATCAGACGAGACCAGCATCGACACAGCAATCACCTCCTTCAAAGCCCTCTCAGATGAAGCCAAGGCAGTTGTAGGCAGGATCGATGCGCACACCTATTCAGGCTCCAACAGAGCAGGCCTTAAGGCCCTCTCCGAGGAAGCCGGCAAGAACCTCTGGATGAGCGAAGTAGACGGAACCTTCGAAGCCGGCACGAATGCAGGCGCCATGAAGGCGGGTCTTGGCTTTGCCCAGAGAATCATCACAGACGTAAACGGCATGGAGCCCAGCGCCTGGATCATGTGGGATGCAGTAGACATCCACATCGATGACAACAATAAGTGGGATACAGCCAAGAGGTCAGACATCGAAAAGATGCTTGCAAACGGCGACGGCTTCTGGGGCATCGCCATTGCAGACCACAACACGGACGAACTTCTTGTTGGCAAAAAATACTACGCCTTCGGTCAGTTCTCCAGATACATCAGACCCGGCTACGCCATCATCGGCTCTTCCGATCAGACAGTAGCCGCTTTTGACCCCAAAGAGGGTAAAGTAGTTATAGTAGCAGTCAACACCGCAGGCGAGGACAAGACCTGGAAGTTCAACCTTCAGGACTTCTCAGCTATCGGAAGCAAAGTAACAGCCATCAGAACCAGCGGATCCCTTGAAGGCGGCGAGGACTGGGCAGACGTAACAGCCATCGACAACATCGTCACAGACACCGCAGCCAAGACCGTTACCGCAACAATGAAGGCCAACTCCATCACAACCTACATCATCGAGGATGTGGTTTACGATTCCAGTGCCGAGACAGTGGTTTCGGCTTCTCAGAACACTATTTATGCGGCAAAGGGCACTACTCCCGTACTTCCGCAGACAATCAGCGTTCAGACCAGCAAGAACAACACCATCGATGCCAAGGTTACCTGGCAGACCGAAGGCCTTGATCTTACTACAGCAAAAGAAGTAACCGGAACCCTCGACGGCTACGGCTACGAAGTTACCTGCGCCATCGAGTTCGTTGAACCCAATATGGCATGGTACATCGATTGTAATGACAACGAAGTAGGACACACATCTTATCCTAAGATGGACTCCTATGCAGATCTTTACAACGAAGTTCCCGATCAGAAGTATGACGGAACCTGGGGCCGTCTTGAGGACTACGGCGCATATAACAACTCCGATGATGATCCATGGGCATACGGCTGGTATGCATATTCCAACCAGAGCATCGATTACAAGCTGCCTCTGGAAGCCGGCGACTACACCCTGACCTTTGGCTTCAAGGAGTGGTGGAACCAGTCAAGACCTATGGCAATCTACGCAGTTACAGATGAAGCCGAGACCCTCATTGGCAAGACCAACGCCAAGAACGGCAAGAACAACTGGAACACACCCGTATACAGCTTCAGCCTTGAAAATGCAGCTGATGTAACCTTCTCAGTAAGAAAAGACGGAGGTCCCGACCCTGTTCTTTCATTCATAAGAGTTCAGAAGAAGCTTAACCTTGATCTGCTCAAGGCAGCACTTGTAAAAGCACAAAGCATCGACACAACAGGCTACGCACAGACCAAGAAGGACAGACTTCACAGCCTCCTTGAGAAGGCGCAGAGTGTAATACTCCATGCAAGAACAACTCAGAGCGATGTAGATGAGATGGTAACCGAGCTCTCAGAGTTCGTGGATGCCGATGGCAATCTTTTTACAGAAAAAGAGATCGCGGCTAACGACTATCTCCTGTACCTGGTAGACTGCGGAAGCTCCGATCCCACAACTGTTCCCGATGACTACAAGCTGGGACTCTACCAGTCAGTTACAGAGCAGGAACTGTCCGTAGATGGCGGCACAGGCCTTAAGTGGGGCTATGATGCAAACAGCGACTACGGTGTAAGAGTAGCGGGCGGCTCAGCTAACGGCACTCTTACCGGCAATTACATCTACATGTCAGACCAGGGCTGGACCTACAAGAAGGGTGTCAGCGGACTCTATTACAGCTTCGAGCTTCCTGACAGAGCAAGCAACGAATACCTGGTAACCATCGGAGTCAAGAGCCCTTGGAGCGCAAGAGATATCAGCTACAGCCTTGAGGGATCAGAAGTTGAGTCAGGCCTTAACCTCGGACAGAGCACCCTCGTAGAGAGAACCTATAACGTAGAAGTAACAGACGGCGAGCTTAATCTGTATGCATACGCAACCAACAGAACAAGCTCCTATGTTGACCCGCTTCTTAGCTACATTATTGTAAGAGCGGTTCCCGAGTACACCACAGACATCCTTGCCAAGGCCCTTGAGGAATACGCTGAGAAGATGGAAGGTAAGACCTACTCAGAAATGACCCTTGCAGCCTACAACGAAGCAGCAACCGCAGCGCAGGAGCTCATAGACAATGCATCAACAGATTCAGCAGCGATCAAAGAGGCATATAACAATTTGAAGGCAGCATTTGAGGCTCTTGCAGAGATCATCACCTACACCTCAATTACAGGTGTGGAGGGCGCTCCTATCTATGACAACAACGGAGTGCAGGTTCAGGCCCACGGCGGTCAGATACAGCAGTTCACAATAGACGGAGTAACCAAGTACTACTGGTACGGCGAGGATAAGACCTATGATTATCAGCCTGTTGTAGGTGTTCACCTCTACACCTCCACAGACCTCTACAACTGGACAGACGAAGGAGTTCCTTTCAGAGCAATACCTATTGCTGATGAGGACTATGGTAAGTTCAAGGAGGAAGGCTACAAGGCAGACCTGTCCGTTTTTGACACCGACGAGTATTTCAGCACGCTCTATGCAGACTACAAGGGACAGGCAGCAGACGATGCCCGGTACGACAACAAGCTTGAGGAGATCTACTGGAATATCGCAGCAGACAGAACCGTTATGGAGAGGCCTAAGGTCCTCTATAACGACAAGACCGGCAAATACGTAATGTGGTGGCACTGCGACGGAGTTACCAAGTCCAATCCCACAGGCTCCAATTACGGCAAAGCCAAGGCAGGAGTTGCTATATCCGATACTCCTTACGGACCTTTCAAATTCCTTGGTGCCTACAAGCTTAACTACGACGAAAACGCAGACCACAGCTGGGATGAGGCCGAAGATGCCTGGGGCTCCGTTCGTGATATGAACGTATTCAAGGATGATGACGGAACTGCTTACGTCATCTATTCTTCAGACGGAAACACCAACATGTATGTGGCCAAGCTCAATGATGAGTACACATACCTTGCACAAGATCAGAAACACGCAGTACTAGGCAAAGACTTTACACTCAATTTTGCAGGTGCATCAAGAGAAGCGCCCGCAATGTTCAAGTACAACGGAACCTACTACATGGTAACTTCCGGCTGTACAGGATGGGATCCCAACCCTGCAAGCTATGCTTACGCAGACAGCCCGATGGGACCCTGGACAACAGTTAACAATCCTTGTACAGACGATGGCAAAAACACCTCCTACAGAACCCAGCCTACCTGCGTATTCCCCGTGGATGCGGCAGCAGGTAAGTTCATCTACATGGGCGACAGATGGAATTCCGGAGACCTCTCCGAATCCCGCTACGTATGGCTCCCTGTAGAGTTTCTTGCAGGAAATAAGATAGCTCTTAGAAGCTACAGCAACTGGACACTGGAGGAGCTTGAGAACAAGGGCGTATTTAGCGTTTCCACAGAGCTTCCCGCCTATGCTTATTCACCAGAAGATCTTGAGGAGAAGCTCCCTAAGACCCTGGAACTTGTCCTTTCAGACGGACAGCACGCAGTAAAGGGCGTAACCTGGAGCCTTACAAATGTTCCGGCAGTTGGAGAATATGAAGTAACAGGAACCATCGCAGACTATAACAGAACCATCACCCACACAGTAAGCATGATCCCTGACAAAATGATCTACTTCTACGACTGCGGATCCGCTGAAGTTCTGGGAGATGAGCAGGCAAGCTACCTCGTAACCGCAAGAAGCGTTCTGAAGAAGCAGATAAGAAATGCCGCAGCCGACGAAGACTATGCGGTATCAGGCGTGGCAGGCTTTACCGGAGTCAAGAACACCGTGCTTTCTTCAGGCTACGATGTTGGAATCAAGAATTCCGGCAGCGACATCTACGGACACGGCTACTGGGCAGGCGCAAATAAGACCATTGACTACGCATTTACTCTGGAAGCCGGTGAGTACACAGTTTCCACAGGCTATCAGGAGTGGTGGAACACTTCAAGACCTACGCAGATCACAGTGACAGACGAAGAGGGAGCAGTACTCGGCACAAGGAACTTCACCCTTTCCTCCTCAGACAGTGCAAGACTTGAGAGCGTATCTTTCACACTTGAAAAAGACAGCGTTGTAACCGTAAGTGTTAAGAAGACCGGAAATCCCGACCCTGTAATGAGCTTCATCGCAGTGGTTAAGGACTCTATGGACAAGGAAAAAGAGAACCTTGGCTACACAGACGGCCGCTGGTACACCAAGTGGGGCGGATCCTACTATGAGACCAAGGACGGTGTTAATCTCACCGGAGTGCAGAAGATTGACGGCAGTTACTATCTCTTCAACCAAAAAGGCACACTTCAGAGGAGCCTGTTCTATGAAGAGGCAGGAAACACCTATTACTTCGGCTCTGACGGTAAGCTTATAACAGGTTGGTTCACCAAGTGGATGTCAGTATACTATGCCAATGAGGACGGCGTGATTCAGAAAGGTTTCGTAACCTTCGATGAGGGAATCTGCTACTTTAACGAAAAAGGTCACCAGGTTAAGAACGGCTGGGTAACAGTAGACGGCAAGAAGTACTTCATCAAGGGTAACGGCTATAGAGCACAGTCAGAGACCATCACAAAGTGGGGTAAGAAGTATTCCTTCGATGAGAACGGAGTGCTGATACCTTAATATATTCCTACTTACAAGCGGAGCACCTGCCATATGCAGGTGCTTCGTTTAATTAATTAGCCCGCTTTCCTGTCTGAAAACACGTTAAATAGTCTGACACTATGGAAAGTTTTCTAATAAAATGATAAAATATTTATTGCCTACCGTTATCGTCATTTCAATTTCGAACAGGGTATCAAATATGCCAAGGAAGCAGAGCCTAAGCGCAACCTACGTACCTAAAAATCTCCAGAAAGTATTGAAACAGATTCCCGAGAGCGCATTGACAACCGTCGTTGCGCCTATGGGCTATGGAAAAACCACGATCATCAATCATTTTCTTGCAGAAAAATCCAAAAAACAGGACACAGTCATCATCAGAATCAGCATATATTCCGATAACCTTGCCGTATTCTGGAAAAGTGTTCAGGATGCCTTCAGATATGAAGGATATACATTCCTTGACAAATATCCCTGCCCGACAGATCTTATCAGCGGCAATATGGTGGTTGATGCCGCCTGCCGCCATCTGACCGGCGAAAAGGAGATCTATATTTTCGCGGATGATTTTCATCTTCTGACCTCGGTAAGACTTCCGGGGTTCATGTCCAGGGTCGCAGGCCGCATTCCTTCCAACGTACATGTAATATTTGCAAGCCGTCGGGCTGTCATAAGTGACACTGAGGCTGTGCAATTGGGGCGCAAAGTCTGCATAATTACAGCCGATGACCTAAGACTTGAGAGAGAGGATATCGCGGCTTATGTGCATCGCTGCGGCTTCGATATGCGGCAGGAGCAGATAGATGAGCTGTATTATGCCACAGAGGGGTGGTTCTCCGCCGTTTATCTGGCACTTCGAACCTATATGTCCTCAGAGACTATCCCAAGCCGTGGCTCAGATATATACGCAGTGTTTATTAAGGCTATGATTGACTCTGTTCCCAAGGATATCAGGCTCTTCCTTATAGTTATGGGCCTTGCGGATGAGTTTAATGCCGAAATGGCAAGGTTCATCACAGGATACATGAACAGTGCGGAGATCCTAAAGAGACTGTCCAAACAAAATGCCTTTGTGAAAAAACTTCCCGACAGCGAGAACTTCAGATTCCATCATATGATGAAGGAGTGCGCAGAAAAGCTTTTTGAAGAGCTTGATAAACAGGCAAGGGATTATTACAGAAACAGGTACGGCGAATGGTATGAACAGCACGATCAGTTCATACATGCCATTACTTCATATACTTACAGCGGCAACTACGATGCTATTTTGCAGGTGGTTCAGGCAGATGCGGGAATCCTTCTGTCCTGCTGGGGACCGGCGCAGATCCTGCAGCTTCTTGATAATTGTCCTGTGGAGACGCTGACCAGGTATCCTTTTACGATACTGGTCCTTATGCGATGCATGTTTAACTTCAGGCAGATACCCAAGATGCTGGAACTAAGGGATCTGCTGTCCAATATCATAGAGAACGATCCCTCGTTGTCTTCACAGGAGCGAGGCAACCTCCAGGGAGAGAGCGATCTTATCATGAGTTTTCTCATGTTCAATGACGTTAGTGCCATGTCAAGGCTCCATAGAAGCGCCAGTGAGCAGATGACAAGACCTGCCATCAGTATTACCAACAAGGGCGGCTGGACCTTTGGCTCCCCATCGGTTCTTATGATGTTCTACAGACAGCCCGGGGAATTGGCCAAAGAGCTGGCTGAAATGGACGAGTGTATGCCCCACTACTACAGTGTTACCAACTACCACGGCTACGGCGCTGAGAAAATAATGAGAGCTGAAGCGCAGTACATGCAGGGGAACTTCGTGGACGCCGCCATAACCCTGGGAAAAGCCTATATTCAGCCCGCCAAATGCGACCAGGACAATATGAAGCTCTGCTGCGACTTCCTGGACATGAGACTGTCTCTTTTTGCCGACCATGAACTTACCCAGAAGCCTGAGGAGAGGAAAAAGAGTATTGAGAAGAACCACAATGCAGGACTTATCAATATCTGGAATGCCTCCTGCGCATATTATTATGCGATTATGGGAGATCCGGAGAAGATACCGAGAGTCTTCAGAGAACACCTCCTTGAGAGAGTCAATATTCTTGAGCCCGGAAGACCCATGACGGAAATGATAGAGAATCAGGTGTACATTGTTCAGGAGGAGTACACCAGGATCCTGGGACAGATAGACCGGCAGATAGCTGTGTGCGACAAGATGAACTACTGCCTGGTTAAGATATATCTCCTTATTCAGAAAGCTGTATGCCTGAATGCGGTTCATAAGATCCCGGCAGCGGATAAGGTCCTGCTACAGGCATTGGAACTGGCTGAGCCTGACAATCTCCTGATGCCCTTCGCCGAGAACTACGCAGGGCTTGAGTCGTTATTTGATGAGCAGTCCTGCCAAGGCAGACACGGAGCCTTCATAGGCAGGATAAAAGAGCTAGCGGGCAATTGCGCCAAAGAGCTCAACAAAAATGCGGGAGTCCTGGAGGTTACGGTATTCTCCAAACTCACTGCAAGAGAAGGGGAGGTGGCAGCCCTTATGGCCAAGCGCCTTACCAATCACGAGATCGCGGAAAAGCTGTTTTTATCAGAGGGAAGTGTAAAACAGTACAGCAATCAGATCTATTACAAACTTCATATCGAGGGAGACACCAGAACCAAGAGAAAACGCCTGTTAGAGCTCCTTGGAGGGGGTACCGACTAAATACTAACTAATGGTTAAGTGTTAAATTTATTACGGCCACTGTAAAATTTTTTTGCAGTGGCTTTTAGTATGTCTGAAACTGTTTTTCTATGAGAAAGGTGGGAAACTATGAGTAAAAAGTTATTGGCAAGATTATTGGCACTAACTATGTGCGCAGGGCTTGTACTTCAGCCCATGACGGCATACGCAGAGGAACCTTTGGCGGATGCAGTCATAGATGAAGCCACAGAAGAAGTACCGGAATTGGAAGAAATACCTGAATTAGAGGAAGCGCCCGAATTAGAAATGTTACCGGAGGCTGAATTACTGGATGATGGAGAGGAACCCCCTTTTGCAAAGGTAAGGTGGATCAGAGAAGACTCCATCAGTATCAGGATGGCAGACTACTATAAAGTTGGCGATATCTGTCCGAACCTGAGTATTGAGACTAGTAGTCCTATTCTTGATTACTATTTCGCGGGCTGGCAGGAGGATGGAAAGGCCGGATGGGCAGATTATCCTGACGAGCATTTCTTTGCCGGAAGATATAGAGCTATTGTAGTGGTATCTGTCAAAGAGGAGTGCAAGTCTTTATGGAGATTAGATAATGATTTCCAGCTGACTGTTAATGATGAGCAGTGGAATGTGTACACAGCTCATTATGACGAAAATTTTGAGCTCAAGGCTTTGGAATTTGCCTCGCCTGCTGTTACGGTAGTAGAAACGCCGACCCCAGGTAAGCAGATTAATATCGAAAAAGTCATAGCTACAAGCAATATTGAGGAGCTTACCATTGAAAAAGCACCTATCGGGGAGCCGACTTTTAACATAACAGAAGGAGATGTGGTTGTTTTTTCCGGCACATGGATGCATAAGGTCGATGAGGGCGAATGGGAGGTAGCACAAGGAAGATTTACTCCCGGTATATACCAGTATGATGTGGAAGTAGACGTTGCCGATGAATACAAGGTTACCCATGTGCTTGATAATAATTTGAAGCTGGAAGTTAACGGCATACAATGGAAGCGCATTTTTAGCATTGGCGGTTCTTCAGGCTATGAATTTGTATCACCGGAATATATGGTAGAGGGGACACTTATTGAAGAGCTTCCGGAGATTACAGGGGTGTATATATCTGATAACCAGCTGTATTGGGATAAGCTCGGAGACTGGGGCTTCTATCGTATTGAAATTGGTGATACAAGAGAAGTTGTTAAGTACTTTATGCCCTTCGATCTTGTGGAGTTCTGCGAGTTCTACGATGTGCCCTATGGTTCATATACGGTTAAGATTACGGCGGTAGACTTCATGGATATTGGGGGCTTTGAGCATTCCAAGACAGCAGAAGTACCATGGGTATATGGAAAGCCGGCTCCTGCCCAGAAGACTAAAATTACAAGTATAACAGCCACCAGTAATATGGCTGATATCATCAAATTTGGTGCACCTTTGACAACTCCTACTTTCACAATTGAGGGAGACCAAGGCGTTGTAGTTACAGGCGGCAGATGGCTCAAGTATGCAAATGGCGGGCAAAAAGTAGAAGCCACTGAGGACGCCTTTAGTGGCGGCGGCTGGTACTATGAGGTGACTCTGGATATTGACGATGAACATAAGGACCTCTATGAGTTTGACCAATATATGAAGCTGGTCGTAGACGGATTACGATGGAATGCAACAGATGATGGAGTTTTCGTTTCCAGGGGAGATACTGTAATCGATGAGGAAAACAGAGTTGTTATTGAGAAAATCAATGCAACCGGCAATATCTCCGAGATTTTTGTAAAAGGTGCTACTTACAGGGCTCCAACAATTACCGATAATGACGGATTAGTATATTTTTCTACAATGGATGCGCTGAAGAAGGATGGAGACACCTGGACTAACCTGTATGCCTTTGGCGATACCCTAGGCGAAGGAGAATATTGTTTCAGATTCGTAGTGAGCTTGCAGAATGATTACGTATATTCTCATCGAATCACAGAAGAAACAAAAGTTATTATCGACGGACTGGAATGTACAATGGTCTCCCCCGGAACCACGGTGGGGGAAGGATTGATCCAGGCAATATACCAAACAGGAGTAATCGAGATAAAGGCTGACAAGCCTGAAGATCCCGAGGAGATTCAGGGCACCTGGACCACCAAGTGGGGTGCAACCTATTTTGCAAAAGAAAATGGTGAGAAGGCTACCGGTATTCAGAAGATAGACGGAGCTTACTATCTCTTTAGCAAAAATGGCACACTTCAGAAGAATACTTTCTATGAAGAGGATGGCAAGAAGTATTACTTCGGAGCTGACGGAACCAGAGTTACAGGGTTGCTTACCAAGTGGACATGCACCTACTATTTTGATGAGGACGGAGTGATGAAGACAGGTTTTGTTGATATTGACGGGGCAACCTACTACTTCAATGAGAAGGGACATGAGCAAAGGAACTCATGGATCACTGTAGGTGCAGACAAATACTATGTTAAAGCTGATGGAACTTTGGCAAAGTCAGAGACCATCAAGAAGTGGGGCAAGAAGTACAGCTTTGATGCAGACGGAGTATTGATTCCATGATTGGAGCACTTCACAGGTGATTTACACCGGAAAGGCGAATGTTATGAGCAATAAATTACTGATGAGAGTAATGGCTATAGCAGTTAGTGCAGGTATGATATTGCAGCCTGTAGCTTCTTTTGCTGCAGAAGACTTTTTTGATGATGAAGAAGTGGTCCTTCTTGAGGAGGAAGATGCAGGACTGTTCGAAGAATTTACTGCTGCAGAGCTTTCTTTCGATGAAGAAGCGGAGCTTGAAGATGCTTATGATGATCTGCCGCCTATTGAGAATGGGCATCTTGATGGAAACATCGTAAGCTGGGATGCTTTTGACGGTGCTGCCTGCTATATTGTATGGCTTGGAGGCAACACCACTATGACTGATGAGACTTCGGCAGATCTTCAGGAATTGGGAAAGGGCTTTGGCCTTGAAGATGGAGTTAATTATCTGGTTCACATTGTTGCGATGAATGCTGATGGAGAGATTATATCATCACCTTATGCGTTTGATTATGTATACTATGAACCGGAACCTCAGCCTGAATTTTTCACGACTGTTGAAGTGACATCGGATATGGATGAGGTCCTTGTATTAGGCGAAAGTAGGCAGAACCTTACATTTGACGGACCAAAGCAGCTTCAGATCGTTGGTTATATGTGGGAGTCTCTTAACTGGGGGACATTCAATACGTTTTCCAAGGAATCTTTTATTCCGGGGTTGTATAAGTATGACGTTGCGATCAATGTCTATACAGAGTACGAGGACACATACAAAATGGATGAAGACTTCAAGCTCATCGTAGACGGAGCAGAATGGGAGCGCACACAGATACATCATAAGAAAAATGGCGATGTTCTGGGCATGGTCTTCAGATCTCCTGAAAGATGGATAGGTGAGCTTCCTTCACTTACCAATGTGAAGAAAGACGGCGATATTCTGACCTGGGATGCGCCTGAAGAAGCAAGGGGCTATGCAATAACGGTTGGAGGCAAAAGAGGGCTTGTCAGGACTAATATGCTGAATTTTGCCGATGCTGTAAAGGGATTTGGACTTGAGCCGGGCGAATATGAGGTCGAGGTCGCTGCATGTGACTATTACGGAGATTTGATTACCGAATTCTATAAAACCAAAATGCCCGGTAATGCTGAAGAACCGGAAGAGCCTGAGGAGCCTGAAGAACCTGAGGATCCTGAGAATATCGAAGGTGGCACCTGGGTAACAAAGTGGGGCTCAACCTGCTATTATACAAAGGACGGCGAGAAGGTCACCGGTATGCACAAGGTTGAGGGGGAATACCGACTCTTTAGTAAGAATGGTACACTTCAGAAGAGTACTTTCTACGAGGAAGATGGCAAGAAGTATTACTTCGGAGCAGACAGCATCAGAGTGACAGGATGGCTCAGCAAGTGGACCTGCACCTACTATTTTGACGAGAATGGAGTAATGCAGACAGGTTTTGTTGATATTGACGGGGCAACCTACTACTTCAATGAGAAGGGACATCAGGTTAAGAATGACTGGGTAACAGTGGACGGAAACAAATACTATGTAAAAGGTGACGGAACATTGGCAAGATCCGAGACTATCACGAAGTGGGGCAAGAAGCATAGCTTCGATGCTGACGGAGTGCTGATTCCATAAAATAATCGTTCTTGAGTGATTCAATAGGGACGGTTCAAATGAGTCAATGGGGACGGTTCTTTGTGACTCACGAAGCGAGTCACAAAGAACCGCCCCCTTTGACTCATAGCTCAGCTTTTCCCATATACTTGCTCAATATATTCATCTATATCTCTGAAATCAATCTTAAGCTTGCCATCATAAATACCTACCGGCACTTGCTTGTCAAAACCATATATTGCGATGTCGTCATCATTCCCCTTAGCATCAAAGATATAGACCAGTACATTCTTTTTCCAGGGGTCTACGAGCCAGTATTCACGGACTCCTGCGTCCTTATATTTCCTGGTCTTAATGTAGCGATCCTTTCTGGAGGTGGAGGGTGACAAGACCTCAATGATAAAGTCGGGATTGCCAAACAGGTTCTTCTCAGTTAGTTTGTCAGGATTACACAATATAAATATATCAGGCTGTACAATGGTTTTGTTATCGCAATCAAGCTGTACGTCGGTGGGAGCCATAAAGGGGATGCATTTGCCCTTATTGTCTCTGATATAATTGCTGATAGCTCTGAACAGTTCGCCGACAAAGAGTTGATGCCTGGTCATTGACGCAGTCATGTAATAGAAATAGCCATCTATAAGTTCAACTCTTACATCATTGGGAAGAGCATAGTAATCCTCTATGGTATACTCTCCCTGAACTTTGCCGCCAAAGTGCTCAAGGTCGATAGTACGTCCATTGCCATTATAAACAGCGGGCTCTTCCATGACACCACCGGGTGAAAGGAGCTCTGCATCAATGTACTTAAGATAGCTGGCGGGTTTGGGCATAAGAATCCTGGATAGCTTCTCAATTGTCTCATAGCGAGGGGCCTTGGTTTCACCATTAAATATTTTTTGCACTGTGCCAAGAGGAACTCCTGACAGCTCCGAAAGCATTTTGAAGCTGAAACCAAGCTCTTTTTTTCTCTGTTTCATCTCATCGATTGTCATATTATATCTCCGATTTCAAACCTTTTTTTGATGAAAAACGCTACTTTATAAGTATAATGTACTACAAATTCAACCGTATTTCAACCGTTTAAAAGGCCGGTTCCCGTCAACAAATTGTGAACTCGTAAGATTACCGTTAGAAGTTGTAGAATCGTCCCCTATAGTGCTAATATAGAGAAAGATGGCGAAAATACGGAAAATTCGCGATATTTGGGAGGTGTTGTATGGAAAACAGACCTGTTGGAAGAAAAAAGAATGTGACAGAGGGAGGCTCCGGCGTAAATAAGCGCGGAGACGGGCTCGGAACAGGACCGGTAGGCAGCAGCACCGGTTATTCAAGCAGTAACGGCCCTTCGGGCGGTAGCAGCGGTCCCCAGAGATCAGGCGGACGCAGCCCTCTGTTTATGATAATAGTTATTGCTATCCTACTTCTTGGAGGTGGAGGCGGAATCGGCTCACTTCTTGGAGGAGGCGGCAGCAGCTATTCTGATACAGAGACAGCGCAGCAGTATACCGGCACTCAGACTCAGCAGACAACTACCACAACTACATCAGGTTCATCTGCAGGATCACAGCTTGGTTCAGCAGGAGGATCACTTCTGGGAAGCCTTCTCGGGGGATACAGCCCCTACGGAAGTGAGGGTCTTAGCTCTGCAAGCTGGAGCAGCGAGAGCAATACAGGTAAGCTTGATACTACCGTTGCCGAGGGTGCAAGAGCCAAGCGCACCGTTATCAAGGGAAACGGCGAAGATACAGTAACCATCATGGTATATATGTGCGGCGCAGACCTTGAGTCCAGAAGCGGAATGGCAACCAAGGATATTCAGGAGATGCTTCGCGCGGACCTTGGAGATAAGATCAACCTTATTATCTACACCGGCGGTGCCAAGAGCTGGCAGAACAATGTGGTATCCAGCTCCACCAATCAGATATATCAGGTTAAGAACGGACAGCTCGTTCTTTTGAAGGACAATCTGGGAAGCGTTCCAATGACCAAGCCCGATACTCTTTCAGGCTTTATCAAGTGGACAGCCCAGAACTTCCCCGCAGACAGAACAGACCTTATTTTCTGGGATCACGGCGGCGGATCAGCAGGAGGTTACGGCTACGATGAGAAGTTCGCAACAGCCGGCGCAATGTCTCTTGCAGGCATCAACACAGCTCTTAAGGACGGCGGAGTTACCTTTGATTTTGTGGGCTTTGACACCTGCCTTATGGCAACAGTTGAGAATGCCCTTCTTGTTTCCAATTACGCGGATTATCTCGTGGCATCGGAAGAGACAGAACCCGGTGTTGGCTGGTATTACACAGACTGGCTCACAGCCCTTGGCCGCAACACCTCCATGGAGACATTGGAGATCGGCAAGAACATCATCGACTCTTTTACCAACGCATGCGCACAGAGCTGCGCCGGACAGAAGACCACTCTTTCATTGATAGATCTGGCTGAGCTGTCACAGACAGTACCTTCGGAGCTGGCGGATTTCTCCAAGGATACTTCGGAAAAGATTCAGAACAACCAGTATGCGGCTGTTTCAACAGCCCGCAGCTCAACAAGAGAATTTGCGGCATCTTCAAGAATCGACCAGGTGGACCTTGTGGACTTTGCCATCAGAATGGATACAACAGAGTCCAAGGAACTGGCAGATGCTCTTAAGAGCGCCATCAAATACAACAGAACAAGCTCCAATATGACCAACGCATATGGTCTTTCAATCTACTTCCCCAGCAAGAAGCTTGGCAAGGTAGACAGCATGGTTGACACCTATGAGGCCATCGGAATGGATGATGACTACGCTAAATGTATTCAGCAGTTCGCATCCATGAACGTTGCGGGCCAGGTGGCATCAGGAGGCAGCCAGACCGCATCTCCTATGGGATCTCTTTTCGGAGACTACACAGGAAGCGAGGGTTCTGCAGGTGGCTCCTCCGCAGAGCTTATCGGACAGCTCCTTAACACCTTCCTTTCCAGCGACTTTAGCAGTATTTCAGGCCTTAACGCTTCCAATACTTCTTTCCTTGGTAAAGGCCTTGATGTGGACACAGCTGCTAAATATATAGCTGACAATCAGTTTGACGCCTCAGCTCTTATGTGGGCTAAGAACGAGGACGGGCAATATGCCATAACTCTTACCGAAGAGCAGTGGAAGCAGGTAAGTAACCTTACACTCAACATGTTCTATGATGACGGCGAAGGCTACGTGGACCTGGGACTTGATAATACCTTTGAGTATGATGAGGCCGGTAACCTTCTTGCTCCTACAGACAGAACCTGGCTTGCCATCGACGGTCAGGTGGTTGCTTATTATGTTATCGATGTTCAGGCTGAGGATGACAGCTATGCCATCACCGGCAGAGTTCCCTGCTTCATCAACGGAAACAGAGCTAATCTCATCCTTGTTTTTGACTCAGAGAACGAGGACGGATATGTGGCAGGCGCCAATTATGATTACAAAGACGGCGAGACAGAGACTGTTGCCAAGAATGTGACAGAGCTTGAGATCGGCGATAAGATCGACTTTATCTGCGACTACTATGATTACAACAGAAATTACAAGGACTCCTATTACCTGGGAGATCCCATGACTCTGGACAAAGAGATGAAGCTTCTTACGATCAGCAATGTATCTGTGGGAGACGGCCCTGTCCTTACGGCTTACTGCTTCACAGATACCTATGACCAGAGCTATTGGACACCGTTCTTGAAGAACTGATAGGAGCTGATTATGAGACGAACAGGACTTACCACCCTCATTTACCTTGAGAGGGACGACAAATACCTGATGATGCACAGGATAAGCAAAAAGAATGACATAAACAAGGACAAGTGGATCGGCGTAGGCGGTCATTTTGAGGATGACGAGAGCCCCGAGGAATGTGCAAAGCGAGAGATCTTCGAGGAGACCGGCTTTGACATTCCCCTGGAAGACCTGGAGTACAGGTCGGTCATCACCTTTATCTCCGACAAGGGAGACTATGAGCTGATGTCTCTTTTTACCGCCAAATGCCCCGAGGGAGAGCCCAAGGAATGCGACGAGGGGAGATTGGAATGGGTCAAAAAAAGTGATGTCTACGACCTTAACATCTGGGAAGGAGATAAGATATTCTTCCTTCTTCTTGAGGAGAGCAAGAACTTCTTTTCCCTGAAGATGGCCTATGATGTCGATGATAACCTGAGAGAAGCGGTCCTTAACGGAAAAGAGCTGGATTATAAGGCAGTTCTGTCCAAGCTGTAAATGAACATATATAAGAGCAATTAAGGAATTACAATGGAAGAAAAAACTAGAGATTTTCTTGGTGGCCGGGTCAAAGACCTGGCCACAAGAGCGTATATGAATAATTTTGTGACCCATACGGACTTTTTGTCCGTATCGGAGCTGGCCACCTTTTATCAGATCCTTGCCAGCGAAGGCATATCTTCAAATGTGCATGAATACTGCGGCGCAAGATATGTGGTCTACGGCGGTTTCGAAGATGCCGAGAGGGCAATGGTGTGTTTCCTGCCGGAGTATCTGGATGAAGAGGGGTTCCTGATGGCAGAAAATGCGGAGGGAACGGTGCTTAAGTGCATCCATGTTCTTCCGGTCAATGCCAAGTTCTCAGATGACCTGACCCACAGAGACTATCTGGGAGCACTGATGAATCTAGGAATTGAGAGGGATCAGATAGGAGATATTCTGACAGGGGAGAAGGAAGCCTATTTCTTTGTCACAGAGGAGATGTCTGAGATGATCTGCAAGGAGCTGATCAGGATCAGGCACACCTCAGTTAAATGTGAGATCGTTAACCCTGCGGAATGTACTATCCGCCCTGCCTTTGAGGAAAAGAGCGGAAGCGTTGCCTCCGAGAGAATTGATGCCATTTTGGCTTTCGTCTACAATCTCTCGAGGTCCGAAGCCCAGAGACTTATCGAGTCCGAGTCGGTGTTCATCGACGGCCGCACAGCCTACAGCGGCGGGTATGACCTCAAGGAAGGCGCCCGGGTGTCGGTCCGAGGGCATGGGAAGTTTATTTACCTTGGCCAGTCGGGAACGACAAGGAAGGGCAGGTGCTTTGTGAAAGTTAAGTTGTTCGTGTGAGACATGGGACGGGAGAAGACAAGGGGACGGTTCAAATGAGTCAATGGGGACGGTTCTTTGTGACTCGCTTCGTGAGTCAGAAAGAACCGTCCCCATTGACTCATTTGAACCGTCCCCTTGTCTTCTCCTGTCCCCACCCATTGCCTCAAATCACAAAATGCTAGTATAATATAAATACTAAATCGTTTAAGAGTTTGTTTAGAACTGATAATACCAACTTTCGACCAACGAGGTAAACAGCATGAACGAGCATCTTTTATCAGAACTTGAAGTCTTTAAGAACGAACTTATCAAAGAAGGAGCCACAGCCGAGCTGTCCATGGACAGAGACGGGCTGCCGGCTCTTCTTGTGTTTTTTGAAGGAATAGGAAGAGTTGTCCTTAGCCTTATGGAAGGGGATGACAAGGACTTTCTATGCCTTACTGCAGAGACCACCAAAGGGGACAAGGCAGCGCCTGAGGATATTCAGGCTGTGAGCTTACTGACGCCTCTTCCGGATAAGCAGGGGCGGGCAGGTACAATAAAGCGCTATGCTAAGCTTCTTTTATCCGGTAAGACCCTGGAGGTCTATCCCCTTCCGGAGATGGTACAGGACCTTGATGAAGATGAGAATGCACCGGAAGCAGCAGTAAGGCTCCTTCCCAAGACAAATATGCTGGCAGATATTCTGACCAGGGCCGGCGCGGAGGATCTGGCTGTGGATATCGCGAATATTCCCTATATTCTAGTGGTTGATGGGGATATGACCTTTGTCGCAGCCTATGAGAATCTCTACGGAGATGAGTATCTTCTTCACTTCAGGGCAGATATTCCCTATGAAAAGGCTGACAAAAAGAAGGCCCTGGAACTTTCGGAAGAATTTAACCGGGATCATTCCTATACCAGGAGTTTTATCGGAATGGATGACCTTGGAATAATCGACGATGGGGACAGCCCTGTGATAACCTTCCACGCCTGCACCATTGACAGCGGAGATAACATTGACGGCAGGGTATTTGGTGATATGGCAGCAGCTTTCGAAAGAGAAGTCATGGAATTTTTGGAAGAATTCTTTGGCGCAGAGTAAAGAGGTGTAAACATGCAGGGAACCCTGGTAAATGATAGCAACTTAAGCTTTTTTATGCCCATTTTGGATATCAGACCAACAGAGGATGATCTTGTTATCGGCGTTATCGAAAAGGGCAGCGGAACGGCCTGCGGAGTGTTAAGGGCCGAGGCTGAGCCGGATAACAGGCTCATATTGACTTATATTTATGTAGCGAGTGACTTCAGAAACAAAGGAGCCGGCAGCGAGCTTATGCGTTTTTTTCTGGAAACCGCCTATGACCTGGGAGCAAAGAGCATAGGGTGCTGTTTCATCGGCAATCCTGAAAACGCTTATCTGCGAAAAATACTGGATAAAGCCGGATTTGTGGATGAATCCGACGAACTTAACGTACAGATAGCAAATATAGAGAAATTTGATCTTTCATCACTGGGACCGGAGATAAAAAGTGTCAGATCGATTCCCCTCAGAAGCCTTCCGGCGAGCGAGAGATTTTTTTTGCCGGTGAAAGAAAAGGAGTATTACAACGAGAATGTAAGTATCATAGCCGTTGATAATGCATCGGGAAGGGGAATGATCCTGTTGCACCCGGTTGACGGGAAGCTTTCGCTGGAGACCTTAGAGGCCAGCGGAGCCCAAAAGATCCAGATATTGTATGCGCTTATCAGAAAAGCGGTTATTAATGCAAAAGAGTCAGGAACCTATGATGAGTGGATTATTGCCGATTTTTCTTCTTCCAATGCAAAGGCAATTATGGCAAAGCTTACCGCCTATTCTTCAGTAAAATTCACCGAGTGTTATTATTTCAATCTGCATTTTTGAATTGCTGCTATGGCAGTAAAGCGAGGACAAATATATGATGGGACATGGCAAGATCAACAAGGAAAAGCACAAGGACCCCCAGGTGATAAATGCATCGCCCGTTGAACAGGTAGACCATTATCAGGAATCGAAGGTAAAGGACATAAGGATTAAAAACCTTCAGCCCGGTGAAAACGCATGGCTAAAAAAAGCACTGCAGGCCACAGGGCGTACTAAAAGTGCGTCACGAAAGCTTGTACATATGCCAACTCTGGCTGCTTACACCACCGAATACGGCAAGCGCTTCAACGAGAAGCTGAATATCCAGAAAAGACTCGAAAAGATGGAGAACCACAAGTCTGCCCTTTTCCAGAAGAAAAAGAATGCAATCATGATAAAAGAGGCTGTAAACAGAAATTCCAGACAATGCCTCGACAGAATGGAAAAGATGATGACCGGAAGGAATGTCCCTTGCGAGGATGGAGAAGTATACAGAGATCTTGCCATGTTTATGGGCGCAAACGAGCAGGAGTTTTCCGCACAGGACAAGAAGAGTCTTCTTGACAGCGCTCTGGGAACCTCTGTAAATGGTGAGGGTGCTCCTGAAGGTCAGGATATGAAGGTGGCTCTTGGACTTATGACAAAAGCTCTTTTTGCCATAGATATCCCTTCAATAAGGCTTGACAGTGATGTGCTCATGGCCGGAAATGCCGAAAAACTGGAGGCCATAACAGGACAGGTTTATGCCTATGAGAACATGCTTGAAAGATATGGAAAAAACTATTTTGAAGAGATTAATGAAAACACCGCCAAAGTCATACAGGAACACCTGGAAAAGCTAAGGCTCATCTCCGCCTATTATGTGAGCCGCAAGGAAGTTGTCACTGACATGGAATATTCCACTCACTACGACGAGGAGCTTACTCTGGAAGTGGATGAAACAACTCCGGATTCCACAAAGCAGCTGGCAGAAAAGATCATGAACAGCACAGTTTTGGCAGCCAAACTGATGGAGGTGTCGGGAGTAAAGCAGAAGGACAGAAACGGCGTGGCAAAAGCGATCACTAAGGTTAAGTCCAATGCTTCCAAACAGCTTTTTAACAAATCCAAGACCGTTCTTACCAAAGAAGAACAGAGAAAGCTTCTTGATAAATCAGTAAAGAAGATGAGCTATTTCGGAGTAAACGGCTTTGGAGTATACAGCCTGAACGCCAAAAACTGCGGAGCTTCCTTCGGCAGTCTTTTCAAGAACTTTAATGATCTGGAGGAGCACGGGAACTTCTTTGGAACCAACAGTATAGAGATGAAGCTTGTCAAAAGACATATAGACGAGTTTAGAAAGATCACCTCCGGCTCAGCTTTTAAGCTTGGCTATCATGAATTCAAATATCAGATGGCGGAGTCACTGGGGAGCCTTGTTGAAGCCTGCAGAAGGTACAGAAAGTCCCACGATGACAAACATGAGTATGGCGATAGATATGAGTCTGTTGGAAATATCCTGGCATCAGCAGAAAACTGCTATGAATTTGTGGGATCACTGGATCAGAAGAAGTATGAAAAGCTTGTAAATGACAATAAGAAGCAGGCTCTTAGCATGGTTTTGCGTAATTCCGATATGATGTTGGAGAAGGATGACGGTGAGATCGCAAAGACAGATCAGATGCTTCTTCGAAAGCAGAGCAAAGGTCTGGAAGAGGAGTTCTATAACATTATTTCCGAATCCTCCGGCTTCTATAGCAGTAAAAAATGCCGTGATAATCTTAAGAAACAGTTAAATACAAAGGTTGGCAACAATGAACAGAACTTTAATGCCGATAAGGCTTATCTGATCAAGGTATATGGCCGAATGCAGGAATGGTGCAAGTTTTACCTTAAGGATAACGATCCTTCTTTTGAAAGCGGAGTCAGGAAAGTAGATCTCTGCTGCAGGATAAATGATAACGCAGCCCGTATGATAACCTATCTGGGCAGCATAAGCTTCGCGGATCGTCTCAAGATGAGTGGTGGAAGCGGCACCTGGGCAGACATGCTTTTTGGCAATGATATCAGCAAAATGAGGGAAGTGAAAACGGGGGAAGGTAAAAGGATTGAGTCCGAAGACGGAGAAAAAGACGTTACCTTCCTGGAGAGTAAGGAGGATCTTAGAGAGAACAGTTATAAGAACATAATAGAGCTGGCCGGCGGCGATGTCTCTATGCTTCGGGATTACAGGCAGGCACAGCTCAGAAAGATAAACGGCGAGGTCAAAACCGGTCTTGCCTATAAAAGCAGGATCGATGAGAGGGTGGAAGGTCATGGTAATGGGCCCCTTGAGTACAAGAGTGCCAAAGAGATCCTGGATGCTGCCAATGAAAACAATATGAATATCGTATATTCTGACGTTGCCCTCAGACAGCTGACAACCATCCGCATCATGGATACTCTTTTTGGGAAGAAAAAAAGAAGACTTGATACCATAAAATACAACGCCAGAACCCAGGCACTCACCGGTGAGCCGGTAATATTCATAAAATCCGTATGCAACATCAGTAACGACGGCTATTTTGGCAAACAGGAAAAGCAGCTGCAAGGCGGTGAGGACGAGGGAATAGAATCTTCAGTTCTGGATGAAAAGGGTGATCTTAATATCGAGGTCTATGACAGAACGGTGGCTGATAAGATAATGGCTCTTACGCCGGAAGTTTTTTTTGAGAGCTTTACGGAGAACGAGATACAACTTACTCAGCAGGATAAAGATGCCTTTACCCAGAGGCTTACTGCGCTTCAGAATGCTTTCCGAAGGGACATGACGGATGAGAATGGCTGGAGGAAGAGGAGAGACAAAAAGGATGAAGACAAGCGGCTGGATGCCATAAAGAATGAGGAGAATAATCTTAAGAAGTATAAACGCTGGGGCAAGGAAGATACCCATTATCTGGTAGTGGGCTCAAAAGAAAAACTGGCAGATCTTCAGGTGAAGAAGGTCAGGGACGGCGAAGGAACCTACACCAGAGCCCTGAAGAGGCAGATCATTGCCGGTAAGAGTCTGGGACTGGTAGAGCCGGAGTTTCTCAGTTCAATAAAGACCCTGGAAGAGCAGGACCAGAACCAGGAACAGGTCAGGGAGCAGGAACAGATCAAGGAGGAGAAAAAAGACCTGATCGTAAGCCCCGCACAGCAGCAAAGGGTTCAGAAGGCCAAGGACAAGATCAAGGCAATAAAGGAAAGCCGCAGTAACTTCAAATGCGCCTCTGATAGAGTCAAGATGAAGATAAAGGGCGATATCAGTAGTATCACGGCAAAGACGCTTAAGAGGATTAATGAAGGCAAGTTTGAGGTGTCCCAGGACTTCAAGGATGCCATCAAGGCTTTTGATGATTACGCCGGAATGGATGTAAGAGTAAATAAAAGCCTTACCATTGCAAGCACCGAAGCGGGATTTGATAACGCGAAGTTTCTTGAAGAGGGAGAGCTTATGCTTAAGGGTCTTAAGCTGGCAGAGAAGGAACTGGCCAAAATCCCCGAGAAAACCAAAGATGCGCATCTTAAAAAGCAGAGAAGTATCCTTGAACCTCTTATTAAAAAATGTCTTACCTTAAAAGATGGAAATCTGCAAGTCCCTGATGGCATAGTGCCTTATGTTGTTTCAGATGAGGCCTTCAAGAAATGTAAAACTGACACTGTGGAGCTTAAGATCACTGAAAAGAAGGATCTTGAGTGGAAAGATATGAGCAAGTACCCGCTCTTTGCCCATGAACCTTCTGTCAACGATATGGCTCAGGGTCAGGTAGGTGACTGCTATGCTCTTTCCACTATCGCGGCCATTGTAGATATGAGGCCCAGTGTCATCAAAAACATGATGAAGGATAATGGAGATACCGTAACCGTCAAATTCTGTACTGATAATGGTGATAAGTATGTGACGGTTAAAAAGACCGTTCCCGTGTACAAACGTGCGGGAGAAGATATTGAAAAGGATTATTATGTAAGGGGCGCATTGTGGATCCAGATGCTGGAAAAGGCCATTGTTGCATCAGGGATCATTAAGGACCTTTATAAGCAGGAAGGCAAGGAAATCAAGGATAGTATCAAAGATAAGAGCGATCTTATAGCTATGTTGGAAAAGGATGGTCAGGTAAGCTATGAACTGATATCGGGAGGTGACCCGGCATCCTTTGCAAGATTCATCACAGGAAAAAGAGGCACTAAGAGAATTTTTAACGAAGAAGTAAATGATGAATATGAAGGTCAGCTGAAAAAGGGAAAAATGGAGTACACCAAAGCTCAGGAGGCATTCATCAGTGAAGCTGATGAGCTCAACAAGGGCTTTAAAAATTATGTACTCACAGCGTCAACAAAAGACGGTTTCGATACCATTGAGGGAAGCGGCCTTAAGTCGGAAGATAACGAGAAGGGTGTATATATAAGACACGCTTATGCGGTCGTAGGAACCAGAATGATCAATGGCGAAAAGACAATTGTGCTGAGAAATCCATGGGGAATCGGAACCAATGAGGCTGTCTACGATGAAAAGACCGGAGCAGTTACTCAGCAGATAACCTTTGACGGTAAGAATGAAGGTTATGTGTTCATGCCTGTTGATACGTTCTTTAGAATGTTCAACAGCTATGCGAAGAATGAGCTGTAGAAGAATAAAGATATTCCGCAATCATTCAAAAAAGCCGCTGTCCGGCAGATGAGACCGGATAGCGGCTTATATATTCAAAAGGTTAGAAAAATTACAAATATATTTATCAGATGAGCTTCTCAACGCAAGCAGCTACGTTCTCCATCTTCTCCGTGGGCTCGAAGCGGGCTACTACATTGCCTTCTCTGTCGATCACGAACTTGGTGAAGTTCCACTTGATCTCGGAATTATTCTTATAGTCCTTGTCGATCTTCTTAAGCATCACATTCATTGCCAGGGCAGCAGGCCCTTTACCAAAGCCCTCAAAGCCCTTCTGGCTCTTAAGATATTTGTAAAGAGGAATTGCAGTCTCACCGTTCACATCAGACTTCTTCATCTGAGGGAACATTGTGTTGTAGTGAAGCTGGCAGAACTCATGGATCTCCTCGTCGGTTCCGGGAGTCTGTCCCGCAAACTGATTGCAGGGAATATCAAGAACCTCGAAGCCCTGCTCATGGAACTTCTCAAATATTGCCTCGATATCCTTGTAGTGAGGTGTGAAGCCGCAGTTAGTAGCTGTATTTACAACAAGAACAACCTTGCCCTTGTAGTTCTCCATAGAAACTTCATTGCCCTGTGCATCTGTTACAGAATAATCATAAAATCCCATCTTGGTTTCCTCCTGATATAATGGTTGTATTAAATGGATATAGGTTTGCATGTCTAAATGTCATTGTTATTTCGTTTCTTGACAATGCAATTATATTGCGTGCAATTGAATATGTCAATACACAAATTAAAAAATCTTTGTAATTTTGATATGAAACAGTTAAAATCAAGAGTACGAGCGCATTTAAGGCGCCTGAATAAATGCATATTAATAATGCAATCGGGGGAAAATAGTTATGTATTATAAAGAATTTGCACTTAATGAAGAAGGCTCTCTTGAGGGAGCAAGACTCACTGTTTTTATCCAGGAGCCTTCAACGGAACTATATATAAGTAAGAGACCATTGGTACTATTGTGCCCGGGTGGCGGCTATGAATGGACTTCTGACAGAGAGGCTGAGCCACTGGCTTTTGCATTTATGGCCAAGGGTTTTAACACAGCAATCCTTAGATACTCCTGCAAGCCTGCCAAATATCCCACAGCTCTGTTGGAACTTGGAAGGGCAATGCTCATCGTAAGAGAGCATGCCGCAGAATGGGAGGTTGACCCGGAGGCGATAATTGTTCAGGGCGCATCCGCAGGCGGACACCTGGCAGCAAGCTATTCCTGCTTCTGGAGAGAGGACTTCTTATCCGAGAAGCTCCTTGGAGAAGTAACAGATGCTGCCAAAGAAAAGCTTCGTCCCAACGGACTCTTGTTATGCTATCCTGTTATAACCTCCGGAGAATATGCTCACAGAGGCTCCTTTGATGCTCTTGTGGGAAAAGAAGATAAGAAGCTTCTTGAGAAGGTATCCCTTGAGAAACAGGTAAGCGACGCAGTTCCCCGCACTTTCATCTGGCATACCTTCACAGACGGTTCAGTGCCGGTTGAAAATTCCCTATTGTTTGCATCCGCATTGAAAGCGCATAATATTAATACAGAGCTTCATATTTTCTGTGAGGGAGGTCACGGACTGTCCCTTGCAAATGAGATAACGGAAAGCCCCAGCCGCAAGGAGATCGTTCCCTCCTGCCAGCCCTGGATAGACCTGGCTGCAACCTGGCTTGGAAGTTATTTTAAGAAGTAATACCAACCCGATGGAAAGAATTGATTTATGGGCGATTTTATAGTATTTGACCTTGAGTGGAATCAGGGTGAAGCGCCGGTGACAAGGGGGGATAAGACCCTTACCTTTGAGATTGTTGAGATCGGCGCAGTCAAACTAAATGAAAAAAGAGAAAAGATCGGCGAGTTCAGTCGGCTGATCAAGCCTCAGATCCATCAGCATATGCACAGGATCACGGGTAAGCTCATCCACCTTACAATGGAGGACCTTGAGAATGGCGAGGATTTTCAGACCGTTGCAAGACAGTTCCTTGAGTGGTGCGGCGAGGACCCCAAGTTCTGCAGCTGGGGACCTTTGGATCTTACGGAGTTTCAGAGAAATCTGGACTTCTATGACATGCCTCTTTTGTCCGACAGGCCGCTTCCTTTCTACGATGCGCAGAAACTCTACAGCCTTGCCTATGACGATGGAAGGTCCCGTAAGAGCCTTGCCACTGCAGTTGATGAGCTGGGACTTATCCAGGATATACCTTTTCACAGGGCTCTGGCGGATGCCGAGTACACGGCCAAGATATTTAAGAGATTCAGTGACAGGGTGCTTCAGAGAATATCCTTCGACACCTATGTGACTCCCAAGACCAAGAAGCAGGAGATCCGCATTGTTTTTGACAATTATGCCAAGTACATCTCCAGGGAGTTCGATACCAAGGAGGATGTACTTGAGAACATGGAGATCATGAGCACCAAGTGCTATATCTGCCATTGTAATATCAAAAGAAGGGTAAAATGGTTCTCTCCCAACGGCAAGCACTATTACAGCGCCGCCTACTGCGACAAGCATGGCTTCATGAAGGCCAAGGTTCGCATCAAGAAGGCAGAGAACGGAAGACTCTTTGTTATCAAGACCTGCAAATTCGTCTCCCCCGAGGAGGTGGAGGCCATGAAGGCCAAGCAGCGCAAGGTCAGGAAGAGACAGAACCCGGAGAAAGACCAGTGATGGCGGTAATCAGAACTTTTTGCCCTTGAAGGTAAGACCGTTGGTCTCTTTTTTTCTTCGGTTGAAACGTATACGATCGTTTCTTCTGGCGTGGGTGTGGTTATAGATAATCTGCGAAATGATGAGCTGGATTATTGTAGCCAGAATGATCAGCGCAAAGGCAGCGATTATCACCAGTTTAATATTGATGTATATTGTACGTGTAGCAACGGCCGCTTCAGTGGAAGCGGCTTTTGTTTTGCCAAAATAGCAGATAAGAGCTTCTCCCACAGGAGCATTGTTGAAGCTGTAGCTTACTTTGGCAAGGGCATAGGGGGCCTCTGCCTTCTGGGCGTCAGTCAGGTCATAGGATATTTCATAGGTGGTATCCTTGATGTCTGAGGTCTTGGGGAGGATGATCTTATCATTTTTCCTGATATTAAGTATTGTTCCGGAGCTTCCGAATACGTCGTGCTCTGATTCAAAGAAAAGGGAATCATCCGGCATGTAGCGGTCATCATTGTCTGCGACATTCACAGGTCTGAAGTTGTTAAAACCGTAGTCAAACAGCGTAACAGTGTCGCTAAACTGGGCAGGAGATTCGTCCTTAAGAACGACGCAGATGAGTCTCATGCCGTTTTTCTCAGCGCAGGTAACAAGGGTCTCACGGGCCTGGCCTGTGTAGCCGGTCTTGCCGCCAAGGATGCCCTCGTAGGACACTTCGCCGGTGATCAGCTTGTGCTTGTTGTTGAGATAGAAGTCATCGGGCTGAGTACTTGTAGGTGTGAAGTGATATCTTGGTGTATTTCCCACCTTACATAAGAACTCATTGGCAAAAAAAGCTCTTGCTATCATTGCAAGGTCGTAGGCGGAAGTATAGTGATTGTCGTCCTGAAGACCGTTGGTGTTGTTAAAATGAGTGTTGGTGCAGCCAAGCTCAGCTGCTCTGTCGTTCATAAGGTCAACAAAGGCATCGATGCTGCCGCTGACATGCTCGCCCACTGCATTGGCCACTTCGTTGGCACTTCCTACCATTATTCCGTAGAGGGCCTGCTCAAGGGTGATGGACTCGCCCACATCCATTCCGATGGAGGAGCCGTCGTGGGGAACACTGAATACTGCGTCATTTGAGAAGGTTATCTTATCATCAAGGCTTGCATTCTCCACCGCAAGAAGGCAGGTCATGATCTTGGTGGTGCTGGCGGGGTAGAGCTCCTCGTGGATGTTTTTGGCATAGAGGATGGTTCCTGTATTTGCCTCCAGAAGGATCGCTGCCTGCGCGGGAATCTCAGGTCCCTCGGGCCAGCCGGGGGTGTCGTTACTCTGTATCGGAAGGAGTTTCCTCTCTGCTGCCTCTGCTGCGTAGTCCGGCGTGTCAGCCTTAGCTGTTACCGGAACTGAGCAGATGCCGATGGCGATTGCGATCAGCGCTGCGGAAACTCTATATATGAAGTTTTTCTTATTAATAGAGTTTTTTTCAAGTGTCATAGTAAGAAAATAATACAATATTGATTCATCACAGTAAAGAGCAACCCCCGGCTCTTTGCAAATGGCGCATAAATGTAGTAAAATCAATGATATAAGAGCCTTCGGGCCTGTATTTTTGATTTGATTTTTAAGGAGTAACATGCGTTTAAGAAATATTGCAGGATCAAGAGAAGTAATTGCGGACAGCAAGTTCACCGTCAAGGATCCTGAGAAGAAAAAAGGACTTTGGAAAAAAGAGGTTTTCGGCAACGACAAACCCATACATATCGAGATCGGAATGGGCAAGGGACGTTTTCTCATGGACATGGCAGCCCTTCACCCTGATATTAACTACATCGGAATAGAGAAATACTCAAGCGTTTTACTTAGAGCAATACAGAAGCAGGAGGAGCTGCAGCTCCCCAACGTGATCTTCATCAGAATGGATGCGGAGGTTATCACAGAGGTATTCGCACCTTCTGAAGTAGATAAAATTTACCTCAACTTCTCGGATCCATGGCCCAAGGAGAGACACGCCAAGAGGCGTCTTCCCTCAAGGGAGTTTCTTGGAAGATACGACCGGATCTTAAGAGCAGATGGAGTCGTAGAGTTCAAGACTGACAACGAGGATCTGTTCCGGTTTGCACTGGATGAGGTGGAACCGGCGGGATGGACACTGGATGCAGTGACCTATGACCTTCATCACGATGAGGCCATGAACGAGGGCAATGTGATGACCGAGTATGAAGAGAAGTTCTCATCATTAGGCAATCCAATTTACAAGTACATTGTGAGCAGAAAGGGGACAAAGTAATGGACTACACATTAAACAGTCAGAATTTCGAAGAAGAAGTTTTAAAGAGTAACTTGCCTGTTCTTGTTGATTTTTCAGCAGATTGGTGCGGACCCTGCAAGATGATGGCCCCCATGATCGATGAGTTTGCTGATGAGTACGAAGGAGAGCTTAAGGTTGGCAAGATCAATGTTGATCAGTCACCTGACATTGCTCAGAAATACAACGTAATGTCAATTCCGATGTTTGCTTTCTTTAAGGACGGACAGGTTATAGAGACAGCAGTCGGAGCACTTAACAAGGCTAAATTACAAGGAATAATTGATAAGGTGCTGGCTTAATAGCCAGCACTTCTTGCAACAGGGAGTTTTACTGACGTGGCAGATAAGATTACTAACTTTGAGGATTACATTAAACGCAGCGACAGCGTAAATACTGAGAAAGAACCAAGGGACAGTGCAGGAACCCCAACAGGAACCGGCACTGTAAAAAATGGAGACACCGGTTTTATCGAATCAATAGAGATCGTGGATCCCTACAACTTTTTTACCGAAGAGGAAAGGGAAGAGTATTTCAGGGAGAGACAGAAGGCTGAGCAGCAGGCAGAGCAAGAGGTGAGCATCCCGGAGGCAGAAGAAGCTAAGGCACCGGGCAGTGGGAAAACTGCCGCGGACAAGCCCGTCGACATGCCAAGAGATAAGGGAACTATAGCCGAAAGAGAGCCTGTGGACGAGAATACCGGGCTTATCAGGAAACATCATATTCCTCGTGCACAAAGAGGATGGGACGCCCGGGATGATTACGAGCCTGCTCCCCGCAAGGAAGAGGCCGTTTCAGATAAGGCAGCAGGCAGGGATGCCCATAGTGATAAGGCTGCCGGCGCTGCCCCGGTACAGGAGCAGCCTCAGAAACCGTGCAAAGGCGACTACAACGAAGAATACGACGAGCCGTACGATGAAGAATATGATGAAGAGTACGACGAAGAATATGACGGTGTAGATGAGGACTACGACGAGGACGGAGAACCCTATGAGGAGGAAGATGAGGAATCTGAGGGGAAAGATCTGATGCTGGTTGTGGTAAGATTCGCATCGATCCTCACAGGAATAGTAATTCTTGCAGCCATAGCTTTTGGAGCTTACAAGTTCCTGGCACCGAAGTTCAGACCCGATCCTGACGAAGAGCCTGCAGAGGAAGTCCAGGTGGCTCTTCCGGAAGGTTATGAAGAGACCGGAGACATGGTGACGGTAACCGCCGCAAGCCTGAATCTTCGCACTGTGCCAAGTTCAGACAGCGACGCAACAATAGTGACTTCAGTTACTAAGGGAACAACAATAAAAAGAATTGCCCAGAGCAGTG
Organism: Butyrivibrio sp. DSM 10294; assembly: GCF_028539135.1. NCBI lineage: Bacteria > Bacillati > Bacillota > Clostridia > Lachnospirales > Lachnospiraceae > Butyrivibrio > Butyrivibrio sp. DSM 10294. The sequence continues at coordinate 86,891 of NZ_JANSWL010000049.1, read as the reverse complement.
AGACCACCTGGGCAATAGTAGAATACGAGGGACAGCAATTGTATGCTTCCTCCAAATATCTGGAAGCTGTATCACAATAAGCTCTAGCGGCTTCTTGAGTGGAGCCAGGAATAGAACTTATCAACGGCGGCTGAGAGATTTTCACCGGTTCTGACAAATGTATCCGCGTGTGCAAGGACCTCTTCCTTGGAGGTATCTACGGCATAGGCGGATATTTTCTGACAGCAGTCGGATTCAAGAGCCCGGTAATCCATGTTTACCAAAAGAGTGTTATGGAGAGAGGAGACCGAGGTATAGAGGTCGGGATATCTCTTCCTTACAATGTTGAATTCATCCAGGATCTGCTCTCTGCTCTGGAGACAGAACAGGAGATACACTGCGTCAACAACCTCCCTGGGTTCAAGGGCATCCGTGGAGGAGCCGTCCTCGGGATCTTCGTTGGTTACGTAGTATTCGCAGATCTCCTGCACCAGGGCGCCGACCTTGGAGTTATCATATAGTTTTTGAAGTTCATCGATTTTTTTGTTTTCCATGATTAATATTTTAGGATAAAAAGAAGGAAATTACCATGAAAATTGGAATATTCGATTCAGGAATAGGCGGTTTGTCCGTACTTCATGAGGCATATCACCGTCTTCCGGATCAGGAATATATATTTTATGCAGATACAGAGCACGTTCCCTACGGCCTTAAAACTCCGGAGCAGATCAAAGGCTATGCGCAGGAGATTACAAGGTTTTTGTTGGACAAGGGAGCGGAGGCTATAGTGGTTGCCTGCAATACAGCAACCAGCGTAGCCATCAAGGACCTGCGCGCCTCATTCGATGTGCCGATACTGGGAATGGAGCCGGCGGTTAAACCTGCCGTAGAAGGCACCGACGACAAGAGGATCATGGTGATCGCAACCCCGGTAACCATCAGGGAAGACAAGCTCAGAGACCTGCTCCACAGGGTGGATGAGGAGCACAGAGTTGACCTCCTGGCCATGCCAAGGTTCGTGGAGTTCGCAGAAAAAGAGCTCTTCGAGGGGCCTGAGGTGGAGGAATACATACAGCAGCAGTTCGGAGCCTATGACAAAAATTTATATTGCGCGTTAGTACTGGGCTGCACCCATTTTAATTACTTTAAACCGTCATTAAAGAAATATTTTGGCGATAACACCTTGCTAGTGGATGGTAATTTTGGTACAATACATCACCTAGCCCATGTGCTTGGTCTGAAGTTATCAGATACACCTGATGATGAGGTTATTTTTGACGACTACCACAAGATGTTGTGCCAGATCAAAACGGACTATTTTTTTTCAGGGCGACCCGTCAGCGACGAAAAAACCCTGGAACACCTGAAAAGACTGCATAACAGGCTTGAAACGGTGCGTAGGAATTAATTAATTTTTGTAGATTTTTTCACTTGAATTAAACAATATACTGTATTATCATTAATGTGTAACCACAAGATATAGTTGTCCTTGTGGTTACATTTATGCTGAGAGAGAACTTTTTTATAAGGGGGTTTTTATGAAGATCATTAAGAGAAGCGGCAAGGAAGTGGCTTTTGACGGTGGCAAGATCATCGCCGCTATTGAGAAGGCCAACGATGAGGTGACCGACGAGAAGAAACTCACCGCAGGACAGATCAGCGATGTTGAGAGAGCTGTAGAGAAACAGTGTGCATCCCTCACCAGAGCTGCCAGTGTGGAAGAGATCCAGGATATGGTAGAGGATGGCCTGATGAAGTCAGGCAAATTCGAGGTTGCCAGAAAATATATTACCTACCGCTACAAGCATGCTCTTGTCAGGAAGTCCAACACAACCGACGAGCAGATCATGTCTCTTATTGAGTGCAGCAACGAAGAGGTTAAGCAGGAGAATTCCAACAAGAACCCCACTGTTAACAGCGTTCAGAGAGATTACATGGCAGGAGAGGTCAGCAAGGACATCACCAGAAGATTCCTTCTTCCCGAGGATGTAGTCAAGGCCCACGAGGCAGGACTTATCCACTTCCATGATTCAGATTATTTTGCACAGCATATGCACAACTGCTGTCTTGTTAACCTTGAGGATATGCTCCAGAACGGTACAGTTATTTCCGAGACTATGATCGAGCGTCCCAAGAGCTTTTCAACAGCCTGCAATATCGCAACCCAGGCTATTGCTCAGATCGCCAGCTCACAGTACGGCGGACAGAGTATTACACTTTCACACCTTGTACCTTTTGTTGATGTCAGCAGACAGAAATTCCGCAAGGAAGTTGCTCTTGAGTTCGAGACTGCCGGCATGAAGATCAACAAGAAGCAGGTAAACGAGATCGCAGAGATGCGAGTTAGAAAAGAGATCGAGAGAGGCTGCCAGGTTATCCAGTATCAGGTAATCACACTTATGACCACCAACGGTCAGGCACCTTTCATCACAGTATATATGTATCTCGATGAGGTTCCCGAGGGACAGCAGAGAGAAGACCTTGCAGTAGTTATCGAGGAGATGCTCAAGCAGCGTATCCTTGGTGTTAAGAACGAGAAGGGACAGCTCATCACACCTGCTTTCCCCAAGCTCATCTATGTTCTTGACGAGGACAACATTCATGAGGATTCCAAGTACTGGTACCTCACAGAGCTGGCAGCTAAGTGCACTGCAAAGAGACTTGTTCCCGACTACATTTCAGCCAAGAAGATGAAGGAACTCAAGAAGGGTGATGTTTATCCTTGCATGGGATGCAGATCCTTCCTTACTCCCGACAGCGAGGAGAACGCAGAGGGTCTTTGCAACAAGGGCAACAAGGCACATGCTCAGAACTATAACGAAGGAGACCACAAGTACTACGGACGTTTCAACCAGGGCGTTGTAACCCTTAACCTGGTGGACGTTGCCTGCTCCTCCTACAAGGATGAAGCCAAGTTCTGGGAGCTTATGGAAGAGAGAACCGAGCTCTGCAAGCGGGCTCTTATGTGCAGACACAACAGACTTCTCGGAACACCTTCCGATGTTGCACCTATCCTTTGGCAGAACGGAGCCCTTGCAAGACTTCAGAAGGGTGAAGTTATCGATCCCCTCCTTTTTGGCAACTACTCAACAATTTCCCTCGGTTATGCGGGACTGTGCGAGTGTACCAAGTATATGAAGGGCGTATCACATACAGATCCAAGAGGCAAAGACTTTGCACTTAAGGTAATGCAGTTCCTTAACGACAAGTGTGCTAAGTGGAGAGCTGAGACCAATATCGCTTTCAGTCTGTACGGAACACCTCTTGAGTCCACAACCTACAAGTTTGCTAAGTGCCTCCAGAAGAGATTCGGTATTATTCCGGAGGTTACAGACAAGAACTATATCACCAACAGCTATCACGTTCATGTTACCGAGCAGATCGATGCCTTCACCAAACTCAAATTTGAGTCTGAGTTCCAGGCGCTTTCACCGGGAGGAGCCATCAGCTACGTTGAGGTTCCTGATATGAACAGCAATATAGAGGCAGTTATCTCAGTTATGAAGTACATCTATGACAACATCATGTATGCTGAGCTTAACACCAAATCAGACTACTGCCAGTGCTGCGGCTACGACGGAGAAATCAAGATTGTTACCGACACAGACGGCAAGCTCATCTGGGAATGCCCTAACTGCGGCAACCGCGATCAGAACAAGATGAATGTTGCAAGAAGAACCTGCGGCTACATCGGAACACAGTTCTGGAACCAGGGACGTACACAGGAGATCAAGGAGAGAGTTCTCCATATGTCCAATCCTGTGAGATAATACAGTGGTTTTAGTTCAAAGAGGCTATAACTGGACGCCATACGAGGAATACAGCGGATATCTGACAATATTATGGCTGTGGTAGTTCAGAGGGAGAAATATTATGGATCTATATGGCAGGCCGGGGATCATTTTCCCCGGCTTGTTACTTTTTGGGCGATTTTAGACATGATTGGTTTATACATTTTTTGCATAAATATTTAACGTTTAAGTTTGGCATAAATGCTGGACTCTTCTATACAATCGATGCTGCCGGCGAGATCGTTAAGAGCTCAATCAAGGACTGAAATAATGTATAAAAATGAATATCGATGCATAAAATAAATATGGTAAAATAAGGAAATGATATTGGCTTATAGAGCCTTAGTACTATAAGGAGGCTTAGGGGGATAGAATGAATTTCGGACAGATATATTTAAATGATGTGGCAAACGGAGTGGGCTGCAGAACAGCGCTTTTTGTCAGCGGCTGCACCCATCACTGTAAGGGCTGTTTTAACGAGATGACCTGGGATTTTAACTACGGGGAGCCCTATACTCAGAAGACTGAGGATGAGATCATTGAATCCCTTAAGCCGGATTATATCGCCGGCCTGACAATCCTCGGCGGCGAACCCATGGAAATATCCAATCAGGAGGCGCTATATCCCCTGATCAAGAGAATAAAAGAAGAGCTTCCCAAGAAGACAATCTGGATCTACAGCGGCTACCTCTGGGAGGAACTGACAGATCCCGATAACAAGCGCTGCCACGGCCAGTACACTGATGAGATCCTGCATTCCATTGATGTTCTTGTGGATGGGGAATTTGTTCTTGAGAAAAAAGATCTGATGCTGAGGTTCAGGGGGTCATCAAATCAGAGGATCATTGATGTTCCGGAGACATTTGAGAGTGGAAGTATTGTGCTGTCGAAATATAATGACAGAGATACTTCAAGGATGTGAGGAATGACAAGGGGAGATGGCATCCCTCACATCCTTTTGTCAGAAAATTGACCAGCGTTCATGTAAAGTGATTGAAAACAACTAAACCTATAGGAGTTTACTGCCTTATATGATAAAATATCTCCACATAACCCCGTGGGGGGGTTACTTGAAACCACGAAATATTTATGGGTAAGGAGATTTTTATGGGTAAGAGTATGGCAGAGTGGAAGCTCGGAGACCCAATGATCAACGAGAATGATTATTGGCAGGATCCGAACTACGTGGCAGCAGATCCTGAAAAGGAAAAACTGGTATTGAAGCTGGCAACTTTGATAACAGACCGCTACGTAAAGAAGTTAACGGGGAAGATCAACAACAGGGATCCTGAATATTGGATGCTTGATATGATTCTTAACAAGGAACAGGTTAAGTTCCTTATCAATTTCAAAAAGACAAGAGTTCCCTATTCAATTGAAGAACTTGCCAAGATGAACAACATGAGCGTGGAAGATACTCAGAAGATGGTCGACCGCCTTGTTTGGATTGGCATTATTGAGATGAACAGAGCAAAGACAGCGGATAAGCACAAGCAGTATGAGCTTCCTATCTTTGTTCCCGGTTCTGCTGAATTTATGATGATGCAGGACAAGCTGACAGATGAATTTCCTCAGCTTGCAACCTTTTTCAACCTTATGACACAGCTTCCTCTTGCCGGGATCACACAGATGGTTCCGCCCGGAGGAGCAGGTGTGGGAATGCACGTAATTCCTGTTGAGAAGGCAATCAAACTGGAAAACCAGTCAGTACCTGTAGAGCATCTGTCAAGATGGATCGACATGTATGACAAATATGGCATCTCAGAGTGCTCCTGCAGAAAGCAGCAGGCCATGAGAGGTGAAGGCTCCGGAGAAATCCGTGGTGATTACTGTATCGGTATGGGCGACATGGCTGAGTACATGGACAGCCGCGGAATCGGTCATTATGTAACCAAAGAGGAAGTGTATGAGATCCTGGAGAGAGCAGAGAGACACGGCTATGTTCACCAGATCACCAACATCGACGGCGAAGGCAAGATCGTTGCTATCTGTAACTGTGCGCCCGGTGTATGTAATGCCCTCAGAACCTCACAGCTTTTTAACACACCAAATATGTCAGCATCAGCCTACAGAGCACATGTTGAGAAGGAAAAGTGCGTAGCCTGCGGTAAGTGCGTAGAGGTATGCCCTGCCGGTGCTGCTAAGCTGGGACAGAAGCTCTGCAAAAAGGACGGAACAGAGGTTAAATATCCCAAGGCTCTCCTTCCTGATGCAACCAAGTGGGGCCCTGATAAGTGGAATTACAACTTCCGCGATGACAACAAGGTCAACTGCTACGAAACCGGAACAGCACCATGTAAGACAGCTTGCCCTGTACACCTTTCTGTTCAGGGATATATCAAGATGGCTGCAGAAGGCCGCTATGAGGATGCCCTTAAGCTTATCAAGCAGGACAATCCGCTTCCTATGATCTGCGGTGCAATCTGCAACAGAAGATGCGAGGACGCCTGCACAAGAGGAACCATCGATCAGCCTCTTGCCATCGATGAGATCAAGAAGTTCATCGCTTCTCTTGATCTTAAGAAAGAGGACAGATACATTCCTCTTTGCGAGAAGCACGACGGCGGAATGTGGAGTGATGATTACAAGCTTGCTATCATCGGCGCAGGTCCTGCAGGCCTTGCTGCTGCATATTTTGCAAGAAGAGACGGCTATCCTGTCACAGTATTTGAGAAGGAAAAGAGAGCCGGCGGCATGCTGATGAACGGCATCCCCAGCTACAGACTTGAAAAGGACATCATCGAAGCTGAGATCGACGTTATCAGCAAGATGGGCGTCGAATTCAAATATGGAGTAGAAGTCGGAAAAGACGTTACTATAGAAGAACTCAGAAAACAGGGCTACAAGGCATTTTTCATTGCTATAGGTTGTCAGGGAGGAAGACTTGTAGGAGTTCCCGGTGAGGATGCCAAGGGCGTTCAGACCGGTGTTGATTTCCTCAGAAAAGTTAACCTTGACCACAATGAAAAGTTAAACGGCGAGACCGTTGTAGTCGGTGGTGGTAACGTTGCAATCGACGTTGCAAGAACCGCTGTAAGAGCAGGTGCTTCCAAAGTTACTCTGCTGTGTCTTGAGGGAGCAGACGAGATGCCTGCGGCTAAGGACGAAGTTCATGAAGCCAAGGAAGAAGGCATCGAAGTTAAGAATGGTTGGGGCCCCAAGGAGATCCTTACAGAAAATGGTAAGGTAACAGGCATCGTATTTAAGCGCTGCACCTCTGTTAAGGATGCTGACGGAAGATTTAACCCTAAGTATGATGAAAATGAGACCATCACTATCAAGTGTGAGAATGTACTTCTTTCAGTAGGTCAGTCAATCGTATGGGGCGACCTTCTCAAGGGAACAAATGTAGAGACAAGACCCAATGGCGGCGCCATTGCAGATCCTCTTACACTCCAGACCGCTGAACCTGACATCTTTGTCGGCGGCGATGTGTTCACCGGCCCCAGATTTGCCATTGATGCAATCGCAGGCGGTAGAGAAGCAGCAGTTTCCATGAACAGATTCGTTCATCCCGGAAACAGACTGGATCTTGCAAGAGACAGAAGAGAGTTCATTGAGCTTGATAAGGATGATATCAAGATTGAGAGCTTCGACAACGCTCCTCGTCAGGTTCCGGGAACTAAGGCAGGAGTAGCAAAAGAGACCTTCGATGACCTGAGGATGACTCTTACAGAGGAGCAGGTCAAGAAGGAAGCAAGCAGATGCCTTGGCTGCGGCGCCACAACCGTAGATGTTAACAAGTGCATCGGCTGCGGACTCTGCACAACTAAGTGCGAGTTTGATGCTATTCACCTTACAAGGGATATTCCTGAAGCGAGCACAATGGTTCGCGCAGAGGATAAGCTTGGAAAAGTAGGACCTTACGCAGTTAAGCGCGCAGGTAAGATTGTGATCAAGAAGATTACCGGAAAAGAATAAATCAAAGAGGACGGTTGCGAGTCAATGGGGACGGTTCTTTGTGACTCGCTTCGTGAGTCACAAAGAACCGTCCCCATTGACTCACAACCGTCCTCTTTTTAGATTACAGTACCTTTGACAAGAAATCCTGCAATCTCTTACTCTGAGGATTATCGAAGAATTCCTTAGGAGAATTCTCCTCCAGTATTTTTCCTTCATCTACGAAGAGCACCTTGGTGGCAACTTCTCTTGCAAAGCCCATCTCATGGGTTACAACCACCATGGTCATGCCTTCGTCTGCAAGGCTCTTCATAACGTCCAGAACTTCGCCGACCATTTCGGGGTCAAGGGCGGAGGTGGGCTCATCGAAGAGCATCACTTCGGGATTCATGCACAGTGAGCGCACAATTGCGATTCTCTGCTTCTGACCGCCGGATAAGGAGGCGGGATATACATCTGCCTTATCTAACAGATTAACTCTTTTAAGCAGCTCTGTTGCCTTTTCTTTGGCGGCTTCAGGGCTCATAACCTTGAGTTTAACGGGAGCAAGGGTGATATTTTCCATGACCGTAAGGTTGTTGAACAGGTTGAAGTTCTGGAAAACCATGCCCATGCGCTCTCTTATTTTATTGATGTTTACCTTAGGGGCGGTAATGTCTTCATCGTCGAAGATGATCTGGCCGGAAGTTGGGCGCTCAAGGAGGTTCAGGCAGCGAAGGAAAGTACTTTTTCCTGAACCTGAGGGTCCTACGATGACTATTTTCTCCCCTTTGTTGATCTCATAATCGATTCCGGCTAAAACCTTATTGATTGAACCATCGGGGTTCTTGAATTCTTTGCACAGATTTTTAACGGTTATCACTCTTACGCATCCTCCTTTCCAGCTTGCCAAGGAGTATTGTCAGTATCTTGATGATCACAAAATAGATAACTGCAGCGCCGATAAGAGGCATGAACGCGTCGTAGGTTCTGGATGCGATCTGGTTGGCCACACGGGTAAGATCTGCAAGACTTACGTAGCCTACGATGGCGGTTTCCTTGATCAGTGTTATGAATTCGTTCCCCAGAGGCGGGATTACGTTTTTGAAGGCCTGGGGAAGTACGATGTAACGCATTGTTGCGGCTTTTGAAAGGCCAAGGCTTCTGCCGGCTTCCATCTGCCCTTTGTCAACGGCCAGGATTCCGCCGCGGACGATCTCAGCAACGTAGGCACCTGAGTTGATACCAAAGGAAAGGGATGCAACCAGGATTCCGTTGTTGGAGGAGGCCATGATGATGAACCACATGATGAGAAGCTGAAGTACGCTGGGCGTTCCTCTTATAACATCGATGTAGACCGAAGCTATGTAGTTGAAGACGGTTGGCTTACCGTCCTCCTTGTAGGACAGCTTCATAAGTGCCAGGACATTTCCTATAAGAAGACCAAGAAGTGCGGAAAAGACCGCAACCTCAAGGGTTATGCCAAGGCCCCCAAGATAAAGCTTCCATCTGTCTGATGTAACAAAAGCTGCAATAAAACGTTCATTTAATGTCATTGGTAAAATTACTCCTCAATGTACTGTTTTACAAGTGCGTCATAGGTTCCGTCAGCCTTAAGCTCGTTAAGTGCGTTGTTGATCTTGGCTGCAAGATCCTCATTTCCTTTAGGAAGAGCGATTGCATAATACTCAGGCTCGAAGTCGAAGGCTGAGCCGTCAATAACGTCAACCTTGTCAGAAAACTGTGCGCCGAATACTTCTGCAGGGTTCTTGTCTACGATTACGCAGTCAACACGTCCGTTGTTAAGATCGTTAACGGCATCTACAGCTTTATTATAAGCTGAAACTGAAGCTCCTTCAATTTCGTCTGCAATGAATTCGCCTGTGGTTCCCAGCTGAACGCCGATCTTGAGATTCTTAAGGTCCTCAGCGGTTGCGATTGTTGATCCCTTGGGAACGATAACTGACTGAACAGCTTCATAATAAGAATCGGAGAAATCAACAGTAGCCTTTCTCTCCTCGGTAACTGTCATTCCTGCGATGGCAACATCGATCTTGCCGCCGATGGAAGATACAAGTGAATCAAATTCCATATCCTGAATAACAACCTTCATGCCCATCTTCTCGCCGATTGCCTTGATAAGAGCAACATCGAAGCCGTCAGGGTTGCCGTCGTCACCGATATATTCAAAAGGTGGGAATGCAGCATTGGTTCCGACTGTAAGGGTTCCGCCCTGGCTTCCGCAGCCTGCAAGGCAGGAAACAACAAGGATCATAGCAAGTACAAGTGTAAATATCTTCTTTTTCATAATAGCCTCCTTTTTATGCATCAAAATGAATAAATATACAGATTTATGTATAATATAACAGCGATATTAAAATATATCAAGCCCCAAAATATTAATTTTGCGCAAGGGACATTTTTAAGCTATACTACTTCTGAGTTTTGGCTCATTTCTCCGGGGGGAGAATTTTTAGTTGGAGGCATTTGAAGGTAGTATGAAAAAAGTAACAAGGGATGTTAAGCGCACGTTCTGCGCACTTCTGTCGGTGCTGACAATCGCAGCATCTATTCCGCAAACTGTTTTGGCAAGTGAAACCGGTACAGATTATTATGAGGAAACTCTCGACGAAGAAGTACTCGATGAGGCAGTTCTCAATGAAGAAGAACCTTACGAGGAAGAGTCTTCTTATGAGGAAGTAACTGATGAAGAAACTTCTTATGATGATGAAACCAATGAGGAAGAAGTCAGCCCGGAAGAGGCTTATGAGGCAGAACCTTACGAGGTAGACCCATCTGAGGCAGAGTCTTCTGAGGCGGAGCTGGCTGAAACCACCATAGAGAGCAGCTATGAGGTGACTTTTCCCACAGATAAGATGACAGTTGATATAGCGGAATCAACAGGAATTATCAGTGTTAACGGAAAAGTATATCTCGACCCGGTCAAAGTCAAGGACTATGCCTGCGTTATATGCCGTTTTAATGTGAACAAAGCATACAGGGTTGATCCGGATAATACCGCCGTGGATTTCATTTATCAGGGCCAAAAGGAGACTATTTTACCGGAATCTGAATCAGTATTGTCAGTAAGCTATGACGAAAACAATAATATGCTTGATGTCTACTTTAATTTCACCTTTGACGAAGCGGGCAATCTGATGACCGGAAGTCTTGATATCAAACCTTGTTTTGAATCAGTTCTTTCAAATAATACCTTCGTATGGACCGGCAAAATGGACCTTGAAACAAGCGGCGACAGTGCCACATCAGGAATTGGCAGTACAGATGGTAAGAATTACTATCTGATCAATAATGCCACGGCCATCAATGCATTTTTTTATGTGAACAGAGGTATGGAGATAAGATATAGCGCCGACGGTAAGCTGGATGTCTCTGTAACCTTTAACGGCAAAGAGCTTAGCGAAGATGATGATGAGTATTACTGCAATTATAATTATGACCTGTCCACGCTGGAAGTTTATATTACAATTCCGGCCGATGAGCAGGGCAATCCACTTAAGGGAAATGTCGTAATTACTGCAGGTACTGTATCGGCGCAGTCCAAGTACTCTTTTAAATACAGCGGAAAGATGACGCTTATTGACGATAAGGGTACTATGAGGACCGGAATCGGCAGTTCCAACGGTAAGGACTACTATATTCTGAATAATACCGACAAAGTAGAAGCAACTTTCCTTGTTGACGCATCAGCCATGTTAGAAAAAGATGCAGAGGGTAATTACAAGGTTACCGCAACATATAATAACAAAGCTGTTTCAATGGACAGCGGACAGTTTTTCTACTCATATAACAGCACGGACAGGCTTCTGTATATTTGTTTTTATTTCCCGCTTGATAAAAGCGGACTGCCGGCGCCGGGCAATCTTTCCATTTCAGCAACAACCATAGCCAAGTATACTTTTACCTTCTCCGGTAAGTGCGGAAACACTACGGTTATGAGCCCGGATACATCAGATGACAAGAATTTCTACGGATTAACCACAGATAACGGCAAGTACTATTTTGACAATGAAACCGATGCAATATCCGCTACCTTCAAGATTGCACCGGGATACATTGTTGACACCGACGCAAATAATGTACCCAAGGTAAAGCTGACTGTTGGCGGCAAAGAGATAACAGAGAGCGGCTATGAAACGAGCTACAGCGTAAATATATACGAAAATACTGTATCCTTTTATTCTCCGATAGCTTTTCAGATCAAGGATTCAGAGAAGTCTGTGATGGGAAATATTGCGCTGAGTATCACCTTTGTGACCCTGAAAAGCGCTTATACACTTACTTATGACAGTAAGCTCGTCCCGGACACTTCCGATGTTGACAGTATAAAGGGTCTTATCTATGACGGAGGCAAATACTATATCTCCAGGGAAGCGGATGAAGTAGCCATGAACTTCAAGGTCAAGGAGGGCTATTTCATACAGGAATACGACCCGGATGACTACGACCATAGTGGTTACAAGATCAAGGTGACCGTTGGCGGCAAGGTGTCAGAGGAGGCCTGTGTCAGCTATAGCGAATCGGACCAGACAGTATGCTTTAGTTTCAACATACCCTATGACGACAATGGCAAAAGACAGCTTGGCAATATTGTCATAACACCAACCTTCGGAGCATACAAGAAGGCTACCTTTGTGTGTGATTTCAGCCAGATTGAGTATATTAACTGCTCGGGAGCAGAAGACATAACCGCTGATAACAAAGTGACCACCTTTAAACCCGGTGACCCCTTCTGGTTTTTGGTTGAGACTGTGCCGGGATATGAGGTCAAAAAGGTAACGAACGGAAAGACTGTATTAAAATCAGATTCAAAGTACTCTTATAATTATGAGATAGCAAATGCTAAGGATAATCTTACTATCACGATTACTACCGGCAAATGGACCGGCAAGGAGCTGAATCCCATACCGGTAAACCTGTCGGTAAACGGCGATGTGCCCTCCAAGAGTACCGCTACTGTGACATTCACTGGTGGTGTCACCTATGATAAGAGTAAGAAACAGTACTATACGGAAAAAACTGTTTATGGAAGGGCCAAGAATATCACCTTTACCGTCGAGCCGGCAGCAGGTCTGGAGATTGATGGTGATACAAGTATAATATCCTGCGACGGAGATATTTTATGGGCGTCAGTTTCCGTCGACAATTCCGAAATATCTATTTATAGCGATGATGTTGCGGCCGCAATGGAGAAAAAGAAGCCCATCAATATCAGCCTCAATCTTAGGAAACGAAGCTACAATGTGAGATTCCTCACATACGACTGCGATGAGGGTGTAATTTTCTCAGAATATGAGGTGGGCAAAGGACCCAAGGATGATCTTATAGACTATTATGACCGATTCAGGGTCAGCGAAGGAGAGAGCTTTACCTTTATAGCGGGATTGTGGCAGGATTATGGAGTGTACTATGAGATAGACAGTGTTACCTGCAACGGTAAGGAACTGAAGCCCAAATCAGATAACGGCACAACCTATTACAGCATAGATAACATCTCTGAGGACTGTGAGATAAGAGCCACTAAGAGAGAGATTGTAAGGAAATGTCAGGTTACGGTAAATACCGATACAGGAATTAAGGATGTTAAGGCAGTAGTTGATGGCACCACTTATTCCAAGAAGGGAAATAACAGCTCTTTCTCATTTGAAGTAGAGCAGGGCAAGACCGTATCACTTGAAATAGCTGCAAAAAACAATTATGAGATAGGAAAAGTACTTAAGGACGGCTACATCGATCTGGATGTGGCAAACGGAAAAACCTCCTTTGAGGTGGACGATGATACCAATATTAGCATTACAAGTACCGGAATCCCCGTCATGTCTCTTAAGAACCTTACAAATAATAACAGCATCACATATCCGAAAAATGGCGATCTTATCAGCGTCGACTATCTGGACAAATATGAGCTCCGTGTAAAATGCGGAGATGAGGAGCTTGCAATAAACAGCCTCCGGGTATTTGGCGGAGATAAGAAGGAAGAGTTCGCTACCCTGTCAGAGGATGGGAAGACAGTGCAGATAAGCTGTGACAAGGCTGAAGGAATAACCGATGTGATCTCGGTTAATCTTAGCTGCGATTCTGTTCTCGAAGATATGAACCTTCGGTTTACAGTGGATCAGCCCATTAAGAGCGTAGCACTTAAAGGGGCTAAGAAAAATATTCTGTCCCAGCCTGCAGGTACCGCAAGGACTTACGCTGTGACCCTGAACAAAGGTGCAGATTACGACGCAGTCAAAGTCGCTGCAGCATCGGAATCTGACAAGAATGCCACTGTGACATATGATCCTGAGAATAAAACTGTTACAGTAGAGAGCTATAAAGGCAATCTTTTGCCTAAGTCTGATGTGATCCTTGTATTCAAGGATAAGAAAAACAGACAGGTTGGAGAGCCCTTCACAGTAAAAGTGACAAGTCCCAAGATCGCAGCGCCTACAGTTAAGACAGTTATAACTTCTGACATTGATATCACACTTAAGGTAACCGCTCCAAAGGCAGCAGATTACAGGAACGTGTATGTGAAGATAAGCGCAGAGGCTGTTACAAGCAAGAAGAAACCGCTGGCTGAGAATATGTCCGCAAGTCTTACAAGGATCATTAAGACAGATGACCTTGTAGCAGCTCAGGGAATTGTTAAGCTGAATCTTGCCGGCAAGGGTGTTAAAGCCGGAAGCGGAGCGGCTCAGAAATATGCTATAAGAGTGTCAATGATACAGCTTGATAACACAGCAGCCTACAATGCGTCGGGAGTAGCAGAGGATAAGATCCTGACAACAGGTAAGATCAAGAAGGTGTCTGCCGCAACCAAGACCCCTGCTTATGAAAAGAAACTTACTGTTAAGGCAGGTAAAAAGGCTTTCACCAGAGGAGAGAAGGATATAAACGTTGCCACTTATACTTTCTCCAAGGCAACCACCTTCAGAACCATAGACAAGGTTACATTGACGGGAAGTCTCAAGAACGACACATATACATTAACGGACAAGAAGAACGTGGTTAAGCTCCTTGATGACGGCAAGACCATTGCCATAGCTGATTCTTCCAAGCTATACCCAGGAACCTACGTCCTCACCGCATATCCTCTTGGTGAAGGCAAACCCGGAACCCTGAAGTTTACCGTTAAGGCTCCTGTGACCCAGATCGTGCTTGATGCGCCTGCAGATAAGATTGTAAAGGCACCTAAAAAGGCCGCTTCAATCAAGCTGACTACCACCTGCAAGTCCGTGATCGCAGGCGAAGAATACAAGCCCGCCAATACCAAGGTGAGCGTGACAATAACCTCGGAGAATCCTGAGTTGCAAAAATGCCTCACCTACAAGAGCGGCAAGATTACCGTCTCCAAGAAATATGTTCCTGACGAGAACCCTGCGAACAACACCTTTACGGTGACAGTTACTGCCAAAGACCTTGCCGGCAAAGGAACACCGGCAACCGCCAGCAAGACCTTTACAATAACCAACTAGAAATTGTGATTCCAAATAGAGTTTATTCCGAAAGGGTTACAGGAAAATAAAGGATTTTATGAGGCTTTTTACGATAGTAATTCGTGAAAAGCCTCTTTTTTACTGTGGTTTGAAGTGGTATCATGGTAGAAATATTGGTATGATGCGAGTTGGGAGGTAAAAATGGAAATAAAGCGAGTTACCAGGAACAGCAGGGCTTGCTCAAGACATATGAAAGTAATCAAATAGAGGTTCTTAATATGCCTTTAGATGAGTATAATCCCTAATATCTATATCATTTTGCATTCTTGTGCATATGAAAGCTTCATTATCAGTCTCTTTCGTATGCTTTTTCATCTTTCTCAAGACTCTTAACAACCACTTCATGCATACTAAACGTCTTACATTTGACACTCTTCATATGCACTTATGCAACCTAACAGCCATAATCTGTTCGGCTTAGACTGTGAAATGCATATTAGAAGCAAGTTCCATGAGTAGTTCGTATGCTGTAGTCAGGCTTTTGCGAAATGTTCAAAAGAATGAAGTTTCCCCAAGTATTAATTTATTCTATAGACAGGGAGAATTGAAAAGGGAGGAGGAAATGGCTTACGGTGGCAAAATTTTTACCGCCGGAAGTCATTTCCTCCTCCCGTTCAATTTTTCCGTCAGGGATGAATTAATAAGCTCTGCCCCAGTAGACCATCTTGGTGGCGGGCTTGCCACATACTACGCAGGTGTCGGAAATCTGCTCCTGCTCGAAAGGTATGCAACGGCTGGTTACGTTGTATTCTTCTTTGATCTTGTCTTCGCATTCGCGGCATCCGCACCACATAGCCTTTACGAAACCATTGGTCTCCTTGAAGGCCTCTGCGAACTCCTCTTTGTTCTTAGCTGCGAAGGTGTGTGCCTCAAGGTGTGCCTTTGCTCTTGCAAACATATCCTTCTGGATTGTATCAAGAAGCTCTCCAACCTTAGCAGGAACCTCTGAAATAGCACATTCGATCTTTTCTCTTGTGTCACGACGAACAAGTACGCACTTGCCTGCCTCAAGATCCTTAGGTCCGATCTCAACACGAACAGGAATGCCTCTCATCTCGTGCTCGGCGAACTTGAAGCCGGGAGTCCTGTCTGAATCGTCTGTCTTTACTCTGAAGGCTGAAAGGCTCTTAGCGATATCATATGCTGCATCAAGAACACCTTCCTTCTTCTGCTGGATAGGAATAACAACAACCTGAACAGGTGCAATCTTAGGAGGTACAACGAGACCTGAATTGTCGCCATGAACCATGATCATAGCACCGATTGAACGGGTTGTAAGGCCCCAGGAGGTCTGATTTACATAGTGAAGCTGGTTGTCCTTGCCGGCATACTGGATACCGAAGGCCTTGGCAAAGCCATCGCCGAAGTTGTGGCTGGTTGCGCTCTGAAGAGCTCTTCCATCGTGCATAAGGGCCTCTACTGTGTAAGTAGCCTCAGCACCTGCGAACTTCTCTTTATCTGTCTTCTGGCCTCTGATAACAGGAATAGCCATGTCGTTCTCGAAGAAATCAGCATATACTTCAAGCATCTGCTGTGTGCGCTCCTCAGCCTCTTCGAAGGTTGCGTGAGCTGTGTGACCTTCCTGCCACAGGAATTCGCGGCTTCTAAGGAAAGGTCTTGTCTCTTTTTCCCAACGAACTACTGAGCACCACTGGTTCAGAACCTGAGGAAGATCCTTGTAGGAGTGGATCTCTCCCTTATAATAATCGCAGAAAAGAGTCTCTGAAGTAGGACGTACGCAGTATCTCTCGGAAAGCTCCTCGAGACCGCCGTGGGTAACCCAGGCAACCTCAGGTGCAAAGCCCTCTACGTGGTCCTTCTCCTTCTGAAGAAGTGACTCGGGAATGAACATAGGAAGGTAAGCGTTCTGTACGCCTGACTCCTTGAATCTTGCATCCAGGTGCTTCTGGATGAGCTCCCAGATAGCGTAGCCTGCAGGCTTGATAACCATGCAGCCCTTGATGTTTGAATAGCTTACGAGATCAGCCTTGATACATACGTCTGTGTACCATTGGGTGAAATCCTCATCCATGGAGGTGATCTCAGATACGAGTTTCTTGTTGTCTGCCATTTTCTTTTTCTCCTTTTTGATTTGTTTTAAAGGAATCAAAAAAGCCGATGCTCTTTGATCCCAAATCAGGGACCGAAGTTCATCGGCGGTACCACCCTTTTTAAATCCGCTTAAAAAAGCATAAGCGAATCTCTCTCAACTGCCCCTTAACGCGGGAAACGCTGTATTTATGCCATTTCCAAATAAATATGACCTTCATACAGGACTCCAAGGCAGGTTCACTGTTTCATCCTAAGAGCCTTCCACCAAGCGGCCCTCTCTCTGTGAAGCTTACGCAGCTACTATTCCTCTTCAACGTCTTTATTTATATTTAAAAAAGATTCTATTCGGATTTATGATTATTGTCAAGGTATTAGATGACAGGGGGATGACAAGGGGACGGTTGCGAGTCAATGGGGACGGTTCTTGCTGACTCACGAAGCGAGTCAGCAAGAACCGTCCCCATTGACTCACAACCGTCCCTCGGATTAATTTCCTGAGATCGTCACTCCCCCGGCCAGGATATATGGCATAACCATACTTCCGTTACAAAGAAGTTCCTTGGAAATAGCCTTGATATTAAACAGCATGTCAAAAAGGTTAGTGCTGATCATGGTCTCCATGACAGCGCCCTTGATCTTGCCATCCTCAACATAGAAGGCATTCTTGGCCACACCGGAGAGTTCGCCGGTGGCGCCGGGCATTCCGCAGGAAATGGAGCCTACGATAAGGCCTTTTTTGATGCCCTTAACCATGTCTTCGTAAGGAGTATCTCCGGGATCAACCACTGCGTCCATACCGGTATTGAGAGCACGTTCCACACCACACTTATTGGAGGCATAGAGACTTGCTGCAAAGCTCTTTAACACACCTTTTTCGATGACATCGTAGTTCTCTGACCTGAAGCCGTCCAGGGTGTGAACCTCGTGGCAGATGATCCTCTCATCCCAGGGATTCGCCCTGATCGTAAGAAGAGGAGAAGCCACCTGCTCACCGATCTTATCAAGCCATTTGCTAGTCTTGTTAACCAGGGCATTGTCCATAACGGTATTGCCCATCACATAGGATAGAACCTGATATGCACAGGCCGGTGTAAAGAGCACATCGCCCTCAAACTTGTCGCTGATATTTATTGGATCAAGGGAGTTCTCGGCATCTGTCAGATCTTTTTCAATGCTGCCAAGCTCGATCAGCTTCTTATCAAGGTTGTCGAAGTTAACCCAGGACACATTGATACCGGTGGAGTTCTGGCCGTCGTTGCCGGCAAATTCCATAACGATCTGGTAAAAACCGTATTCCGAATCATCGCGGGTTCCGTTGGTATTGATAAAAAGTGAGTGGCCCCGGGTGTACTTGGCAAACATCTCCATGACCTTGATCTTCTTGTGATCCCTGGCGATGTCCTCTGACAGCTCAAGACAGCGCTCCATCAGTTTATCAATGTCCGGAACAAGGGCCTTGTTGCTGAAGTTCTCCGGTTCAAGACCGGGAGCGATGTCGAAGCACTCATCGGGATCACTGGCCTCTGCGGAGGAAAGGGCCTCATCTATTGCGGCCTCAACAGCCTCTTTTTCAAAGGTGTTGATGTATTTGGTACCTCTTTTGTGGTCCTTGATGACCATGATACTGAGGTCGTTGTCAAAAAGGGTTCTGAAAAGAGTGAACTTCCCGTCCTTCATGCTGATCTCGCGCTGGGTAGATTCAGTGATGGTAAAATCTGCCTTCAGATCGCCCTTAGTCTTAATATGTTCTGTAATGATCTCTGAGATCTTCTGTAAGTCAGCCATTTATCTACCTCCTATGGAAATCTTGCATCTGATGGCGGGACCGCCCATGGAAACTGGCATCATCTGCTTCTTGCCGCAGTATCCAAGAGGGCACCAGGTTACGGTATCCGAAACCATATCAACAGTCTTAAGAAGGTCGAAAGCTACGCCTGAAACGGTGGTATCAAGGATTGCCCTGCCAAGCTTGCCGTTCTTGATCTCATAGCCGCTGGTGATTCCGAACATGAATTCGCCGGTGAGATCTGCCTGGCCGTTGTTGGTGCTGATAAGATAATAGCCGTCGTCTACGGAAGCTATCATGTCTTCCAGGGTATCTTTTCCCGGAAGTACAGTGGTGTTTCTCATTCTGATAAGAGGCTCGTCTGAGAAAATATAGCCTCTTGAGTTGCCGCAGGGCTCAGCGCCAAAGCGGTCTGCGCTCTCCCTGTCGTGCATGTAGCCCTTAAGGATTCCGTTTTCTATAAGCACGGCGTCCTTGGCAACAACACCTTCGTCGTCAAGATATACGGGAAGCGGAGCCTGTCCGTCCCGGAAGGTATGGGCGTAGTCAACGATGCTGACAAGGTCTGATGCAACCTGCTCCCCAATGCGGCCGTTTGCAACGGAGCCCCCAAGAACAAGGTCAGCTTCAACGGTGTGGCCGATGGCTTCGTGGGCGATCATGCCTGCCACGTCGGGATGAAGAATAACGGTCTTAACTCCCGCCTCAGCGTATACCCCTTCAGCCTTGTCGCAGAGCTGCTTGTGGAGCTTCTCGATCTTTTCATACAAGGGAGAAAGATCCGCAAAGTGTTCTTCCATATGACCGAAGCCACCAATGGCATCGGAGAGCTCGATGGGCTGGCCGTCTGCAGATTTTTTGCTCATCTTTACATACAGACCGCATCTTGGATAAGCCACATGTCCGTCCGCTGCATCAGAGGTCACAATTATCTTTTCCATTGTCATTTCGTTATAGGAAACGCTCCTTGAGAGAAGATCGGGATAGGTCTTCTCGATGTGGGCGTCGATTTCCTTGCAGAGCTCTACGATTCTTTTCTGCTCAAAGTCGATTATCATTCTGGGTGAAGTTACATAGGAACTTCCCAGTGAAGGATAGGGTTCCTTTTTCTGAGTGTTGTATTTGCCAAGATATCTGGCATTTTCTGTGGCAGCCTTGATGGTCCTTGCAGCAGCTTCCTCAGAGTACTCTGCAGTTGAAGCAAAGCCGTAGGCTCCGCCAAGATACACTCTTGAGCAGATGCCACGTTCCTCGGATCTGGAGTTACCGATCAGGTTGCCGTTTTGGATAGAAACCGATCTGTACCTGTTTTCCTGACCGCGAAGAACGGTCTGCAGGCCGGTTTCAAAGAGACTTTTTTGTTTCAGTAAGATGTCTTCCAGCATTATTTCTCCTCCAATACTTAGTTTCCCCTCAGAAATCATTGTATAGGTCGGGCAAACATACTTCAATAGCGGATTACATGAGGAACTATAACGACTTCATTATTTTCAACATTCTGTTTTATGTAAGCACTTACATTGGAATTTCTTTTTCATTATGATTGTCTTACAAATTTTGCTTAAAGAGCGGATATTGATGGTTGGTTACGTAAGAGGAGGGCTCATGGGAGACGGCAGATTTGATCTATTAACATTTGGAGAGATAATGCTGCGTCTCTCACCCCCGAACTACGAGCGCATGACAAGAGGCGATGTGTTCGACAAGAGGGCAGGAGGGTCAGAGCTGAACGTGGCTTCAGGCGTTGCTCTTCTTGGACTTCGTACCGGAGTTATCTCAAGACTTCCCCAGAATGCACTGGGAACTTTTATCAAAAACAGGATCCGTTTCGAGGGAGTATCCGACGATTACCTTATCTACGATGAGTCGCCGGAGGCAAGACTTGGTATTTACTATTACGAGAACGGCGCAGCTCCCCGTAAGCCATCCATTGTTTATGACAGGATGAATTCCTCCATCACCAGAATTTCACTGGATGAGATACCGGAGGATGTGTACACCTCCACAAGGATGTTCCACACCAGCGGCATTTCACTGGCCCTTAATAAGAACACCTGCGAGGTTGTTACAGAGATGATAAGGCGCTTCAAAAAAGGCGGCGCAATGGTATCCTTTGACTGCAACTACAGAGCCAATCTCTGGAGCGAAGAGGAGGCAAGGGCAGCCATTAATAACATTCTTCCCTATGTGGATATTCTTTTTGTATCAGAGGAGACTTCAAGACGAATGATGCAGAAAGAGGGCGAGCTATCCGAGATCATGAAGAGCTACACCAGAGATTATCCGGTGAAAATAGTATGCACCACCCAGAGAGAAGTAATAAGCCCCAGGAAGCATAACTTCACCTCTACTATCTACGATGCAACAGCGGATGAATTTGTAACGGAAAAGCCATATACAGATATTGATGTTATAGACAGAATAGGTTCCGGAGATGCCTATGTATCCGGCGTTCTCTACGGAATCCTTAAGTACAATGATGTGAAAAAGGCGCTTTCCTACGGAAATGCCACCTCCAGCGTCAAGAACACTATACCGGGAGACCTTCCCGCCAGTGACCTTCGTGAGATTGACGGCATCATTGCAAACCACAAGTCAGTGGGACCGGTAAGCGAGCTCAATCGCTAAGGGCCGGCAGCTGACATTTACAATGCCGATTTACGTTCGCCATAACGTATTTCCTTTATAAAAACCTCTAATGAAAAGACCGGTTCCTCCCGGTCTTTTCTGTTATTAATCATTCTCTTGTCATCATGTGGGAATAGTACTTCCTCTTAAAATCATACATTCTTTTATCCGCCAGAATGAAGACGGTGTGGGTATCCCTTTCCTCGGCCTCGGTGCTGAAGGCGTAGCCGTAGGATACGCTGTGATTAACCTCAGGATCCTTTTCGTCCAGATCTTCAAGCTTGCTGATAAGAAGCTTGATCCGATTATCCAGACTCTTTCTGTCAATGCCCTCAAGAAGAACAAGGAACTCGTCGCCGCCTATCCTGCAGCAAAAACCAAGCTCGGAGAAAGTCTCGGACAGGGCTTCCGCAAAGGATTTAAGGAGCCTGTCTCCTGCGGGGTGGCCTGCGTTGTCGTTAACTTCCTTAAGGCCGTTGAGGTCGAGGCTTAAGATGCAGTAGTCTCTGTCTGTATTATTGAGCTCAAGGAACTTTTTGTCGCAGCTGGCTCTGTTTGGAAGGCCCGTAAGATTGTCGGCGTAGGCAATCTGTCGCAGCGACGCATACGCTCTTTTCTGGGAGAAGGCATGTGTCATGAAGATGAAGTAGTTAAGGAGCTGAACGATGGCAAAAAACATGGCTCCCAGCGGCAGTGCTACAAGGACAGGACTCTGCCTGTAATCAGTGTACAGATGAAGGGCAGTTACAACTGCGTATACCACGAACATTGCAGACAGCACGCAGACTCCTGCCATCAGCGTTCTGGTGGTGGCATTCTTGATTTTCCTTCGAAGGTCCGTGATCTCATAGCCGGCAATAATGATAATGCTTATTGCCGACAGAGTCAGGTACGGAACCTGGAAATGGTGAATATGGACGATGTTCAGGACATGGAGCACGATGAACAGTGTTGAAAATGACATCGAAGCTATGCCCAGAACGGTAACGACCCTGTTGTTGTAGCGCTTATGAAGATCCAGGATAAGCAGGTAAATAAAGGGTACCAGCAGGTACTCCGCCACATGCTCTGCGAAGGTACTGAAGGAGTTGGTGATCAGAATCTCCGTGCATTCATAGGAGCTGATTATCCACACGCCGATCAGCATATTCATCAGGGAACAGATGACCTGAGTGGATACGCCGGAGGATTTCATATAAAAGAGCAACGATATGGACAGGAAGACCTGACCGAAGATGATCAGGAAAACACCGGTAAAGAGCGGAATGTAAACGCTGCTTAGCTGATATCTGTACAGGTCGTCGAAGTTACCTATCATGGGGCTTACCATATCTGCGGAGGTGTTGTTTTCCACCACAAATAGCCTGATTGAAAGAGTCTTGTTCTGAAAATCAAGGGGGAGTGCGATCTTGTTATAGCCCTTGCCCACAAAATGGTTGTCAATCGTGGCTGACATATCCTCACTGGCAATGAGTTCGTCGTCGAGATAGACTTCATAGGCCATGTACTGTGTCTTGAACAAAAGGTATGGGAAAGGAACGTCAGGAGAGCTTATAGGAACCGCATAGGTGAGAGTCAGATTGTCGCCTCTTCCCAGGGCAGCTCCTACCTTGGAACTCATTTTTTCCAGATTAGTATTTATGTACTGCTCGTTGTGGTAGGTTACGGTCCAGCCCTTTTTGAGTGTCATGATCGGGTATTGGGGTGTGAACTTAAAAAGCATCTGAAGGAGCAGGATTATAACCGAGATTATGACCAGAGATATGGTAACGAAGGATATAGTCTTACGCATGTGCAGTCACCTCCGTTTTACTCTGGTGTTCCCGCTTCATCTCATACATGCGGTTGTCCGCCAGCATATAAACCTCCTGGGCAGAGCCGTGAGGAACTTCGTAGCTGTAGGCATAGCCGTAGGAAGCGCTGTAGCTGAATTTGGTTTCTTTGTGATTCCACTCGTTGATGAGGAAGTAGAGCTCATGGATACGCTTGGTCAGGTTGAGGGCTCTGTCCTCTATCATCACTACAATGAACTCGTCGCCGCCCATTCTGCCTATCAGGTTGGCATCCCAGAAGCAGTCCGAGAGAATGGTGGCAAAGCCGGTGATAAGGCGGTCGCCCTCGTGATGCCCCAGTGTGTCGTTGACCTGCTTGAGCTTATTAAGGTCAAGGCTGATTATGGCATAGGCGCCCTTTTCCTCCGAGAGCATGCTCATCATCTGCTCGCAGCGGGCTCTGTTGGCCAGTCCCGTTAAGGGGTCCGTGTAGGCCAGATTGGCGATCCTGCTCTGAAGAGAATCGTAGTTGGTACTAAATACGTTGAAAAAGAGATAACTTACCAGCAGGCAGGATACCAGAATCAGGGACCCCACAGTGGTTCCGTTAAGTTCTGCGTAGGCTTCGCCGCTGCTACTAAAGAACACCAGATAGTTGTATTTTACAATGTCATAAAAAGCGCACAGGGCAAAAAGAATGATGCCCACAAGGAAAATATTGTCGGAGCTCATGTTCTTTTGCTTCGCTTCCTGTCTGGTCGTCACGTAGAAATAGATTATGAGTACCACTACCAGAACGCACTCGGACAGGGAAATGCTGTGCAGAAAAACGGTGTAGGACGTGAATCTTCTGATATGAAGAAAGTGGAGCGCAACGGAAAACAGGAACAGGCATACATCAGTGATGAAAAGGCCGGTGAAGATCTTTTTGGCTTTACCCGTGTATACGGACATAAGATACCCCATGAAGGCCGTGGGAATGTTGTAGAGGGAGCCGTACTCCAAGATGGTGTTAAGTACAGGGTTACCCACAAGGCCGTCAATGATAAGGTAGTAGCACAGCATATAGGTGCCCAGGGTCAGCGAGATAAGCCCTGAGAACAGAAGCCTTATGTCATGATTGTGATAGATAAAAAGATAAGGCGACAGTATCAGCAGTATAAGTCCAAGAGTAAACAGGAATATTCCGGTAAAAAAGCTGGCTCTGAAATGAAGGGATCTGTGCGTCATCAGGTCTGCTCTTGTACCCACTTGAAGGGGAGAAAGTCCGGAAAAGCTTCCGCGCATGGTGCCGGTCAGCTCTATTCTAAGTTCTTTGCCAGCGTAGTCCTCTCCAAGGGGAACTACATTGATCTTGTTGGGAACGGTGGTGTTGGTGTCGTAGTAGTTCTGGCCGAAGGTGTAGATCAGCTTGTCATCTAAGTAAATATTAACGATTGCTCTGATGGAATGATAGGAGATACAGGGATGCTCGAAGCCGAATTCCTCCAGGGTGCGGGAAAGAGACACGGTCTCGCCCTCGTCGATGATGCCTACGCCGGAAGAGGTGAGGGGAGCGGTGGTGGTGGAGTGGTCTGCTTTGGTGATGGTGAAGCCTTCGGTGAGCTGGAGAAAGTTGGGGGTGGATTTGGTGATGCGGTCGTTGTAGCCAAGAAAAAAGAACCCCGTAAACAATAGTGCGAGGAAGAAGAAAGCTATGCCTGTTTTTTGGATGCTCCTAAATTTCATTACAAAATCCTCTTTATTTCATATATTTTACCATAGAAAACCCTCGAAAAAAAGTGCGGGAGATTGCCGTCATTCATGGGATGTCCGCGGTGGGAGGGATTTTGACGGCTTCCGGGGCTTGGGACTTCCGGGGGAAATCATCACGAAAACAAGTATTTTTACGGCGCTTTTCCTCGTAATTCCTCCTCCCCGCCTGCCCCTTTCCGCTCGGACTCTATACCAACGCTACAGTTGCGTCGGTGATGGGTGTAGGATATTATTAAGATATGAAGATTAATATGCCGAAAAATGCGAAAAAAATTCTTGACACCATCCACGAGGCAGGTTTCGAGGCCTACATCGTGGGAGGCTGTGTTAGAGATGCACTGCTGGGAAGAGAGCCGGGAGACTGGGACATCACCACCAATGCACTGCCGGAGGATATCAAGAAGCTTTTCAGAAGAACAATAGATACAGGAATTGAGCACGGAACCGTCACTGTAATGATGGACAAGGAAGGATATGAGGTAACCACCTACAGGATCGACGGTAAATATGAGGACAGCAGGCACCCCAGCGAGGTCACTTTTACCAAGAACCTCACTGAGGACATGAAGAGACGAGATTTTACCATCAACGCCATGGCCTACAACGAGGAAGAGGGACTGATCGACAGGTTTGGCGGAATTGAGGATCTAAACAGCAGGGTTATCAGATGCGTCGGTGACCCCATGGAACGTTTTTCCGAGGATGCCCTTCGTATCATGAGGGCGGTGAGATTCTCTGCGCAGCTGGATTATTCGATTGAGGATAAGACAAGGCAGGCCATCAGGGAGCTGGCGCCGACACTTGAGAAGATCAGTGCTGAGAGAATACAGGTTGAGCTGGTTAAGCTCCTTACTTCTCCCCATCCGGACAGGATCAGAGATGCCTACGAGATGGGTGTTACAGCGGTGATACTTCCTGAGTTTGACAGGTGTATGGCCACGGAGCAGAACAATCCGCACCACATGTATAACGTGGGAGAGCACATAATCCAGAGTCTTCTGTATGTACCTGAGGATAAGGTGCTGAGGCTCACAATGCTGCTTCACGATCTGGGCAAACCGGAGACAGCGACTGTAGATGACAAGGAAATCAGCCATTTTTATCATCACGCCGAATATGGCGCCAAGATGGCAAGAGATATTTTCAAAAGACTTAAATTCGACAGGGATACCATGGAGCTTGTCTGCAAGCTGGTGCTTCACCACGACGACAGGTTTCCTGCCGAGGAAAAATATGTAAGACGAGCCATGAACCGCATCGGAGTAGAGGAGGTAGAGCTACTTCTCAAGGTAAGATATGCGGACACCATGGCCCAGAGCGAATATGCCCGGGAGGACAATCTGGCTCTCATTGAGAAGACCGGAGAAGTCTACAGGGATGTTTTGCAGAAGGATCAGTGTGTGAACCTAAAGAGTCTTGCGGTTAACGGAGGCGATCTTATCCGGGCGGGGGTAGCACCGGGTAAAAAGATGGGAAGCATCCTTGAAGCCATGCTTTCGGACGTCATCGATGAGCCCGCCCACAATACAAAAGAGTATCTGATGGGTGAACTGGAACGCTTTGCCAAGGCCGCAGAAGAGGCGGGCAGCGACGCATAAGCTGCACTATGAGGGGTAATTATGAGAAAGAGCGGTAAGATCGAAAGGACGATAACGGCTTTGATTCTGATGGCTGCCTTTGTTTTGTCAGGAATAGGCAGCGAGGCTGTCAGCGCTCAGAGTAGTGAGAAAGTGAACATTTCGCTGGTGGGTAAGTACGACTCCGCAGACACAGCGGCCATCAGGGATATTGACCTGGAGGGGCGGACCATCAGGTTCAGGAACCATTCCACGGGAAGAACCTATACTTTGAACTATGACAACACCAGCATGATGTACGATAAATACGGCGGGCCGTTGTCTCCGGCGCTTCTTAATATCGGGGAAGTGGTGGATGTGACTTTCCTTAAGAGCACCAAGAAGATCACGACGCTGAACATGTCTGACAAGGTTTGGACCATTGAGAACACCAGAGATCATGAGCTGTCCAGGGGTGATGGCACAGCCAAGATCAAGAAGGATGTGTACAAGCTTGATGTGAGGACTCTGGTCATGGCAGACGGAGATCTGGCGCTGCCTGAGGATGTTCTTTCAACGGATACGATCACTGCAAGGGGCATCGGCAAAGATGTCTACAGCGTCATCGTCACCGGCGGTCACGGCTATGTGAGCCTTTCCTCTGATACGGTGGAGGACAGGAGTCTGGTGGGAGCCTGGATCGAGCTGGACAACGAGGTTATTCACAAGATCTCGCCCAACATGCTGCTGAGTGCGCCGGAGGGTGATTACAAGCTGCAGATCCTGGGTAACGGGGCCAATTATCAGCAGAATGTCAGTATTTCCAGGAATCAGGAGACTGTGGTTGATACGGGCAATGTTGTTATATCGAGGCCCAAGGAAGGCCTTGTGACCTTCGAGATCAAGCCTGAGGAGGCAGAGGTCTTCGTTGATGGCAAAAAGGTTCTGACGGGCACCCCTGTGACCATTCAGTACGGATATCATAATCTTAAGGTAATGGCTGACGGATACGAGACTCAGACCAAGTATCTCAAGGTGGGAACACCTAAGTCGGTCATTCAGATAGAACTGGAAAAAGATGCTGCGGCTTCGGATGCAAGTTCCGACGAGGATGATTCCGAAGATGCTTCCAAGTACAAATCCAAGACGGACAAGTCTTCGGAGAAAAAGAGTAAAGACAACGGAAGTTCAGCCAAGAAGGCTTCCAGCGCCGCCAGCAGCGCATCCTCTAAGGATGTCAGCGCCAATGACTCCGACAGGAAGAAAAAGAAAAAGGACGGAGATCTTATCGAGGGCTACAAGGTATATGTGGATGAGCCCTACGGCGCAGAGCTGTATCTGGACGGCAATTATATCGGGATAATCCCCACCAGCTTTAACAAGGTGTGCGGAAATCACGAGATCATTCTTAAAAAAGAGGGTTATCAGACCAAGAGCTACAGGGTTAACATAGATGCCGAGGAAGAGAACGACACCTACAGATTCCCTGAGCTTGTGAAGATCAAAACGGATGATCCGTCCGAGGGAAAGAGCTCGGAGGGCTCCTCCGAGGGTTCCTCTGAGGGCAGCAGCGCTGCCAGCTCCGCTTCCTCAGAGGATGCGGGAGGCGCAGCCTCCGGCGATAGCGGAACCGGAAGAAGCGGCTATGGCGAAGCTGCATCGGGCGAGAGCACCGGCACGGGCGCCGGCTCCGATGGCTCCGGGGGTGACTCCGGGGGCGAAGCTTCGAACGGAGGCACCAAGGATACCGGCGGCTCGGAGGGTGCCGGCTCCGGAGGCACAGGCGCAGGAGACAGCGATGGCGCCGACGATGCAGCAAGCACCGCTTCCGGCGGCGAATAGCCTTATTAATGTGCCCCGGCACAAATATTTACAGACAGAATGGAGAATTACAGCAACATGAGATTAGACAAATATTTAAAGGTAACAAGACTTATCAAGAGACGCACCGTGGCCAACGAAGCCTGCGATGCAGGACGTGTCACCATCAACGGCCGCCCCGCCAAGGCTTCTGCCGAGGTTAAGGTGGGAGATAAGATCACCATCGGCTTTGGCAACAAGGATGTTAGCGTGGAAGTCCTGGATGTTCAGGAGACAATACACAAAGAGGACGTGACTAATCTTTATAAGTATATTTGACGTGGTCAATATAGCGTATTACAATGTATTTAGAGGTTTTATGAGAAAATCTATATATTGTGGGGTACAAAATGGCACGCAGAGCACGTTATAAGAGGCGTGGCTTTCAGAATAAGGCAGGCATCATCCTGACCACAACAGTAGTTCTTTTCCTGGTAGTTGCAGTATCCATCAAGGGATACGGTCTTAAGCAGAAGGCCAATGAACTTCAGGAGAAGGAAGCACTTCTTCAGCAGCAGATCGAGGAAGAGCAGGCCAGGAGCGAGGATATCGCCGAGTTCGAGAGATACACGCACACACGTAAATACATAGAGGACACAGCTAAGGAAAAACTTGGATTAGTCTATCCCGGTGAGATTATCTTCAAGAACACCGGCAACTGATATTACAAATCATAGCGCAGACAATGTACGGGGACGTATCTGTCTGCGCTTAGTTTTTTGAATGAGGCACGTCCCGCCGCAAAAGAGAATGAACGGATTTGAGAACAAAGTTTATAACTTCATAAAGAAAGAGCGGATGCTGGAACAGGCAGACGCTGTAGTGGTGGGCTTTTCCGGCGGAGCAGACTCAACGGCCCTGATGACGGTTCTGTATGAGCTTAGAAGACTTCTTGGAGTAGAGCCCGTGGCAGTTCATATCAACCACGGTATCAGGCAGGAGGCGGCAGAGGACGAGGCCTTTGCCGGGAATTACTGCAAGGAGCGGGGGATCCGCTTCATCTCGGTTCAGGAAGATATTCCATCGCTGTCTAAGAAATGGAACATGACAGAGGAGGAGGCAGGCCGCAAGGTAAGATATGAAGCCTTCAATAAGGCGGTAACAGACCTTGCCGGAGAAGGGAAAAAGGCAGTAATCGCCGTTGCTCACCATGAGGACGATGTGGCGGAGACTCTGCTGATGAATCTCCTTCGGGGCTCGGGTCTAAGAGGAGCCGGCGCCATAAGACCCGTTCGCGACAACGTGATAAGGCCGCTACTGTGCGTCACCAGAAGAGAGATTGAGGAATATCTTCAGGAAAAGGGCATAAGTTACTGCACCGACAGTACCAATGCCGAGAACATTCACACCAGAAACAAGATCCGCAATGAGGTGATGCCATATCTGATAAAAAATATCAATGATGAGGGCGCGGAGCATTTATCCCGTGCGGCTACGGATTTTGCCAGGGCAGATGAGTATATCAGAGGGCAGGCAAGCGAGCTTTTTTCCCGAATCGTTACCATTACGGGGGGCAAAGTGGTGTCATTTAATGTGACAGAGTTTGGCCTTCAGCCCGGTATCATCAGAGAGTACCTGATACTTATGTGCTTTGAAGCGCTGGTCACTGCCAGGAAGGACATTACAAGAGCCCATGTGGAAGCGGTTCTTGAGCTTACGGATACAACAGACGGAGGAGGGTGTTTGAATCTTCCCTATGACATTCTGGCAGAAAGAAACTATAATGAATTCAGGATGTTTGTTCAAAATACCGGGAAGCGCGAAAAAAGTGAAACATCCGTGGAAACCCGTTTTGACGTGCTATCGCTTTTAAAAGATAAAAATAGTCAAAAAATTAACATAAATTTGCCGGGATTGGGTGTAGCGGAAATTGAAATTTTAGAGTACAATGGCAAGACACCATATCCTACTGCTTCATATACGAAGTGGTTTGATTATGATAGAATACAAACAGCTGTCTTTAGGACAAGAGAGCCTGAGGATGAGATAATTCTCGATAAAGGCGATGCTTTTTACAGTAAGAAATTGTCCAAATACATGACGGATGAGAAGATTCCGGCAGCTGTGAGAGACAGTTTGCCGATCCTGGCGGAGGGAAACAGCATCATCTGGGTTCCGGGTTACCGCTACGGCAGCAAATACAAGGTCAGCTCAAACACCAAAAAAATTTTGGCTATAAATATAATCAATGGAGGAAATAACAATGGCTGAATCAGTTCGAATTCTACTTACAGAGGAAGAGGTTGACAAGAGAATCAGTGAACTTGGAGAGATGATCAGCAGAGATTATGCAGGTAAGACAGTTCATCTCGTATGCGTACTTAAGGGTGGTGTATTCTTTATGTGCGAGCTTGCCAAGAGAATCACTGTTCCTGTAACAATGGACTTCATGTCCGCATCAAGCTACGGCAGCTCAACCAAATCCAGCGGAGTGGTCAAGATCGTTAAGGACCTTGACGAGCCTTTGAAGGACAGGGATGTTATTATAGTTGAGGATATCGTAGACTCAGGAAGAACACTGTCATACCTTATCAAGATGCTGGGAGACAGAGGACCTGCAAGCATCAAGCTCTGCACAATGCTTGATAAGCCTGAGAGAAGAGTTACTGACGTTAAGGTAGACTACACAGGTTTTGAGATACCTGATGAATTCGTTGTGGGTTATGGTCTTGATTATGACCAGAGATACAGAAATCTTCCATATATAGGAGTAGTCGAATTCAATTAAACTTTGGGGGGAAAGAAGTTGAATCGTTCAAGAAATTTTAGTCCCATCTTTATTTTTGCACTGATCATGCTGGTATTTGTGGTAATACTGGAATATGGCTCAAGTCTTATGGCAGGAGGCAGTACCACATATTCCAGAGCCTTATTGGAGAGTGATGTCACAGCAGGGAGAGTCAAATATGTTGTGATCATGCCAAATGCTGAGACGCCTACAGGCTCTGTGAAAGTCAGCTTCACCGAGGGAAAAGATGATGTGACCTTTTATACCACAGATGTGGTATCGCTGGAGGAGTTCCTGACAAGCAACAATGTCACCGTTGAAGTTAAGGACATACCTACAGAGAACGTACTGATTAACGGCATAATTCCCATAATAGTGGGACTTGTGCTGATGGTCTTCATATTTAATCTGATGACCAATATACAGGCGGGCAATTCCGGCAACAGCAAGATGATGAACTTCGGCAAGAGCAGAGCCAAGATGTCCACCGGTGAGGAGAACAAGGTCAAGCTAAATGACGTGGCAGGTCTTAAGGAAGAGAAGGAACAACTTGCGGAGATAATTGAATTCCTGAAGGACCCCGGCAAATTTACCCAGGTGGGAGCAAGAATTCCCAAGGGAGTTCTGATGGAAGGCGCTCCCGGAACAGGTAAGACACTGCTTGCAAGGGCAGTTGCCGGTGAAGCGGGAGTTCCCTTCTTTAGCATCTCCGGCTCCGATTTCGTAGAGATGTTCGTGGGCGTAGGTGCTTCAAGAGTAAGAGACCTTTTTGCCGATGCCAAGAAGAATGCACCCTGTATCGTGTTTATCGATGAGATCGACGCCGTTGCCAGAAGGAGAGGAACCGGAATGGGCGGCGGACACGACGAGAGGGAGCAGACCCTGAACCAGATGCTTGTTGAGATGGACGGCTTTGGCGTAAATGAGGGAATCATCGTCATGGCAGCCACCAACAGAGTGGATATTCTCGATCCCGCAATTCTTCGTCCCGGACGTTTTGACAGAAAGATTACCGTTTCAAGACCGGATATTGGCGGAAGAGAAGAGATCCTCAAGGTTCACGCAAGGAACAAGCCTCTTGCAGAGGATGTTGACCTTAAACAGGTTGCTCAGACTACAGCCGGATTTACCGGAGCAGATCTTGAGAACCTCCTGAACGAATCGGCCATCAATGCAGCCATCGGAGACAGGAAATTCATTACACAGAACGATATCAACAAAGCTTTTATACAGGTTGGAATAGGAACAGAGAAGCACAGCAGGATCATCTCCGATGAGGAGAAGAAGATCACTGCCTACCACGAGACGGGACATGCGATCCTCTTCCATGTTCTTCCCGATGTGGGACCTGTTCATACCATATCTATCATCCCTACAGGCCTTGGGGCAGCAGGTTACACAATGCCTCTTCCGGAGAAGGATGAGATGTTCATTACCAAAAGGAGAATGCTCCAGGATATTATGGTTTCTCTCGGGGGGCGTATTGCAGAGGAGATCATATTCGGAGACATTACCACCGGCGCTTCCAGTGACATCAGGAAGGCCACACAGGAAGCCAGAAACATGGTTACCAAGTACGGCATGTCCGATAATATCGGCGTGATCAACTATGATGAAAATGAGGAAGATGTTTTTATCGGCTACGACATATCTCACAGCAAGAAGCACAGTGAGCTTATGGCGGGAGAGATAGACAGGGAGGTTAAGACCATCATTGACAAGTGCTATGCCAAGGCCAAGGAGATCATCCTTCAGTATGAGGATATTCTTCATGCCAGCTCCGAACTTCTTATAGCAAAAGAGAAGATCGGAAGGGAAGAGTTCGAAGCACTTTTTGAGGGTCATGCTATCACTACCGATGTTGAAGTGGCAATTTGACGGGCGAAAACGTTTGAGCCTTGTTAAAAATCTACAAAAACGAGTAGCTGTTTTTAGTAAATTTGTGAAGTATGTGTCTTTACTCATGGGTAGGTGGGTGTTAGTATAATATGCGTAACCCCCCAATACATTATATAGTTTTTTGCTATACCCCATAAGAAAGAAATACCTTCTCTAAAAAGACAGCTTGCCGCTGTCTTTTTTGCTTTATACGAAAAAATTGGGGTACAGAGGATTTTATGAACACTAAAGCTTTTTTCCACGACATGACGCTGGATTACTTAAGACCGGCGGAACCGGATTCAAACAGAGTTACACTGGTGCGCTTCAGATGCGGAAGCGGCGAGGCGGAGAGTATAGAGCTTATCTGGAATAACGAAAGACATCCCCTTAAGCTGTCGGAAACTGAGGGGGAATTTGATTACTTCGAGACCAGAGCCAAGACCGGAACAGGACCTTTTACCTATTATTTTGAGATCAGAGGCAAGGACGGAAGCTTTTTTGCCTACGATAAAAGAGGGTGCTGCAATGAGCCCATGGAGAGCATGAAGTTCAGGGTTCTTCCTGATTTCGCAACCCCTAACTGGGCCAAGGGTGCTGTAATGTACCAGATATTTGTGGACAGGTTCTGTAACGGAGATCCTTCCAATGACGTGGTGGACAGGGAGTATGCCTACAACGGCGGCTACAGCCATCATATCGCGGATTGGGATGCATATCCTGCCACCAGCTTTGATTTTTGCAATTTCTATGGGGGAGATCTTCAGGGAGTTCTTGATAAGCTTGATTATCTCAGGGACCTGGGCATTGAGGTTATCTATTTTAACCCCCTGTTCGTATCCCCTTCATCCCATAAATACGATATTCAGGACTACGACCACATCGATCCCCACTTTGGCAGGATCGTGAAGGATACCGGCAAGGTTCTTGCGGAGGGTCAGTACGACAACAGCCAGGCCAGCAAATACATCAGCAGAGTGACGGATAAGACCAATCTCACCGAGAGCGATATGCTCTTTGCAGAGGTGGTCAAAGAGGCTCACAAAAGAGGCATCAGGGTAATCCTTGATGGTGTCTTTAATCACTGCGGTTCCTTTAACAAGTGGCTGGACAGAGAGAGAATCTACGAAAAGTCCGGTGAGTACGAAAAGGGTGCCTTTGTAGCAAAGGACAGCCCCTATCATGACTATTTTGCCTTTAACGGAGGCAACTGGCCCTACAACGGAAATTACGACGGATGGTGGGGCTATGATACCCTGCCCAAGCTTAATTATGAGGGCTCCTCCGACCTGGAGGAGTACATTCTTGAGATTGGAAGAAAATGGGTGTCACCGCCATTTAACGCAGACGGCTGGAGACTCGACGTCGCAGCGGATTTGGGACATTCTGCGGAATACAACCATCATTTCTGGAGACGATTCAGACAGGAGGTATTAAGTGCCAATCCTGAGGCACTGATCCTTGCAGAGCACTACGGACCTGCCAAGGACTGGCTTATGGGTGATCAGTGGGATACTGTCATGAACTATGACGCCTTTATGGAGCCTGTCAGCTGGTTCCTTACAGGAATGGAGAAGCACAGTGATGAATTCCAGCCCTACAGAGTGGGTAATGCGAGACAGTTTTTTGACACACTGCTGTATGCCGGAGGTGAGAACTTCACAACCTCTTCTCTGTACTGCGCTATGAATGAGCTGTCCAACCATGACCATTCCAGATTCCTTACAAGGACCAGTCAGAAGGTGGGAAGGACCGAGACTCTTATGGCAGCCTCAGCCAATACAGGCATCAAGAAGTCGGTGCTGAGAGAAGCTGTTGTTATGCAGATGACCTGGCCGGGAGCGCCCACTATTTACTACGGCGACGAGGCTGGTGTATGCGGCTTCACCGACCCCGATAACAGAAGAACATATCCCTGGGGCCATGAGGACAAGGCTCTCATTGATTTCCATAAGGAGATAATAAACATTCACAAGACCTGCCCTGAGCTCAAGACGGGCTCTGTGAGAGAGCTTCTTGCAGATTATAACTTTATTGCCTACGGAAGATTCAACAGGACTGCGGCAACGGTTGTGGCTATCAACAACAACGATTTCATGGAGACCAAGGAGATCGAAGTATGGCCCCTTGGAATTCCGAGGAACGCCAAGCTGTCAGTTCTTATGAAGACCGATAATGCGGGATATTACACCACTAACACAACATTTTCTGTGGTGGAGGGAGTTCTTACACTGACACTTCCCGCAAGAGGCGCAGCCATCCTTCGTTACAACAGTTTCGAGGCTGTATCCAGTGATGAATTCTGGGCTGAGAACGAACTTGATTTCGGAGGCAATGAAATACACTAAATTTGTTTATTTTTCTGAACTACAAGTATATAATGAAATATAACTATAACCATCAAAAACACAAGTAAGGGAGAGAAACAAATGTTAGTATCCGCAAAAGACATGCTTGTAAAAGCAAAAGAGGGCCACTATGCAGTAGGCCAGTTCAACATCAACAACCTGGAGTGGACAAAGTCAATTCTCTTAACAGCAGAAGAGCTTAAGTCCCCTGTTATCCTCGGTGTTTCCGAAGGCGCAGGCAAATATATGACAGGTTTTGAGACAGTAGCAGCAATGGTTAAGGCTATGGACAAGAGCCTTGGAATCACAGTTCCTGTAGCTCTTCACCTTGATCATGGTACATATGACGGATGTTACAAGTGCATCAAGGCAGGTTTCACATCCATCATGTTCGACGGTTCACATTATGACATCGAGGAGAACGTTGCCAAGACATCTGAGCTTGTTAACGTATCTCATCAGCTTGGCCTTTCAATCGAGGCTGAGGTTGGTTCCATCGGCGGCGAGGAAGACGGCGTTGTAGGAATGGGCGAGTGTGCTGATCCCGATGAGTGCAAGAGAATCGCTGATCTCGGCGTAGACATGCTTGCAGCAGGTATCGGTAACATCCACGGCAAGTATCCTGAGGGATGGCCGGGACTTCGTTTCGACGTTCTTGATGCTATCCAGCAGAAGACAGGCGTTATGCCTCTCGTTCTTCACGGCGGCACAGGAATTCCTGCAGATATGATCAAGAAGGCAATCACACTTGGCGTATCCAAGATCAACGTTAACACAGAGTGCCAGCTTTCATTCGCTGAAGCTACACGTAAATACGTTGAGGCAGGCAAGGACCTCGAGGGCAAGGGATTTGATCCTCGTAAGCTTCTTGCTCCCGGCGCTGAAGCTATCAAGGCTACAGTTAAGGAGAAGATGGAACTCTTCGGATCAGTTGGCAAGGCTTGATAGAAGATTTACATTCGAAAAAATTAGGAGACGGGGCCCGGGTTCGGACCCCGTCTTTTTTAGGAGTAAACTATGCATAACGAACTTACAAGAAAAGACATTGAGGATATGGAGGCAGAGATCGAACACCGCAAATGCGTGGTTCGTAAGGAGCTCCTTGAGCATGTAAAGGAAGCAAGGGCTCAGGGGGATCTGTCCGAGAATTTCGAGTACTATGCGGCTAAAAAGGCCAAGAACCAGAATGAAAGCAGAATCAGATTCCTGGAGAGAATGATCAAGACCGCAAAAGTAATTGACGATAAGGCCGGAGAGGACGAAGTTGGCATGAACAAGTCTGTTACGGTCAAGATCGTGGAGGACGACACCGAAGAGACCTACAAGATTGTCACAACCATGAGACAGAACTCTCTTAAGGGGCTTATCAGTGTAGAATCTCCTCTTGGCAAACAATTACTTGGACATAAAGTAGGTGACCGTGTTAATATTGTAGTAAGTAATGATTTCAATTACGATATTATTATTACCAAAATTGAGAACACAGGTCTCACGGATGATGATGTGATAAGAGACTTCTGATCTCGGGAAATGGAGGTTTTATGCGCGTTTTTCAGCCTGTTGACCCTACGGATATTGAAGATGGACCATATACCTTTGTGGGCGATAAGATCATTATCACCAGTACAGATGGCAAGAAGGTTAACATCACTGCGGCTGCCTGGGGCGGCGTAGGATATCTGTGGGACAAGCGCCTTGTTTTTATCTTTGTCAGAAAGAGCAGATATACAAGGGAACTGCTGGATACAACGGGAGAGTTCTCCGTAAGCTTTGTTGACCAGCAGGAGTTCAGAGGAGCGCTGAAGTACCTTAGTCTTGTGTCCGGAAGGGACGAGGATA
Organism: Butyrivibrio sp. DSM 10294; assembly: GCF_028539135.1. Taxonomy (NCBI): domain Bacteria; kingdom Bacillati; phylum Bacillota; class Clostridia; order Lachnospirales; family Lachnospiraceae; genus Butyrivibrio; species Butyrivibrio sp. DSM 10294. The sequence continues at coordinate 49,538 of NZ_JANSWL010000049.1, read as the reverse complement.
AGGTGGCCGGTGCGCGCATGAATATCGGTTATTATGAGGGCATCCCTTATGTAGAAGAAGCGGGGGAGGTCCTTATCTGCAAGACTGTTTTCAGGCAGGAGCTTGAGAAGGAAGGCTTTATGGAGGAAGGCCTTGCTGAAAAGTTTTATAAGGATGAGGGTGAGTACCACATCCTCTATGCGGGAGAGCTATTGAAGATCCTGTTAAGATAAGCGGTTTTGTTTTACATATGAACATGGGGATGAAGATATAAGACTGATAAGTTGAGGTATCTATGAAAATCAGCAGAATCAAAAATATCTTTGTCGGAATGATTACTACCTTGGCGGTAGCAGCAGGGGCGCTGAATGGTTGCGGACAGGCGGCGAACCCTGCTGAAAGTACGCCAAATGCATCATCAGAAGCATTGCAGGAGGCTGCTTCGGATACAACCTCCCGTGAGCAGACTATCGGAAAACCCACTGCCGACGAAAGTACCGATATCGGCGGTGAGAAGATCACAATTCGCATAGCATCCTGGTATCAGGAGAGCTATCTTACCAATCTGAAAAACTATTTATCTGAAGAATTTCCGGAGTATTCCTTTCACTTTTTATATCTTGAAAAAAACAATTATGAGGCCCTGATGGATGATCAGCTGGCCTGTAAAGCTGCGCCCGACATTGTGTGCATCGATCCGCCAATGGCCAGAAAGCATGCAAAGAGCGGTAATATCATGAATGTATCGGATATAACCGCAGCTTTTTCCGAGGAAGGAAAAGAAGCCTTCACATATGACGGTAAGGTTTACGCTGTACCCAATACCTGTAACTACGAGTGCTTTTTCTACAACAAGAAGCTGTTCGAGGAAGAATGGAAAAAAGAACCTGCTGATTACATGGAGTACATAGAGCTCTGCGATTATTTCAGGCTGGAGAAAAATATGAAGCCTCTTGCTGCCGGTTTTAAGGATGAGAGACTTCTGGCCAACAGTGCGATTATTTTCCCCAATGCCGGATATTTCACTACTATATATGGCAAAACCTTTGGAGACAGGCTGCAGTTTGGCAAGGCATCTTTTTACAAGGAGCTGTATGCGGACCTTAGCCTGTGGGAAGTGCTCCTGGAGCATGAGATTCTGGTTCCGGAGATGTTCCTTCTTGATAAAAGAGCAGCGATAGAGGAATTTGCCACCGGCAAGGCGGCAATGATGGTGGGAGAGCCAGCTGATTACGCTCAGGTGATGGAAGCCAACCCCGAAATGGAGGTGGGAATCTTCGTCATTATGGATAAGAGGAATAAGGAATCGGCAATGATAGGCGGGAATGAGTGCGGCTTTGCAGTAAACAGCTATGGCAAGCACGTGGAGGAGGCTAAGGCGTTTGTGGCAAGCCTCGCAACGACAGAGGGGCAGGAGGCTCTGTGGAGGGACAGAGTGGGAAGTCAGACCTATCTGGCCAATGTTAAGTTCAGCAATCCTGACAGCTTTGACCCGATCAGGGATATTCTGGAGGAAAACAGACTGGTGGCGCCTTATTACAGCTGGGGCCCCCATAGCAGAGAATTGTATCAGACCTTTGGACGAGAGCTTCAACAGGTGGTGCTGGATAAAAAGGACCTGGCCACCGCATTACAGGATATGGACCAAGAGGCGCAGTTAATCCGAGAAGAAGAGTGGTAATAGAGGGGCTTATATGAACGGGAATAACAGAAAGAGCATAAAATTTCAGCTGAGGATAACATTCGCGATACTGATCGTGGTACCTATTGTGGTGCTGGGCGTGTATGCGTACATTGTGGCGCGCAATAACCTCATAGCGCAGACTAAGATAGCAATGCAGGGAAATGTGGATGTTATAGCCTATGGTATTGAGAACAATATCAAGAATGAGAATGATGTCATTAAGTTCTTTTCCTATGAGACGGATTTCAGAAAGGTGCTGCAGCATGTGAATCGTGATCCATATGCCCTGACGGAGTCCCTTAATGACAGGATTGAGCCTCTTATCTGGTATTACTTAAGTAGCGATACTAATATTTCTGATATTCATATCTATTCGACGCTTCTACAGCAGGATCATATAGGTGATTTTACCAGCATTCCTGAGACAGCGCAGGAACTTGCGTGGTACGAAGAGTGTAAAAAAGAGTACTCAGCCATGTGGGTTGTGGACGGCGAGGGCGGCGTTTATGTCATCAAGACTCTTCTTGATGTGGCTACATCTTCGCAGGTTATCGGAATGATCACCTTAAAGATAGACACGGATCAGTTTTTCTCTATCCTGAACCAGGCCAGCTATCTGTCCAACGGTATCTATGTGCTTAACGATAATGATGAGATAATCATCCATAAGGCCACGGGCAGCGAGGCAGTTGATAAGGGGGTTCTTGAGAATATCACAGCGGGAACCACAGAGCAGAATGCTGAGAAGTTCAGCTATACTCAGAAATATTTTCTTTTGCCCTCTGAGACGATCTCAAATGGCTGGACTGTTTATTACTATATTGACAGAAGTGACATTACCACTGACGTTTTTGGAATGCTGAGGACGGTGATAGTGATAGCACTGATCATGTTCCTGTTGTCTTACAGCTTTGCCAGCATTTTCGCAAGTAACTTAAGCAGGCGTGTTACGGGGCTTAATAAGCTGGCAAATGAGGTAAAGCACGGCAATTTCGAGGTGTCCTACAGCGATGCCTATGAAGATGAGATAAGCCAGCTTGCGGATTCCATGAACAGCATGACCAGCAAGCTAAAGGAAATGATGGACGAGATCAACAGAAGGAATGAGGAGGACCTTAAGCTCAAGGAGAGTGATATTCATTACAGAGAGTGGCTCTTCGACTTCGTGGTTGAGAGAAATAATGACGTTTTGGCGGTGCTGAACACAGAGAGCTATGCGCCGGACTTTGTTACGGCCAATGTTGAGGCTACACTAGGAATCCCGCTGGATAAGGTAAAAGAGGATATCAGAGTCCTGTCGCAGATTCAGCTTGAGGACGAGAGGTTCAAGGAAAATGTGAAGATCTCTGACAAGATTCAGGAGAGCATGCGAACCGGCGAGATCATCGTTATGGATGAGCTTAAGTTCGAGCACAAGCAGACCAATGAGCATCTGTATTACAGAGGCGTTATCGTCAGCACCATTGACGACGGCGGTAAGAGGCTTGCTATCGCTCTTTATGACAGAACTCAGGAATTCAGGAGAAATCACCAGCTGCAGGAGGCGCTTCAGGCAGCCGAGACAGCTAATAAGGCCAAGACAAGCTTTTTGGCAAATATGTCCCATGACTTCAGGACTCCTATGAATGCCATTACGGGCTTTAATCTTCTGATAGACAAGAACTGCAACGATCCTGAGAAGGTAAGGGAGTATACTCATAAGATCAGTCTTGCGTCCCATAATCTTCTGGGACTGTTAAATGATGTTCTTGATATGAGTAAGATCGAGAGCGGTAAGACGACGCTTGATATACAGGAAATGAGGATGGGGCAGCTCCTTGAGGAGGTTAATACCGTCATCGGAATGCAGGCCAAATCCAAGAATCAGGATTATATCATTAATGGCAACGGGCTTCTTCATGACAGGTTCATGGGTGATAAGCAGAGGATAAATGAGATTCTGGTGAATATCCTTGGCAATGCCGTTAAGTATACTCAGGAAGGTGGCAGGATAGAGTTTACGATTGAGGAGAGCACCACCTCTTCCGAGGGCTTTAACAATGTTCGGTTTATTATATCCGACAACGGTATAGGAATGAAGCCGGAGTACAAGGACAAGATCTTTGATGCCTTTTCAAGAGAGGAAAAGGGAGCCACCAAGACTATTCAGGGAACGGGCCTTGGTATGGCTATAACCAAGAGTCTGGTTGAACTCATGGGCGGAACCATCAGAGTGGATTCGGAGGAAGGAAAGGGATCCACCTTTACCGTGAACCTAAGGCTGCAACTGGCGGGAGAGAATGAGATATATTGGAAGGACAACGGAATAAAGTACTTCCTTGGAGTGAATGGCAATATCGAAGAGAACGTATTTTTCAGAGAAAGGATGAAGGCTGCAGAGCTTGAGGGCGATGTGGCTACCAGTGCAGGTGAAGCTCTGCGCTATATTGAAGAGTTCGAAAAGACGGGAAGGCATTTGGATTTCATCATAATCGATGACGACATAGAAGATATGCCGATTACGGATCTGATCAAGGCCATAAGGACCGGTGAGCAGGGCCGAAAGGGAATTATATTTGTGGCTGTCATCAACAAATCCGAAGTAGAAAAGCCTCTTATAGAGGCCGGCGCCACCAAGGTGCTTCAGAAGCCGATTCTGGAATACATGTTCAAGCAGGCCTTTGATGAGATGGCACAGGGAAGAGCCGATGCAGAGGCCAAGGCAGCTGAGAACACCAATCCACTGGATGGTATGAAGTTTCTGGCGGCAGAGGACAACGATATCAACGCCGATATCCTCATAGAGCTGATGGATATGGAAGGGGCTACGGTCACAAGAGGTGTCAACGGACAGGAAGTTGTTGAGATGTTTAAGAATGCCCATGAGGGAGACTATGACATGATCCTTATGGATATTCAGATGCCTGTGATGAACGGCTATGAAGCGGCAGCAGCCATCAGAGCCCTGGGTACAGACTGGTCTCAGAAGATTCCTATTATCGCCATGACAGCCAATGCCTACGCTGACGATGTGCAGCAGGCATTCGATGCAGGTATGAATGCGCATGTCACCAAGCCCATTGATATCCGCATAGTGGAGAAGACGATTTTGGAATTTAAGAAGTGATGTGATAGAATTGAATAAGCACCGTATTTCGTTTAATTTCTTAAATGTAAAGAGGGATAATTATGAATAACATCAAGAAAGTGACTGACAGAATTTCCTGGATTGGCGGAAGCGACAAGCGTCTTGAGCGTTTTGAGAACATTTTTCCCATACCGGAGGGTGTTTCTTACAACAGCTATTTTATTGATGATGAGAAGACTGCGGTCTTCGATACTGCGGATATTACCGTGGCAGATCAGTATCTTGAGAATCTAAGTGGGGCTCTTAGCGGAAGAAAACTGGATTATCTCATTGTTCTTCACATGGAGCCGGATCATTGTTCACTTATCAACACAGTAGTGGCTTTGCACCCCGAGGTTACGGTGGTGGGAGGAGCCAAGACTTTTACCATTATGGAACAGTTCTTCCCGGAGGCTGCGGGCTTTAACAAGCTTGAGGTCAAGGAGGGGGATACTCTTTCCACCGGTGCGCTGGAGTTTAGTTTCATCGCAGCGCCAATGGTTCACTGGCCTGAGGTTCTTATGGCTTATGAGAAGAGTAGCGGTGCGCTGTTTTGCGCAGATGCATTCGGAACCTTCGGGGCCCTTGACGGCGGCATTTTTGCCGACGAATACGATTATGAGAAGGACTTCATGGACAGCGCAAGAAGGTATTATGCCAATATCGTTGGCAAGTACGGAATGCAGGTTCAGGCGGTTCTTAAGAAGGCAGCAGGACTTGATATCAAGATGCTCCTGTCTCTTCACGGACCTGTGTGGAGGAAGGACATCAATCTTCTTATGGATAAGTATCAGAAGTGGAGCACCTACGAGCCTGAGAGCGATGATATAGCTATCGTGTACGGAAGTCTCTACGGTCACACCAGGAGCGCTGCGGATGCGGTGGCTTCTGGACTTAGGGAGAAGACCGGCAGGAACATCAAGGTGTATGATGTGTCCGGAACAGATGTGTCCTACCTGATTGGGGAGGTATGGCGCTGCAAAAAGATTGTTCTTATGTGCCCAACCTACAACAATGGGATCTATCCTCCTATGGCGGCATTTTTGCACGATATGGAGGCGCTTGCTGTACAGAACAGGACTTTTGCTCTTGCTCAGAACGGAACCTGGGCTCCGGCTACGGTTAAGCTCATGACCGAGAAGCTCTCGGCCCTTAAGAATGTTACTATACTTGAGAATAGTCTCACCATCAAGAGTGCGCTTCATTCAAGTGACGAAGAAGCTGTGAAGGCTTTTGTGGATGCTATTGCAAGTGCGTGATCTTAAATTCTTTTCGAAATAAAAAATAAAATGTGTGGAGGTTCAGTGTGAAAAAGGGTTTGTTATTTAAGAAGATTTGTGTTGCGGTGATGACTGCAGCAACTGTTGTGATGGCTGTAGGCGCCCATGACGTCGTGCTCCCTGAGGGAGTTGTAGCTGAGGCGGCCGGCCGAGTTGTAAGTATCAATTCTTGTATGATCCAGGGCGGAAGCGTTGTGGTCAATGTGGCTGCTTCCAGCATTCCGGCTTCGGATGACGGATTGTATTATCTGTACGCCGACGAGGTATATCAGGATGGAACGGTGGGAAATGTTGTTGCCACTGCTCCAAGAGATGCGGCGGCTACTTTCTCTTTTGATCTGGGACTTAATACTCCGGGTTCCAATCTCAGCAAAAAATTCCTTGTGGCAGTTAAGCAGGGCGGCAGCATGGTTCAGGTAAGTGATGAGCACTATATCACCAATCCTGAGGCGGTTGCTACGCAGACCACCGGCAGAAACGACCACGGTATCAAGGGAATTCTTCCTAATGATGCAAATGCAGCTACTTTCAAGGATCTGGGAGTTGCCCAGATGGTTTATAACCTGTACATGGGTGATATTGTAGGACCTTCATCGGATCCGGCTGTTGCAACTACAGAGTTTGCCTATGACGGAAGAGTATATCAGTTCAATACCGCAGCTCTTGCACAGTATGACGGCTTTGTTCACTGGTGTAAGGCCAACGGTTTCCAGCTCACAATGACTATCCTTAACAACAAGACTGCTGCAGGAGCTGATCTTATCCATCCACTTTCAAGGGATTCCCATGTATGCCCGGGATATGCCATGAATACCAAGGAGGACGGTGGTACACAGCACCTTAAGGCTATCGCAGCTTTCCTTGCTCAGAGATATTCAGGCGGCTCCATCGGAACTGTTGATAACTGGGTAATCGGCAATGAGATCAACGCAAGAACAGAGTGGTACTACATGAACTCCACCAATCTTGAGCTCAATGTCAGCGAGTATGTTAAGGCCTTCCGTATTTTCTACAACGGAATCAAGAGTGTCAATGCCAACGCCAAGGTGTACAATTCGATCGACCAGGAATGGCAGAGAAAGTCCAATCCCGGTTGCTTTCTTGCCAAGGACTTCCTGGACAGATTCAACTACTACATGCTCCGCGAGGGTAACATAGACTGGTCACTTTCGGTTCATCCTTACAACGCTCCGCTTTTTGACCCCTACGCATGGAAACAGCAGGCTCAGTATGTCAGCCAGAACCTGTCTACACCATATATTACAATCGAGAATATTTATCTTTTGACAGATTATATGTGCCAGCCTTCCTTCCTGAATCCTGCAGGAGCTGTGAGAGATATTTCTCTTTCAGAGATTGGCTATACTTCAAGCTTCGGCGAGGAGTATCAGATGGCATCCATTGTTTACGCTTACACGATGGCTTCCAACAATCCTTACATCAAGAGCTTCATTCTCTTTAGAGAGACCGATGATGCCCATGAGATGGAGAGCCATATCGCCCAGGGACTTAAGAATCTTGATGGTTCGCCCAAGGCTTCCTACGGCGCATACAAGGCAATGGGCACCGGCGCAGCAGCAAGCTACAAGGCCCAGGCTGCACAGGTTACCGGAATGGATATTGATGCTATGGTAACTCAGCGCACCTTCATGACCCGTGGCGGCTGGTTCCTAAATGATTAATGAATTAGTGATTAGATGGCGCTTCGTGGCAGAAATGCTGCGAAGCGTTATTTTTTGTCCAATTGTGAACATTCTGTGATTGGGGTCTGACCCCAATTTTTTTTGCGTTGAAGAGATGTGGGGATATGTGCTAGTATAGTGTGAATAGTTTTTTGAAATTGCATTAGTTTTAGAGAAAAAAGTAGGTTGGAAAAATGGGACTTGATTTGGATAAGAGAGACAAGGAATTAGAGGCATTAAATAAGATCACAAATATGCAGAAGGACATTCTGGGAAGTCTGTACGGAGACTTCTTCAATGCAGCGAAGACCACTGTTAATAACGCAAAGAATACTTTCTCCGGTAACGGATTTAACTATGACGCCATTAAGAGAGAGGAATCAGATAATCAGACAACTCTTGAGTTTGACGGAAATGTAACAGAGACACCTAAGAAGCCTGTCGCTGCAGGAAGTGTAGGGCTTGGCAGCGAGGATGCCATGGAAAAGGCTAATTCTGCACTGGATGAGGCTAAGGCACTGATCGCAGCAGATAAGCATGTAACAGCAACTTCCGGTCCCAAGGCAGAGGAAGCAGCCAAGGAGCCTGAGGAGCCTGAAGAGGATCCGATGGAGACTCTTGATAAGCTTATCGGTCTTGGAACGATCAAGGATGATGTCAAGGAGCTTGCAGCCTTCGTCAAGGTTCAGAAGCAGAGAAAAGAGCAGGGACTTAAGTCCGTACCTGTATCTCTTCACCTTGTATTTACCGGCAATCCCGGAACAGGTAAGACCACAGTTGCCAGAATTATCGCCAAGATCTACAAGCAGATCGGCGTTCTTTCCAAAGGACAGCTGGTTGAGGTCGACAGATCAGGACTTGTAGCCGGTTACGTTGGTCAGACAGCCATCAAGACCACAGAGCAGATCAAGAAGGCTATGGGCGGCGTTCTTTTCATTGATGAGGCATATTCACTGGCTCAGAAGGATGATGCTTTCGGCCAGGAAGCTATAGATACCATCCTTAAGGCAATGGAGGACAACAGAGATGATTTCGTTGTCATCGTTGCCGGATATACCAATCCTATGAAGAAGTTCATCGACTCCAACCCCGGTCTCAAGTCCAGATTCAACAAGTACATTGAATTCTCCGATTACAATATTGACGAGCTGGAAGAGATCTTCTACATGAACTGCAACAAGTATGATTACAAGGTTGCGGATGATGTTAAGCACCAGATCAGAGCTCTCATCACAGCCAAGAAGATCGAGAACATCGACAATTTCGCCAATGCCAGAGAGGTTCGTAACCTCTTCGAGGAGATCATCACCAATCAGGCCCGCAGGATTTCCCACATGGAGAATCCTACCAACGAGGATATGATGACCATTGTCCTTGATGACCTCTTTGAGAAGTCCCCTGAGGAGAAGGCCAAGGAAGAAGCTGAGAAAAAAGCTGAGAATTCAGAATCAGCTGATGTAGACAAAGCAGAGGCTGCTGATACAGATAAGAAGACCGAGGAAGAAACTACAAGTGAAGATACAGAGGCTGCTGAGGCCGTAGAAGAAAATCCTTCCGAAGAAGAAAAAGCCGCAGATAGCAATGACACAGATAAGGCAGAAGAGTGATTTATAGAGGTAAAGGGTACCGTTTTGGTGCCCTTTATTTTTTTATGATATAGGAAATTTCTTCGAAATTCCTATATCATAAAAAACGCTCCGCTATGGATGCGCACTCGCGCGATAGGAATATGTTGCCTTCAGCAACCACGCTCGGCGCGAGAATGTCGGAAGCGACATTCTTTTTTGATAGTATGTGTGACATTTCTGTGATAAAAGCTGTGATAGACTAAAAATGTAAAGAACGAAAACGTTTAAGTCATTTTCTATGAGGAGAGGAAAAAATTATGAGAAAACTTATTTTTAACAAAGTAATAATGATCGCAGCAGTAACAGCAATCGCAGGAGGTGTTCTTGCAGGTTGCGGAGCAAAGACAGAAGAGACCATCGGTGCTGAGGAAACAACAATAACGGAAGCAACAATAACAGAATCAACTGATCAGCAGGTGGCACTTTCAAATAGCCCTGAGCAGGGCGAGACTGAGTTGACCAGAGCACCTTATTTTGAGGCCGGTGTATACGCTGTTTATCCTGAGAATGCCAAGAATCAGGAGAAGACAAATTTCTATGTATTTAACGCCGACTCTTACGGATATACCACAGACGGAGCAAATCATGGAATGGGACTTCCTTTCTCTTGCACACAGGCTGACGGAACAGTAAAGTTCAGCTTCGGCGGAGCTGATTCTACAGAAGAAGCTTTTGTGGTAAAGGCTGATGAGAGCGGCAAGATCACCGGTGCTTTTGGAGATGGGGTTGTAATGGTGTTTGAGAAGCTTGATGGTGTTGATCCTGATACCTTTGATGCAGAAAACTATCTGAGCGACCCTAAAGACCAGGTTTATCATGATGCAAACGGCTGGAGTGTACGTTATGATGCCACAAATATCTCAGTCACAAATGAGAACGGCAAGGTATTCTTCGTCTACACCGGAGAATGCGCCGGAACAAACATGATCACAGCCTATTATACTGTAGACAACGAGGGCGAGGCAGCTATCGAAGAGCTTGGAAACAGCTGGGGTGAAGCAACAGTATTTTCACAGGGACCCTTCCCCGGAGCTGAGAGCGAAACCGGCTATTGGGCAGTTCTTCCTCCTGCAGAAGAGGGATCAGGCGCATACATGACAGCCATCGGCAGAGACTATATGGACGGAGCACTTATTTTTGAACTTAGCGGCCACAATGGAAATGATGAAGAGATGAACATGGCTGTTTCAGATGCTCTGGCAGCAGTTATTGATTCACTTACTTTTGAGACCTACGGTGAATAAGCACAACCTGAGGTTGCAGGAACTTGCAAACTGCGTCATTGTGACTATAGGCATTATCATCTACAATAATCCTTGTAAGATATGAAATAGAGCTCTATTTCTTCACAATCAGATGAGGAGAATGTAGAAAATGAATATAGGGAACAAGATCAAGGCACTTCGTCTTAAATCAAGCACTACACAAGAGGCACTGGCTGAGGCTCTTGGAGTCAGCAGTCAGTCCGTTTCTAAATGGGAAAATAATGTGTGCGCTCCGGATATTTCTTTGCTTCCGGCTATATCGGAGTTTTTCGGCGTGACGATCGATGAGCTATTTGACCTTTCTGTAGAGCAGAAGCTCCACCGCATCGAGAATATGCTGGATTATGAGAATGAGCTCACAGATGAGATGTTCAATAATACCAGGGAGTTTCTGTTGGACATCAAGGATGATTATGATGAAAGTCACCCCGACAGGATGGACGGCAGGATCTATACCTTTTTGGCCCATCTGTATCATCACAGAATCGTCAGCGACAGCAGATATGTCAGTCGCTACGCCAGAAAGGCAATGAATCTCCATCCAAAAGCCAAGGAGGATCAGTGGCTTCTGCAAAAGAGCGAGGGCGCTGTAATCTGGGATTGGAACGCAAGGCAGCATAACGGAACAATAGAGTTCTTCAGGGAACTTGTGGATAAACATCCGGAGATTGGCAGAAATTACCTGTTTCTTATGGACAATCTGATCGCTGACCACAGGACAAAAGAGGCAGCAGAGTACCTTGGCACATACGCCGGGCTCGCTGATCACAAGGAGGTTCTGATTCCTGTATATGAGGCCAATATTGCTTTCGCTGAGTATAGAGCAGAGGATGGCTGGAAAATCGTGGCCGATATCGAGGCAAAGTACCCTGACAGCTATGATGCGATATTCGAAGTTGCCGGCATATATGCTTCTAATGCCAGATATGAAGAGGCTCTGGAGAGATATCACAGAGCCGAGGAAATCTATATCACGGATCATAAGGACCACGTGTGTATGGATCACCTTCAGGCCCAGGCAAGGATATATGAGATACTGGGAAAATATGAGGATGCAGTAAGGTATGTTGAGGCACAGATTACATTTTTGAAAGAGGAATGGAATATCACTGAAGGTGCGGATGTAGACGTACTTTTGGAGGAAAAAAGAAGGCTGATTGAGAAATTAAAGTAATTTTTCAAAAAAATCAGAAAAATAGTTTTATTTTTGGGATTTGTGTGCTAAGATGATTCTATCCTAAAAATTGTACTGTTTTTTCATTGTGGTGTGGCTCCTGAGAAATCGGGAGCCTTACCTCTTTTTTTTGCAAAAAAATAAGGGCTTGAATAACTCAAACCCTTGAAATATCAAGTCGGGGCGACCCGATTCGAACGGGCGGCCTCTACGTCCCGAACGTAGCGCTCTACCAAACTGAGCCACGCCCCGAAAGCTAATATGGCAATTAGCAACATTAGAATTATATCATACAGTTGGGAAAAAACAAGATATAATTAAAATGATGACAATTCGTATATCCTATGTCATGGAGGACTAATTTGATCATATAGGAGGGGGCATATGTCAAAGTCAAAAAGACTGAGTCAGCAGCGAAAGATCGCACTGCTTCTTATAGTGTGGAGGCTTCCTGAGCTTGTGACGTCATTTATAGCGGCCTGCGCCAGCGGATCTGCGGTGGTGTGGCTGGAGTTTGTGGAGTGCGCCAGCATAGTGCTGCCGGGGGCGATACTGGTTATTCTGACAAGTAAGCTTAACAGGAATCTCAAGTACGTTTTTAACTACGGAACAGGCAAGGTGGAGGCTATAACTGCCCTTAGCTGTGAGATGTTCGATGTGGCCGGAATAATGTGCCTTATGTTCTTCTCGATAAGAAGTCTCCTTGGCTGGGAAGCGGAAACGGGGAATTCGAGATTTGCTCTGGCGGTGAGCATACTGGGTCTAATAATCGATATCTTCATTATGCTCAGGCAAAAAAAGATCCTGGAAGAAAGTCACAGCAAGATGTACCACACGGCCTATGTGAGTGCTCAGAAGGAGTTTGCATTTGACGCAGCTTCCATCATAACCCTGATAATCACCATTATATTCGAGGGCACAGTCTGGATCCGCTATTTCTCTCCGGTGGTATGCATTATAATCGCAATTCCATTGTCGCGGCTTGTATTCGGGCATCTGAGGGAGTCTGTGGAGGAACTTATAGACAGGACTTTGGATGAAGAGAATCAGCTTAAGATAATCAAGGTCATCAATGAGCATTTTGACAAGTTCGAAGAGCTGGGAGCGGTGAAGAGCAGGATAACGGGACAGGAAAAATATATTGATATCGAGATGAAGTTCCATGAGGATATGCAGTACTCGGAGGTGAGAGAGGTGGCGCAGCAGATCAGCCGCAGGATCTCCGAGGAACTGGGACATAGCAATGTTAATATCGTAGTTATCTAAGAAGAGCATTAAATGATCAAATAAAGGCGAAAAAATAAGGGACGGTGCTGACTAAGCGCCGTCCCATTTCATTTTTGCCTGAATTATTAAGCTGCTTTTTCTTTGCTGCCGGAAGCCTTTTCCTTGTGCTGCTGAAGAAGTGTCTTAACTGCGATGACAGCAAGTACAACGGACAGAGCTACGAGAAGCACTGCGATAACAGACTGGATAAGTGCCCAGTAATCAGCTGCACCTGACAGGTAAGCTGTCATTTTGGCCTTGATTGTCTGGCCCAGTGAGCAGATTGTTACAGCAAGCATGAAGGTCATAGGGATGTAGAACATTTTGTTGTTCTTACCTACAGATCCGAGCCATGTGCAAACTGCAAGAAGTCCGATTGCTGCAAGAAGCTGGTTGGCTGCACCGAACAAAGGCCAGATCTTGGTGTAACCGTTCATTCCAAGGGCAACGCCAAGGACAACGGTAAGGGCTGTTGATACATAAGGATTGGTGATGACTTTTTTAACACCTGTGACATCCTTGTTGGTCTGGCCATCGTGCAGGAAGAACTCCTGGAACATGTATCTGGCAAGACGTGTAGCTGTATCTAAGGATGTGAGGCAGAATACGGATACTGCCAGGATCAGAAGCTGGTACATGATGTTCTGAAGTCCGGGAGCGAAGCAGCCGATCATTGCTGAAAGACCACCTGCAAATACCTGTGTAGGGCTTGCGTAGGTTCCGTCTGAAGCTGCAGCCCATACAAAGCCGATAGCACACAGAGAGATAACAGCAACGAGACACTCGATGAGCATTGAGCCGTAAGCTACAGGACGAGCATTCTTCTCGTTATCAAGCTGCTTGGCACTTGTTCCTGAAGAAACCAGTGAGTGGAAGCCTGAAATAGCACCGCAGGCGATTGTGACGAACAGTGCAGGGAAGGCAGTTCCTGTTGTAAATACACCGGTTCCCTTAAGAGCTGCATCGCCGAAAGCAGGAACCTGGAAATTGCCGTTGCCTGAAACAACTCCTCCGATAACAGCAATGATACCTGCTGCGATCATGAAGTAAAGAAGGAATGAGCTAAGGTAATCTCTAGGCTGAAGCAGGATCCATACAGGTGTAACGGAGGCTACAAGGATATATGCTCCAACGATCCACATCCATGCGTTGTAGGAAAGTGAGATGGGATGGAAGTTAAGTCCGAGAGCTACAATAGCTACGATTCCAAGAACACCTACAACAGATGCGATTCCGATAGGTACATTTTTACGATAGATAAAAAATCCAAATGCAATGGCAAGAGCTATGAACAGGATTGAGATCATTGCTGTTGACTCGTTGGCTGCAAGGGTTGCGCCTTCAACAGCTGCGCCTGCTGCGGTGGTGTTACCGAAGGTGCTGGCAACGATTGAGCTGAAAGCTGCCACAACAAGGATCAGTGTAAGATAGCCAAAGGTAAGGAACAGCTTCTTGGCTGCTCTACCCATGGAATTGTCGATGATCTCGCCGATTGACTGGCCTTTGTTACGAAGTGATGCGAAAAGTGCGCCGAAATCGTGCACACCGCCGAAGAAAATTCCTCCGATCAGAACCCATAACAGAACGGGAACCCATCCGAAAACTGCTGCCTGGATAGGGCCGTTGATGGGGCCTGCGCCCGCAATTGATGAAAAGTGGTGTCCCATAACCACCGGTGTCTTGGCAGGAACATAGTCCATGCCGTCCTCCAGCTCGTGTGCCGGAGTCTTTCTCTTAGGGTCGATTCCCCACTGTTTTGCAAGCCATCCGCCGTAGAAAACATAGCCTGCGACCAGGACCACAACGCTTGCAATAAGTAATACTGCTGCATTCATGATACTTTCTCCTCCTTATCCTCATTAAGGGATTTAAATATATTGGTAAAGAGCGGTTTTAGCTCTTTTGCCCCAGAGTTGGTGGCACAGCTGCGACTGTCCAGGAATACGCAGCCAAGCTTGCCTTCACTGTGTCCGCGGAAATTGAAGAGGTAACCCTTGTCGAAGTTAAAGCGCCTGATGGCCTTAATGACTTCGGGGCCCGGTGTCGTATCGGATATTATGACAAAAGAGAGGTAGGAACACATGTGGTCCTTCTCAGGATATTTCTCACCTTGCCTTACCAGGCGCGGTTCCATCTGCTCCTCCATTGTCTTCCTTAAATCTGCTATTAAATTCTCATCTATGGAATCTGTTTTAATGAAAAGAACATGCTCGTAGGCTCTTATGGCCCAGAGCTTGGCTTCTTTTTTAAGAACGTATTTTTCTCCAAGGGAAAAAAATCTCGCGTAGGCAGGATAAATTCGCTCACCCAGAGCATAGTTCTCTGTGATATCGAAATTTGCGCGATATCTGTTAAGAAGTTCTTGTAAATACGCGTCAGATGTAGTCCCCATTGAATACTTTTTCTCCCAAAAACTTGATTTGTTTTTAACTTTATCACTGTGACGCTTTATTGCAAGATGACAAAATTAATGTCTTTTGAGATTAATTTTGTAATGTATTTGGATTTGGTTAAGTTTGGACTTAATGTTTGGGACAAAATGAAAGGGCATCGCGGTGATCGCGATGCCCCAATAAGCGCTTCCAGAAGAAATGTTCCCTATTATATTGATCTATTTGTATCATTCCAATGTGTAATCAAAGGAAGATCCGATGGATCCGGCGCCAAGGCTGCCGAATTCGATGCTGGAACCGTTTGGAATAGTTCTGTTCCAATCAACAGGGGTGATAACGTAATAGTTACCGCTGGTTGTGATGTTTACATTCCAGCTGGAACCGATGTTGACCTGATTCTTGTTGACCTTGAGAGTCCAGCCGTTAACGGTGCTGCCCGTGTTGTTGCTGATCTTGTAGCTGATCTGATAACCTGATCCCCAGTTGTTGATAGTATAGCTAAGATCAAGTCCTGACTCTACGATGACAGGCTCCGGCTCAGGCTCGGGTGTAGGCTCAGGTTCAGGTGTAGGCTCGGGCTCCGGAGTAGGCTCGGGTTCAGGTTCAGGCTCCGGCTCAGGCTGAGGCTGAGGCTGAGGATCCTGTGATGATGAAGAATCAACCTTCTCGAACTGCCACTGCTGATTAGGATTGCCGTTGTAGGTCCACTGGCATACCTTTGAACCGTCAGTTGTCTTTTTCTCATAAACATCCAGATACTTGGTGGCGCTTGAAGCCTTGGTTCCGATGGTGTAAATGCCGTTTGTACCTGTAGTCTTGACTATGAACTGCTGAGCGTTGCCGCCGTAAGCTGAGTAGATACCGATGCTGGCTCCGTCTGTGTTCTCGCCGTTGGCAACATCAAGCATTACGTTGCCCATCTTGTTGGTAAGTGTGATATAGCCGTCGTTTACATTAGTAACATACCATTTCTGAGCATCGATGCCACTGCCGGTTCTGATGCATACGCCCTTCCAACCGCTTACGTTGTCGGCATTAACTGTGAGGTACTTCTGGGACTGTACACCCTTGATGTAGTACCAGCCATCGTCAATGCGGGCTGTGGAGTTAGGATTGGTAGGAGTAGAAGGTGTAGGATCTGTTGTGGGCTGAGGCTCAGTGCTGCTCTGGCCCGGCTTACCGAATACATCTGTATAAGCCTTAATAACATAGTCATAAGCGGGCTTGGTCACACCGATATTGGACCATGGAAGAGGCTTCTCCCCGCGAAGCCAGGTCTCTGCATCTGAAGGTCCCCACCAGGTGATCAGTGAGATGTTTCCGCCGTTCTTCTTGGCTGTATTGATGCTCTTAAAGAGGTTGTAGCAGTAGTTATCAAGGTTCTGCTCGCCGGTGTTCTTGATGTCGAGCTCTGTGATCTGTACTTCAAAGCCTGCCTTAAGGAAAGCGTTAAGGGCCTGTGTGTAGTAATCAACTGAAGGATAAGAGGTGCTAAGGTGTGACTGCATTCCGATACCTGCGCAGACCTTTTTGCCCTGGTTGATGTAATTAACAAGCTTGATCTCATCGTTAACTACCATGTAGGTGTTGTAGTCATTGTAGAAGAGCTTAACCTTGTCGGTGAGTTTGTACTGCTCAAGGACATCATAGGCGTAGTTGAAGGCTTTTTTAACATAAGTAGCATTGGTCTTGTTGTTGCCGTAAACTGCCTCCCAGCCTGAGTTGCTGGCATGCATGATCTCGTTGGCAACATCCCAGTATACAACAACGCTGCCGTACTGGCCTGAGTAAACGTGTCCCATAACGGATTTAATGTAGAACTCAAGACGGGCGTCCATTGTGCTCTGACTTACGAAACTGCCGCTTCCGTTAAAACCGTTTCTGAAAAACCAGGTAGGAGTCTGTGAGTGCCATACAAGAGTGTGGCCTCTCATCTTAAGACCGTTCTGGTAGCAGAGCTTGAGTGCCTCATCAACTGTGCTGAAGTCGATCTTGGGTACATAATTCTCTTTGTAATTGGAAGGGATGTAGTAGCCCAGTCTCTTGGCCTCTGCAACTGTGATAAGAGTTGCGGATCTGCTGCCGAGGAGATAGTCAGGCTTCATCTCGTTACCAAGGGTGATGATGTTGGAATCTTTTTTGATAGCATTGACTGTGTTCTGATTACGGAGCATATAGGTGTGTACGCAGTTTCCTGAGTAGCCGTACTTGGCTCCGTAGGTCTCCATGAAGTTGTAGTCAGCTGCGCTTGCTGTGGTCTTCACGGATAATCCGATCGTACTGACGAGAAGAACAAAGATCATCAGTTTTGCAAAAAAACTTTTACATACTTTTTTCATACTTTTTACCTTCTCCCTTTATTAAGTTGTGTGCCCTGAATGATTCCCGATAAGTCCCCCAACCATCGGCGTTCAAGGCTTTTGCCCGAGCAAAATAATCATAACAGTAACCCTATGGGTGCACTCACTACTAATTGCGATATGTTACGCAAATATTGCGAAAAGAGTAAGAAATTTTGACTCTTGGGGTCAGCGGCTCTTGAGCGAAAGCTTCGTATCCCGGGATTTGGTAATCTCATCTTATTTTTCCGTGAATGGAATCTGATCATGTATAAGGCATAATGACGCAGCTAACGAGAGATCGGGGGCTGCGTTTTTATGAATGAAAACAGAAATTGTATTCGTTGAAGAGACAATTTGCGAATGATATAATGATTATACGAGGCTTATGGGGGTTCTTTTTATATAGGAGACAAGATTATGGAGAAAGGAAATGTACTGGTAATCGGGTTTGCAGGAGTAGGAAAATCGACGCTTATTAAGACCGTTCTTGGCGAAGAGGTTATGGAGAGCACCAAAAAGAGCGTAGCGGAGCGCCATACGGATTTTCAGGTATATGAGAACAAAAACGTACCCTTCAGGCTCATCGACACAACCGGTATCGAGCCCGGTGTGTTCAAGGAGCAGAAGGCTGTAAATGCTGTTAAAAAATGGTCCGAGAGCACCATCAAATCAGGCAAAAAGGACAAGCAGATAAGCGCGATCTGGTTCTGCGTGGACAGATATACCGCCAAGCTTTTTCCCAAGACCATCGACTCCTTCATGAATGCCATCAGCAGTTGGAAGAATGCGCCCATTGTGGCGGTCATCACCCAGTCCTACACTGACGCTGCCACCAGTACTGCCAAGGAGGTTGTGGAAGAGGCCTTTCTATCCAAGAAAAAATATATGACAAGGCTTGCGGAGGTGGTATCTGTAATTGCCATGCCAAGAGCCAAGGATGACGGCGAAATCCTGCCACCCAAGGGGATCACGGAGCTTATCGAGATCACGAATAGTCTTTTGCCCGAGGGTATTCAGGCGGCGGAGAAGGATATCGCACGCTATAATCTTACGAGGAAAAGAGCAATGTCCCACGCGGTTGTCAGCGTAGCTACTCTGGCGGGCATCACAGTTGGCGGCATCGCATCTCCTGTAATTGACGTAATGCTTCTTAAGCCCACGGAATCTCTGGAGATTCAGGCTATTTTCAAGATATGGGGCATACGCAATACCAAGAAAGCCAAGGAGCTGGTGAAGCTCATCGTGGATATAGGAACTGTCAGCATTACGGGAAAAATGCTGGTTTCCGCCCTTAAGGTCATTCCCGGAGTGAACCTTGGAGCAGCGGCGGTTAACGCAGCTATCTCAGGAACAATTGTGTTTGCGCTGGGAGAGGCGGCTGCCTACATTTTTGAGCAGATCTATACCGGCAAGAAGACTCTTAACGACATGGAGTGGGTACAGAAGGTAGTGAGTGAATCCATATCAAGCACAGCTCTTGATAAAATCACAGATACAGTCAAAGGCGTTGCCAAGAATGCGGACAAAAACGAGATCCTTGATGCGGTGGCCAGCGCTTTTGCCAAGAATTCAACCGCCTGATCGGTGTCATCAGAGTAACGTTCGGAGTAAGGTTTTCTACAGAGAGGATCTGCAATGCACAGATTATATGAAAATGAAGATATAGCGGTGTTTTGGAATTCGGATAAATGCAGACATGCCAAGCAGTGCGTAAACGGAAGTCCCAGAACATTTAACGCCGCAAGAAGACCCTGGATAGATGTGACTAAGGCTCCAACAGCGGAGATCTGGCAGGCCATAAGCGCATGCCCTTCGGGGGCTGTGACCTGCATCTACACCCATGGGATCAGAATAGAATATGAAAAAGACGAAAGCAGGAGCGCAGCCTATGACGGCGACCTTCTGATCGGCGAGTGCGACTACCGAAAGACTCCGGAGGGGTGGAATATCTACCACACTGAGGTGAACCCGGAATATGGCGGAAAGGGCATCGCCAAACGTCTGGTATATAAGGTAATAGAAGCCGCAGAGCAGTGCGGGAATACGGTGGTTGCTACTTGCTCCTATGCGGATAAGGTGTTGAAGGAGTAAGTTACCGGGATTAAGTGAAGGTGACACGGGAACGGTTGCGAGTCAATGGGGACGGTTTTTATACCAATGGGGACGGTTCTAAATGGTAAAGTTTTTGCAAAGAAAAAACTTTACCATTTAGAACCGTCCCCATTGGTATAAAAACCGTCCCCTTGTCATCACATCCCCTTGTCATCTTTTTTAAACTAATGTATTGACAGATGACTCAATTTTGATTATATTGAATACAGATTCAATGAATATAAATTCAACAAACAATTCAAAATATAATCAAAAAAGAGGGTATGGGTATGAACAATCAGAACAAAGTAGTAATAATCGGTGGTGGAATTTCAGGATTATCCGCAGGAATCTATGCGCGTCTTGCAGGATTTGACGCAGAAATATATGAGAAGAATTCTATTCCCGGTGGCGAGTGCATCGGCTGGAACAGAGAAGGTTATCACATTGATAACTGCATCCACTGGCTCACAGGAACCAAGAAGGGCACAGAACTCTATGACGTATGGAAGACAGTAGGCGCAATTGCCGATGATACAGAATTTGTCGGTCTGGATTCATTTTTTACCTCCTGCCATAATGGCAAGAGCATTACACTTTGGGCGGATCTTGAGAGAACCAGAAGAGAGATGCTTGAGCTCTCTCCTGAGGATGCTGATGAGATCAATAAATTCATAGATTACGTTGAGTACTCCAAGCAGTGCCTGATTCCTGCCAAGAAGCCGATGGATATGTTTGGAATAGGCGATTACATTGCATACGGCAAATCCATGGGTGATTTTGTCAAAGTTATGAAGGAGCTTGGCAGCATCTCCTTGGAGGATTACAGCAAGCGTTTTAAATCCGAGCTTATCCGCAAGATGTTCTGCGACTACCTCCCCAAGCAGTACACAGCCTATTCACTTCTCGTTTCCTACGCTTCAATCGCAGACGGAAATGGTGATATTCCTATGGGAGCTTCACTCCAGATGTCCCTTAGGATGGAAAAAAGATTTAAAGACCTCGGCGGAAAAATATTCTATAATAAATCAGTTGAAAGTGTGAATGTAAAAGGAAGAAAAGTCTCATCCATGATCCTTTCAGACGGAAGCCGGGTTTCCGGCGACTATTTCATCGCAACTTTGGATGCCAGCATTCTTTTTAACAGGCTCATTGATAAAAAGTATATGCCCAAGGCCCTTAAGAAGGCCTACGAGGCACCGGAGGCATACCCGGCAGTCAGCGGCTTCCAGGTTGCTTACACAGTTGATGCGAACTTTAATCCGGGAGAAACTGTTTTTATCGACATCGCACCAATTAAAGCAGGAGCTACAACTATAGACAGAATGTACGTTAAGGTCTACGGCTATGATCCGCTGTTTGTGAAGGACGGCAGACAGGTTATGCAGACCAACCTGGTTCAGAGCGATGCCGACTATGAGTATTGGAAGAGTCTTTCAGCAGAGGAGTACAAGAAGGCCAAGGAAGCGCTTGTAGCAGCTGTTACTGAGAGAATTGAAGCTGCATTTCCTGAGATCGTCGGAGAGCTTCACTTCCTTGATGCATGGACACCTCTTACCTATGAGAGATACTGCAATGCTTATCACGGAAGCTACATGAGCTTTGTGACCACAACTAAGGGTAAGCCTGTCAGGATCAAAGGGGATATCAAGGGCATCAAGAACATGTGCTTTGCAGGTCAGTGGAACTCCGCGCCCGGAGGACTTCCGATAGCAGTGACCAACGGCAAGTTTGCAGTACAGAGACTTTGCAGGAATAAAGGATATTTTGAGGGGAAAAACAATGACGAGAGAAGAACAGAAGGAAGCCAAAAGGAAAGCCATACTTATGACGGCGTTGACGCTCTTTGTGGAAAAAGGGTATCATGAGACCAAGGTGACGGACATAGCCGCTGCGGTGCCCATGAGCACAGGCCTTATGTTCCACTACTTCAAGTCCAAGGAAGAGCTCCTTATGGCGCTGGTGGTCATGGGAAAAGACTTCACCAAGGCAACAGGCGGAGGCGATGGAGTCCCGGCGGACTTATTTCTTAAGGGTATGCTAAGCCAGCTTTTTTCCTATGCCAAAAAGGAGCCCTTCGTTGCCAATATGTTCGTACTTATGGCCCAGGCAAGACGCGCCGGTATGCCCGAGGAAGTGCGCAAAGTTGCTTTATCCGTGGAGGCAGTGGATAACACCGCCAAGATAATCGAGAAAGGTCAAAAGGATGGGCTCTTCAGAGAAGGTGATCCGGGTCTCTTAGCCCGGTGCTTTTGGTCAGCTTTCCAGGGAATCATGGAAGAGATGACCATAGACAAGGAACTGGATACGCCGGATCCGGAGTGGCTGATGGGGATATTATATTCATGAAAGAAAGGTATTAGGGGATGGACGAATCAGGAAAAAAGGTATTAAGAGAGAAAATTCTGGCACTGGCCAAAAACGAACTTAAAGGATGTTGCAGATCTCGATGAAGAGAATCTGCTCCCGAAGACTGGAATCTTAAGTTTCTTTTATGAGGTGGAAACCATGAGATGGGGCTTTGATCACAAGGATAAGGGCTGCTCCAAGGTTTTCTACTTCCCGGAGGGTACTGAGCTGTATTTTGCAGAGATGCCCGAGGATTTCTGTGATATCGGCGTATTACCTGAGCTTGATGTGGATATCGAGAAGCATATCAGCCTTTATAACGAATGCGACATTTGACAATGTATGGCTGATCGCTCAGTGTGGTTGATGCCTGTAAGAGGATACGTGGACGGTTTTTATACCAATGGGGACGGTTCTAAATGGTAAAGTTTTTGCAAAGAAAAAACTTTACCATTTAGAACCGTCCCCATTGGTATAAAAACCGTCCACGCGCTACTAAAAAGTGCATTTCGTCCGATTTCAGATACCGTTCGTCAGATTTTGATAACATAATAAATTTTTTGTGATATTATGGCTACACTTGTCACGTCAAGGAGGCTATAATAGATGCCATCGTTTTATATTGATTTAAATGCTTGCTATGAGGATTCGCGCTTGTTGTGCGCGGCGGCGATGAAGATCAGCGGAGAGGCTGTAAAAATCCGAGAAGTTAAAGAATCTCTGGATCTGAATTATGCAGAGGTTATTACAACCTTGGAATGCCTTGAACAAAAAGCTTCGGAAGAGGCCAAGTTCTTCATGAATGCAGGTACGGCACTATACAATATTACCAAGGAGTATGAGAGGACTGAGTCATCCATTATTTCGAATATGGGCGTTCTTGGTCCTATTGATCCCTCAACATATCCTTATGGTGAGGTGGAACTTCCGGGTGATCCTGAATTCTGGGAAAAACTGTTCAAAGATTTTCTCTGGGTTACAGCATCTGGTTTTGTAGAGCTGTTCAATAAAACTGCAGGTAGATATGGTATACCTGTAGTGTCAGGAATTTTTGAATTCGTACAGATGATTGATAGTGGTGTAAGTGTTGAGGAAGCTCTAATTAAAGCAACAGCTCATACCGGAATCGGAATTGCAGCAAGTGCAGCTGCTGGAGCAATAGTAGGATCTGTTTTCCCGGGGATTGGAACAGTTGCAGGTGCTGTTGTGGGTATCGTTATAGGATTCGCTCTTCAGGAAATCGGAAATGGATTATTTGATTATGTATATGACAACTGGGATGAACTTGTGCAATTTGCTAGAGATAATTGGGATATACATGTAGATCCTAGTGATTTACGTGTTGGTGGACTTGGACTTTCAAACAACTTGTCTATGGCAGTTGGTCCTCGTCTTGGAACAGCTTTTGGATAATTAGATAGGAGATATTTATAATGAAAAAAGTATTATTGGCAATTGGCTTTAGTGTTATTTGGTTTGCTGTTTTTTTTGGAACTGCACTTTTAAAAGCCCGGCACAGTCCTAACTATAAGTTGGCTGCATTAATTGCACTTCCCTTTGCGGTGGGCTTTGGAATCTCGTCAGCATTAAAGTATGCATCGAAATAATCATTGTATAAAAGTATAGAAAGAATTAGGAGAGATATAGTGAAAAAAGTATTATTGGCAATTGGCTTTAGTGTTATTTGGTTTGCTGTTTTTTTGGAACTGCACTTTTAAAAGCCCGGCACAGTCCTAACTATAAGTTGGTTGCATTAATTTCACTTCCCTTTGCGGTGGTCTTTGGAATAGTAACAGCAATAAAGTATGCTTCGAATTAAAGCTTTATGTGAAAATAAAAAGAAACGATCAGGAGAAAAAGAATGGAAAAGCTTTACCCCATAGGAACAATTGTAAGATTAAAAAAGGGTCAGGTGGACATTATGATAACGGGTGTCTGCCCACTTTACAATGATAATGGAACAATCGGATATTACGATTATTCAGCCTGCCTCTATCCCCACGGTCAAACAGATCAGAATTCGTTATTTTTCAACGAGGAGGATATAGATGAAGTTCTCTTTACCGGCTATGAAGATGAACACTTCGAGAAATATAAAGAGATGGTTATGTCAAAGCTTGGCGATATCAAATATCCTCATTTGAAATTGCACTGAGAACGGAATATTTTTGTTTAGGGCAATCAGGAGAATATCTTTCCTGGTTGCTTTTTATATGACAAAAGAACCGTTCCCGTGTCATCCCAAACAAACAAAAACCCCAGAAAAATCTGGGGTTTTTGAGCAAAAAAATAAGCGATAGACGGGACTCGAAGTAATAGCCCGTTTCGAAAGCCGCATGGAAAGGAGGTTTTCGGCACTCTCCTCTTCAAAAAAGACCACTTAAAAGACTACTTTTATTCATCGTCTTTTGATTGTTGAGGATATAGATAGGTTTTCCAATCTTCCGGGAATCCCATGGAACCGATATCGATATTTGAATACTTATCTATCAAATTCTCTACATCTTCAAGAAATCCTATCCAATGCGCATCTTTCTCAATAATATGACTTATACAGAGCAAAACTGCAAAAATACGGTTATTATCTATTCCTGCTTCGGTATATTGCTTATACAGAATAGGCTTTTTAGCAAGTTTTGCATTGTATATCCTGCCATAGTGAGCACAGATGTTTCTCACATATGAAATAGACTCAATCCAGCTTTCATAATATGTATATCCGATACCAAAAGACTTTGCGATAGCCTTCTTGTCGGAGTTCTTCATGTTCTTAAAAAACTTAGATAAAGTACCAAAGCTGCATATCTCTACAAGAGCATACATGGGAAGATCTCTGCCCTCGTAGTTTTCCGTGAAATTCTTTACAAATGGAGCACGCAAGTTTCGCCTTATTTCTTCGTTAATATCTGACATAAATTGTTTATGATATTCTTCGTCAACAAAATTGTCTTTGTCCTTATATCCAAGTACACCATAGTGCTCAGATACGTAATTTCCTATTCTGCATCTAGCATTAATTTCTATTTTCTCGATCAGCGGGAAGAGTAACTGCCTAAAATTAGCATTGAACAGATATAATTCTACTATCTGACTGAATTTAACATCCTTGTGATAAGAACCATTTCTTGGTTTTAGATTTAGGCTAAAGGCTTAAAATAGGATATGTCATTCAATATCCTTTTTGCATATTCTTCATTATCTATTTGCAGCCCTAACGATTTAAGATTCTCAATCTGTTCGTCAATTGTCATGGCTTGTTGATGCTTTTTTAATGTTTCTGCCATATTTTCATCCTAAAAAAAACGACCCGACGTGGTCCGCATCATAATGAGAGGCGTGTCGGGTTCTGTTAGCTATATTATATGTATGATTTTTGGGCTAGTCAACCTTTTCTTAATTGATGATCAACTTCTATTTGAGAGCATGGCTCTGTTTAGTTGAAATAAACATTTTGTCGATTTATTTTCTGCGTTTTAATGCTTTATAATAAAAAACAAGGAGGATGACCATGAAATACGATATTGCACAAACCGAAATAGGCAAGCGAATAGCTGAAAGCCGAAGAGACAAAAAGCTTACACAAGAAGAATTAGCTAATAGGATAGGAATAACTGCACAAGCACTCAGTCAGTATGAGCGTGGGCTTAGATATCCTGATATTGCTATTCTAAAAGCATTATGCGTCACACTTGGTGTAAGTTCTGATTATCTCATGGGATTGAAGGATTCCAAAGTCAATGAAATAGATGATGTGGAAATTGAACAGGAAATATGGTCAAATCTTCGAAATTCCTTGGATACTCTGTCGATAGTGTTTGGAGAAGATTTTATTTCGAGTTGGAGCAATGATATTCATGGAAAACAGATTCCTGATCTTAGACTACGTCTTGCAAAAGAAGGGATCTTAATGCCTATCGTAAGAATACGTGATTGGGATCAGTTAAAACCCAGAGAGTTCATTATTCTTGCATATGATAATGTTCTTTACCATGAAGAAATAATTGAAGGTCATCCGGTAACAGTTGATTACACAGTGCAAAAGCTTGAAGAAGTTGTAAGGCAGCGTTATGCCGATATTCTTAGCCCAGACATCATAAAGGATATGGTGGAAAACCTTCGAATCAATCATAGTGCAATAATTAATGGAATTGTTCCTGAAAAGATTTCATATGGACAACTTCTTGTAGTATGCAGAGAACTTCTTGGTAGAGGAGATGGTATGGTTTATCTTCCGAGAATCATAGAGATGATTGGAGAAATACAACGAAAAAATCTCACTTCATCTGATGATGAGATTGTCGAAATCGTTGCGAAGCAGCTGGAATCACCCAATAATAAATGGGTGTGGCTTCATGAGCAGGAAAAGAAATAGTGTTTAAGTCATAATATAATGAATCGGGCTTTTCGAAGCCCGATTTTGTGTTTTACAGACATTTCATAGACAGCCCAACCCTAAGAAAGGCTGCCACACTAATTAGTGCGACAGCCCCATTGACTCCCTTTAGGCATAAGAAAAACTCCGGAGAAAATCCGGAGTTTTGAGCAAAAAAATAAGCGATAGACGGGGCTCGAAGTAATAGCCCGTTTTGAAAACCGCATAGAAAGGAGGTTTTCGGCACTCTCCTCTTCAAAAAAGACCACTTCAAGACCACTTCTCATATTGAGAATTCTAAAAAAGACCACTTCCAAGACCACAGATTTTCACTTCTATGAAGTGGCTTGTAAAAGGCTGGAGTGATATTTTATAATACAGTTAGAAGTAACAACCGATATACGTATTGAGGAGGTGAGCGATATGACAGCTACAGCTGAAACACTCCGCAAACTGGATTCACTTAATGAACAAGACTTTAACATGATCGTAAGTCTGATTGATAGACTGAGCGTATCACAGGATACTAATAATGATCTTGAGACATTCAGACAGATTAGAAAGAGGACATCTCAAAATCCAATGACAGAGGACGAAGTCGAGGCAGAGGTTGCTGAAGCCAGGAAGGAGCTTTATGCAACAAATCGTAATTGATACTAATATACTTGTTAATGCCTTGAAATCTCAAAATGATGATGCCAAATCGGTTCTGCTTTTGGAAGATGTTTTCAGAGGAAAGTATGAAATTGGTTTGTCATCTGAGATAGTAAGGGAATACCGGGATGTTTTGCACAGACCGCATTTGAATATCAATCCTGAAGATGCAGATGCTGTAATAGCTCTTGTTGAGAAGCATGGCTATTATATTGAACCAAGGCCATCAACAAATGATTACGTGGAAATGCGCGATGAAAAGGATAGGGTATTCTTTGATGTGGCAAAATGCCTTAATGCTAAGCTTATCACTCGTAATTATAAAGATTATCCAGTACATGAACTTGTAACTCTGATTGATGAATTGTACTAATATATTGGACAAGAGAATATGCAAACCGTAGAATTACAGCCCATTATGCCGGACTGAATCCTACGGTTTTTTATTTATTAAAAAGGGTACTATCTTTTTTAGGGTCAACATCGTTATACATATTATAAGGATCTGATTGGAGGAGATGAAATGGATTCAGATTTGATTTTGATCCATAGAATTAGAGCTGGGGATGAAGCGGCTATTGAAGCGTTTGTAAGAAAGTATTACGCAAAAGTTCTCTCTTATTGTGAGTATCGGCTTCAGGATGTTCAGCAAGCAGAGGATTTGACACAGGAAACTTTTTATAGGTTTTTCAGGGCTTTCGAGACATATAACCATAGAGGAAAGCTTGTAAATTATCTTTATTCAATAGCAGGCAATCTTTGTAGAGACTATTGGAAGGTTGAACAAAAAATACAAAAGGTAGAACTGACAGAAACAATTAAGAATATGCCAGTTGAGTGTGATGTTACTGAAAAAATGGATATTGAAACAGCAGTGATGGAACTGCCAAAGGAAATAAGGGAAGTCATCTGGATGCATTTTTTCCTTGGAATGAAACTTGAAGAAATATCTGAGGCTGAAGGTATAAGCCTTCCATTAGTAAAATACCGCTTGAAACGAGGACGAACTTTGCTTAAAGGTATCCTTGGTAAGGAGGATCTATGAATTTAGATAAGATGTTATGTTCATATGATAATAATACAGTAATCCCCAGGGAAGAGGCTGTTTTATCTACTATAAAAACAGCAAAAGATGCATATTGGGATGAAGAATCCTCAAGATGTATATCATGGATGGAATTTATGTACCAACAGTTGTTCTATATTAGAAAAACATGGTGGTTAATACAATTTGGTGTGCTATTTGCTATATGGATTCTTCTTAAGGTTTCAGGAAGTGGTCCTTATTCAGAAAGATGCATGGGAATTCTTGCGCCTATATTTATAATTCTGGTGCTGCCGGAGCTTTGGAAAAATGTCAGTAACAGATCAATTGAAATAGAAGGAGCGTCTTATTATTCATTTCAAAAGATAATGGCAGCCCGGATGATAGTGTTCGGGTTAGTAGATCTTATGATGTTAACTATATTTGTAATTGTAAGCGTATCTTCTACCGAAGTGCCAATGACGGATCTTATAGTTCAGTTTCTATTGCCTATGCTGATTACATCTTGTATTTGCTTCAGGGCATTTTCTGGAAGGCTTTTGAGAGGAATTGTGCCGTCAATTACAGTAAGTCTTTTATGGATGGCAATATGGCTATTTATTGTTTTGAGAGAAGATGTTTTTACTCGTGTATCTGGTTTTGCCTGGGGATTATTGTTGGTAATATCGGTTTCTTACCTATGTTACTGCATATACAGAATTATGAAAGATTATGGGAGAATTCTGGCTTACAACTTTATGGGGGAAATGTGATATGGAACTTGTAATATCAAGTGTAGAAAAGGATTATAGCGGATTTAAAGCGGTAGACAATGTCAACCTTGAAATGAATAATGGAGTGTATGGTCTTCTGGGGGTAAATGGAGCAGGAAAGACTACACTTATGAGGATGATCTGCACACTTATACACCCAACAAAAGGTAAAATCTTCTGTGATGGAAAAGATATTTTTGAAATGGATGGAGAATACAGAAAGCTGCTGGGGTATCTTCCACAAGAATTTGGGTTTTATCCTGACTTTTCAGTATTTGACTATTTGAGGTATATTGCCTCAATCAAGGGGCTGTCATCTGCACTTGCAAGAAAGCGTATAAATGATGTTTTGCAGCAGGTTGGAATGGAAAAAAGCAAAAACAAAAAAATGAAAAAGCTTTCTGGTGGAATGAAGAGAAGAGTCGGCATTGCTCAAGCTATGCTAAATGATCCTAAGATTTTAGTGTTGGACGAACCTACAGCAGGACTTGATCCAAATGAGAGGATACGATTTAGAAACTTAATAAGTGAACTGTCACAGGACAGACTGGTTCTTCTTTCAACGCATATAGTTTCAGATATCGAAAGCGTGGCAAGCCAGATTTTTTTCATGAGAGATGGCAGAATTGAATTATCGGGAACGGCAGATGAATTGCTTGAGGCTACCCCGGCAAAGGCATGGGAATGTACGCTGTCAACAAATGAAGCTGATATAATACAAAATCGTTTTTGTGTTTCCAATCGCAGAGTAATACGTGGCGGAGTAGAATTACGCATAGTTTCGGAAGAAAGACCTTGCCCAGAGGCTTGTGAAGAAATAATGACTTTGGAAGATCTGTTCCTATATGAATTTGGAGAGAAAGCAGGTGACATAGATGGTTAGATTTGAGATTAAGAAAATCTTTTCAAGAGCCGGAGGTAAGCTTGCTCTTCTGCTTCTTTTTATAATATTGGTAATAGTTAGTGTTTTTGCTGTTAGATATGTGGATTACACAGATGAAAATGGAAATAATACTTATGGGTTTCAAGCCGTAAGATTGCTAAGAGAACGAAAAAGTGAATGGAGCGGATATCTTACAGAAGATGTATTTGCTGCAGTCATAAAAGAAAATGCAGCCATTGAAGCTACTCCCGAAGCAAAGTCTAAGGATTTCCACGAAAATAATAAAGCGTATGCAAAGAAACAAGGTTTTTCTGATATACGTGATATTATTAACAGCTCCCTCAGTTCTTTTAGGGAATACAATTACTATTTGATTGACGGTGCAAACGTAGATGATTCTAAATATGTTTATCAGAGAAGAATTTCGACTCTTCAGGAGTGGCTTAATTCGGATGAAGCTAAAGACAGGTATTCTGCCAGTCAAAAAGAATTTTTTCTGGAAAAATATCAAGAGTTGGATACTCCTTTATACTACGAAGATGCTGATGGATGGAAAGCTTTGCTGGAATATTCGCAGACAATTATAATGTTGACCATGTTAATCTTAAGCTTTCTTGTGTGTGGCATTTTTTCGGGAGAATATCAACTAAATGCTGATGCAGTATTCTTTTCCACTGCTGAGGGCAGAAGAAAAGGAATCAGAGCCAAAATACTGGCAGGACTTGTAATGATAACCATAGTATATTGGGGAATGGTAATTATATACTCGTTAGTAGTATTAGGCATTTTAGGTACAAGTGGTTGGAATTGTCCTATACAAACTAGCCTATATGGCTGGAAGAGCCTTTATAACATTACCTTTTTTGAGGACTATTTATTTACAATCATAGGTGGATATATTGGTAATCTGGCTATTCTGTTTGCAGAAATGTTGTTGTCAGTAATCACCAGATCTGCTGTTATTTCAATCACGTTTCCATTTGTAATATTGTTTCTGCCATCATTTGTCGGGGGTATTGATCGTCTTTCAGAATTTCTAGGGCTTTTTCCGGATCAATTATTGCAGATAGGAGTGGCAGTCAGATTATTTAATACATATGAAATTGGAAGTAAGGTTTTTGGCGCATTGCCAATCTTGTTTATCTCATATCCTATAATTGTATGTCTTATGATACCTATTATTTATCAGATATATCGTAAATCAGAAATAAGATAAGTTATACACAAAAACGTCATCATATCTAATTTAGAGAGATATGATGGCGTTCATTTTTAGAGTTATTTCTTCTTCCCTCTTCCTTTTGAAGGCTGCCTGATAAGAGGATTACGAGAAGCTTTTGTAACTAAATTCATTAAGGTTCTTGTTTCTTCTGGAGATAGCTTGGCAAAATTGATATCCAGTTTCTTTCCCCACTGAATAACTGTAGCCTTATCTACAATGGACATTTCATCATCTTCGCTTTCTATGGTTGGGGTAGGTGTTGAATCACCTTTCTTCAGATTTTCTGCAAGTTCTTTTATTGATTCAATGTATTTATCTGCAATACTCTCTTCATCTCCCGTATCCCAATCATCTTTGTGAGCTTCTCTTATATCCTTTGCGATAGTTTTAAGGCTTCGTTCCATCAGATCGCCAAAGTATGCGGAGTCATCGATCACTGCTTTTTCAAATGTCCTCATATAAATATCATCTGCTGGAACATTTGCTTTTTCCATGATGAGGCGTCTAAGTCCTGTCACATAGCTGTTCACTTGATGGATCATGGTACCTGCATGGTTATCCACATATATTTCCATATCACATAGCAGGTTTTCAAACTCAGGATGCTTGATCATTTCACATAAAAGTCTGTTGTTAAGCTTCTGGCTCTTAAGGATCTTTATGGTCTCATCATCAAGATGGAGTTCGTCAATAGGAGTTCCGTTCTCTGTCAGATTATCCGTAAGACCAAGCAGATAACCAAGAGATACATTATAGTATTTCGCCAAAGCTTTCAGTGTCCCTACCTGAAAGTCTTTTGTATCATCATTTTCGTAGTTGCTTATGGTGGAGCTGGAAACACCTGACTCCATTTCTACCTGCTGCAGCTTGTATCCAAGTTTTGCACGCAGGTCTCTTAACTTCTCCTGTGTAGTAAGATTGCACCTCATATCTTAGATCTCCCAATCATTTAAAAATCAATTATAAGTATAACGACTTTCTGAAATAAAGTAAGCATCCAATTAGCATAGAGACTTAAATAGTTCTTTCCAAGAAAGTGGAAAAAGTATCGTTGCGATAAAATTTCCAACCTTTTGGATATACGGGATGGAAAGGCTCATTTTGCGACAATCAGTATAGAAAAAGTGAATGAGCGTTCCAAATGAATACTATTTCGGGGAAGCCAAGCGATGATACCAAAAGGTGGAGCGGGCCAAGGGTAGAAAACGACAAAGCTCAAAAAAGTCTAAATGGCTAACATGGATCTAGAGAGGACTTGTCAGGAACTCAGGCGGTGAGGCGACACCTTAAGCAAAGGCTTAAGTGAGAAAGAAACAAAAAGAAGCAAGCTCGGACTATCTTTTGATAATGAGCAAATGAATGGTCACCAGTTTATCTATATCAAGCTGGTGACTTTTGATTTGCCCATTATGGACTTTGTTCCATGCGCAGGAACAAAGTCATTTGCTTTTCCAAACTTTGATGAGGGCAAACAGCAAAGCTTGGAAAGGCATGCAGCTGCCAAAAGCAGATGCCAGCGAAAATGAGTGCACGCATTTTCGCAGAAAGGGGGTCAAGGGGGCATCGTCCCTTTGTCAGGTCGAGGGTGAAACCCCGCCCAGTAGATGTGGTCGTGTGCGACACATCGTACTGGGTATTTTTAGTCGCTTATGGCACTTAAATGCCTTTGAAGGCGATGCACCCCGGCTGAAACTTCTTTATCAAAAGAAGCAAAACAAAAAATGATTTTCACAAATGGAGGTTTTTAAAATGATGAGATGTTCAAGACACAACGGACGCTCTGGCAAATGTGGAAGTTATAATCCCAAGCATAATGACAGAGAGTTTGATCTTGATAAAAATGAAGAACTAAACAAAGAAATGACAGATGAGAATGTTTACTGGAACTGCATTGACCAGGAAATAGTCCGTCATGGGGAAAGGGATGATGACAGCATCTCCTTTACTGAGGTGGAGAAGATTTTCTATGAGGATGCCTACAAGGATTATCTTGACGGTCAGAATCAGCGGAACATTGAAGCAAGGCATAAGGAAAGATGCAGGACTATGGATCAGCTTCGTGAAAGCAAAAAGACCTGTCCTGAAGAAAGCCTGTATCAGATCGGAAACATCAATGGAACTGTTGATTCGGATGTGCTGCTGGAGTGTGCAACAGAGTTTTTTGAAACAATCCATGAAAGGTATGGTGATCATTACCATACCTTAAACTGGGCGCTTCATCTTGATGAGGCGACTCCCCACATTCATGAAAGACATGTCTTCGATGTAATCAATCAGTATGGTGAAAGGCAGCCCAAGCAGGAACAGGCACTTAGGGAGCTCGGATTTGAACTGCCGGATCCAAACAAAAAAGAAGGGAAATATAACAATCGAAAGATGAGCTTCGATGCAGAATGCAGAAAAATCTTCATTGAAATCTGCAAAGAGCACGGTCTACAGATTGAGATGGAACCCATATATGGCGGAAGAAAATATCTTGAGAAGCAGGAGTATATCAATAGTCAGATCAACGAAAAGAACCAGGTGCTTCGGACGGAAAACACTCAGTTACTTTTTAATAACAGTGCTCTTATAGAACAGAAGCAGGAACTTACCTGCGATATCGAAAAGCTGGATGATGAAAAGCTTAAGAAAGAGATAAAACTTGCTTCTGTAGATGAGTTTATAAGTGATGTGACCGAAATTATATACGACAAAGCCTGTGTGACAGTCATTGATGAAGTTGCCGAAATCATGCGGAAAGAAGAATCAAAAGAGATAGGCAAGCTCAAAAGTGAGATCACAGAATCTGATAACCTGATAACCAAGACTCTTGGTAAGTTTGCGGTGGATCAGCTTACAAAACTTCAGCAGAGGCTTCATGGTGTTAAGAGAAATGTTGTGGACACACTAAAGAAGACCTTTTCATCTACAGCCAAGAGAGAACGGCTCATTGAAAAGATTAAAGAGGAAGCTAAGCCCAGCCTTTTGGAAGCTCTTCATCTTAAAAATGATGCTATACAGAGGGATAAAAAGGAAAAGACTCTGGAAATTCCTGCAAGAAACAAAAGGCACGAGCAGTGCCTGTGAGGGAGGTATCAGGATGAGTGTATTCAATGAGATAAAGGAAAAAGTAACTGCTTTGGATGTAATTACCCACTATGGAATAAAGGTAGGCAGCAAAGGAATGTGCTGCTGTCCTTTCCATAATGACAAAAATCCCAGCATGAAAGTCGATACCAGATATCACTGTTTCGGATGCGGGGCTGATGGTGATGCTATTGATTTTGTATCCAACTATTACGGACTGTCCGCTATAGAGTCAGCAAAGAAGCTGAATGAAGATTTCTTCTTAGGAATACAGTTTGGATATGATAGCAAATCTTTAGCAAAAACACCAGAGCAGATCCGTCAGGAAAAGAAACTGGAATTCAGTCGAGAGGTAGTCAAAGCTTTCGATATTCTGAGACGGGATGCAATCAATACCCTGTCAAAGTATCACAGGCTTTTATGGGATTGGAAAAAGGAATATGAACCAAAAGATATGGGGGATGCCGACTGGCATCCCTTTTTCGTGGAGGCATTAAACAAACTTGATCTTATAAATGAGCTTCTTGATGACCTTTGCTTTGGAGAAAGAAGCAAGCAGATCGAGGTGTTGGAGATTTATGGAGAGGAGATAAAGAGTATTGGGGAACGAATTAAAAACTTTGAATAATGATGAACTGTCAAAGATGGCGCAGGTCCTTATAGAATCAGGATTCATGAACGAACTTGCCAAGCAGTACGCAGCAAACAAAGAAAATGAGTCCACTGAAGCCACGGATGAAGTCACAAGACAGCGTGAGCTTGTAAGAGGAATGCTTGAAACAGATATGAAGGGAAATCTTAAGCAGTCCAATATCAATTGTAAGATAGCACTTAGAGAGGATCCTGTTCTAAAGGATGCCATCAGATACAATGAGCTAAATGAAAGAATAGATATCATAAAGCCCATGCCATGGAGAAAAACTTCCGAGCCACTGACTGATGTGGATGAGGCTAATCTTATCACCTACCTTGAGACCTATTACGGGCTTAAGGTTGACAGGATGATAGAAAGGGCAATAAAGACTGTGTCATTTGATAATCCCTACCACCCTGTCAAAGAATACTGGGAGTCACTGGTCTGGGATGGCAAAGAAAGGGTCAGATATGCACTGCACCATTTCCTTGGAGCGTCATTAACAGAGCTAAACTATCAGGCATTGAAGCTGTTCATGCTTGGAATAATATCAAGAGTCTATGATCCAGGTCACAAGTTTGACTATATGCTCTGCCTTGTT
The DNA here is from genome assembly GCF_028539135.1 of Butyrivibrio sp. DSM 10294. Classification (NCBI taxonomy): domain Bacteria; kingdom Bacillati; phylum Bacillota; class Clostridia; order Lachnospirales; family Lachnospiraceae; genus Butyrivibrio; species Butyrivibrio sp. DSM 10294. Next base: position 14,067 of record NZ_JANSWL010000049.1, on the reverse strand, counting down.
GGCGGTCAGGGTGCCGGAAAGTCAACTTTCCTAAGATTCCTGGCAGTCAGGGACAGATATTTTACCGATGATGTAAAAAAGCTGGATGGTGAGGATGTCTTTGAAAAGCTTCAGGGACATTTGATCGTAGAAATGGCTGAGATGATAGCTGCCATAAGAGCTGCTAATGAAGAGGAAATAAAGGCTTTCATTACAAGACAGGTTGATGTTTACAGAATCCGCTATGATAAGTTTTCTTCCGAACATCCGAGAAAGTGTGTGTTTGCAGGAACTTCAAATAAAAAGCAGTTCCTACCACCTGACAAATCAGGCAACAGACGATTTATCCCTGTTGAGTGCAATGCTTATCTGGCGGAGGTTCACATCCTCAAAGATGAGGAGTCGTCAAGAAAGTATATCGAGCAGATGTGGGCTGAAATGATGGTTGTCTACAGAAGCGGTGATTTCTCTTTGACGCTTTCAGAAGAAATGGAGAATGAGCTGGAGGAGCTTCAGAAAGACTTTGTACCTGAGGATCCCATGGAAACATCAATAAGAGACTTTCTTGATGCTACCAAAGAGAACTATGTCTGTGGAAACATGCTTTATTACGAAGCACTTGGTCACAGCAAGCTCTTTGACAGACCAAAGATGGGTGAATCGAAGATAATCGCTGAAATCATGAACAACATGCCCGGATGGGAATATGTCTCATCTCACAACTTCTTTGAGTATGGCAAACAGAGGGCATGGAGAAGGGAAGGTACTCCGCCAGTGGTCGAGGATCCGGACGGATTTGTCCCTGTTCCTGAACAGATGGAAATACCTTTTACCTGATCTTTATCTATAAACGGATAAACGGTAAACGGAAGAAATAAAAAAATAATCACAGAAAGGATATAAGAATAAAGTTTTAGAGTCGGTTTACGAGGTGCGTTTACACTTCGCTGCCGGCTCTTTTTATGAGGAGAATATGGGGAAAGACAACAGAAACAGATCGCTATTTGCTTTACAGTCAGATTACGGCGGTGCTACACTTTTCCTAGAGGAGAGTGCCGAGATTGCAAATATGAAGATGCAGTATTTGGCACGGAAACGTGTTTTAAGAGTAAAGGAGGCTTTTCTACCTTATACAAGGGAAGGAAGTAAGATCGTCGTCTATGACAAGACCAACAAAAGTTACAAGATAAGGATTCCCAAGGCGCTCAGGAACGATGACAGAAGTAAGATTACTGCCAAGAGTGAGCAGGAAGTCTATGAGAGGATGTATATATATCTGTTTGGAGATGACAGATATACAGTAAGGTCACTGTTCGAAGAGGTAATGAACAACAAGGAACATGATGCTGACACATCTTCTCTTACAGTATCGAGATACCGCCAGATCTGGAACAAGTATTATGAAGATGCTCCGCTTGCAGATATGTCGATATCAGAGATCAAGGCATCAGACCTTAAGCAGTTCTTCAAGGATCTAACCGCTGGTCGCGTCATGAGCAGAAAGAACTTCGTCAATATCAAGAGTATCTTCAATGTAGTCTTCGATATAGCTGTTGATAATGACATTGTTACAAGCAATCTGAGCAGAAATATCAGCTGCAAGGACTTAAAATTCAAGGCTGTGGACAATGAAAACATCAGATATACGGATGAAGACAGAGACAAGATACTAGCCTATCTTGATGGACTTGCAGAAAAGACGGGTTATGAATACGGTATTGAGCTTATGTTCTGCCTCTGTGTGAGAATCGGTGAGCTTAGAGCTCTCAGATGGTCGGATGTAGATTTCAGGAAACATACGATTTCCATCTCAAGAGAGATAGTTCTCCGAAAGGGTGATGATGGAAAGAATCATTTCATTGAAGTTAATCACACCAAAGGCGGAGAACATGGAGCAAGAGTACTTCCTTTATCTGAAAGGGCTGAAAAAGCACTGAAAGCGTTAAGAGAACAGCAGGTTGTATCAGATCACATCTGTTGCAACGCAGCAGGAAGTCCACTTGACGGAAACAAATTTAATAAGCACCTGAAAAAGGTAACGGAAGCAGTAGGTATTCCCTATCTTTCAAGTCACAAGATCAGGTTCTGGAGCGTTACAGCCCTTGCAAGGGCAACCGGTGGAGATATTCAGACGGTGATGTATGCAGCAGGACATGTTGATAAGAACACTACTCTGCACTATATCAGAGCGGTTCAGAGTGACACACAGGCTGAGAGAATCAGGGAATGCTTCGCTTGAAAGACCAAAAAGACCACTTAAAGACCACTTATTTTTTGCCTAAAACAACTGAAACCCCAGAAAACATCTGGGGTTTCAAAGAGCGATAGACGGGGCTCGAACCCGCGGTCTCCACCTTGGCAAGGTGGCGCTTTACCAACTAAGCTACTATCGCATTTAATCGACACATTTATTAGCGGCGACAACGAATTGATTTTAGAATAAATTTGGTGTATTGTCAACATATAATTTAAAAAAATTTTAATTTATTTCCAGATTTATTTTTTGAAAGGTGATATATATGAGTAAAATCAGCTGCAGCAACGCACAGGTAATCCTGAAAAAGCGCGAGGGTCGTGAGTTTAAGGCCGGCGGAGCATGGATATATGACAATGAGATCGACAGGATCGAGGGAAGCTTTGAGAATGGTGATATTATCGAGCTTCACGATTTTGACGGATATTTCCTCGGATATGGTTTCATTAATATGAACTCCAAGATCAGAGTTCGCATCATGTCCAGGAGGAAAGAGCATCCTGTGAACGAGGAGCTCATCGAGAAGAGAATAAGCGATGCCTGGAATCACAGAAAAGAAGTCATGAAGAGCTACATGCTGGAGTACCTGTCTAAGGACCAGGGAGCTTCAGACCATGAGCCCGGAGCAGATGAGTTTACAAGACTTTCCACAAGACTTATCTTCGGCGAGGCTGATTTCCTCCCCGGAATCACGATAGACAAGTTCTCGGATGTTCTCGTTATCGAGTCCCTTGCCCTTGGCACGGACCGAATGAAGGAGCTTATCATCGATACCTGCAAAAAAGTTCTTGCCAAAGACGGCGTGAAGATTCGCGGCGTCTATGAGAGAAGCGATGCCAAGGTTCGTGAGCTTGAGGGCCTTGAGAGATGCAAGGGCTTTATCGGCGAGCCCTTTGACACTAAGGTTATGATCGAGGAGAACGGTGTTAAGTACTACGTAGATGTTGAGAACGGCCAGAAGACCGGCTTTTTCCTTGACCAGAAGTTCAACAGACAGTCCATTAGAGGCCTTTGCAAGGGTAAAAAAGTTCTGGACTGCTTTACACACACCGGCTCCTTTGCTCTTAACGCAGCGGCAGCAGGGGCTTCTTCAGTAATAGGTGTTGATGCATCAGATCTTGGCTGCAAGCAGGCTGAGGAGAATGCGGCCCTTAACGGCCTTGAGAATATTGCCACCTTCAAGTGCGCGGATGTATTTGAGCTTCTTCCCGATCTTGAGAAAAAAGGTGAGAAGTTCGATGTTGTAATTCTTGATCCGCCTGCTTTTACCAAGTCAAGAGCTTCTATCAAGAAGGCTGTTACCGGCTACAAGGAGATCAACCTCCGCGGTATGAAGCTGGTTAAGGACGGGGGCTATCTTGCAACCTGTTCCTGCTCACACTTCATGGATGAGGAGCTGTTCCTTAAGACCATCGCCGATGCCGCAAGGGATGCCCACAAGAGACTGTGCCAGGTGGAATTTCGCCAGCAGGCAGCAGATCACCCGATCCTGTGGGGCGGCGCTGCTTCCTACTATCTGAAATTCGTGATCTTCAGAGTCAGCGACGAAGTATAATGAAGCCACAACATATTTTATACAATTTGTTTATTGTTTGTTTATTTGCGGATTAAAAAGAACGATATTACAATAATTGTATGAATGACGACAATGAACTGTTGTCCCGAAGGGACAGGACATACAGGGAGAATGAGAGCGGCGACTACTTCAATCGAAGCCAGTATCTGGCAGTGGCCGTTTCTTTTTGTGTGATCCACATTCTCTTCGAGTTCATGTATTATTATCTGGGTTGTATACCAATGGCCATCATCAATGCGCCGGTTATTTTTCTCTACGTGGGCTGTACCGCATTGGTTCTTAAGAGCAAGACTCAGATCACTATGTGGGTGATGCTGTTTGAGGTGTATTTCCATGTCATATTTGCAACCATATTCATGGGACTTCACTGTGGATATCAGCTGTGGCTCTTCGGAACCTTTGCCTGTATCTTCCTTCCTTTGTTCCAGGAGGGACTTTCTAAGAGTATGAAGTTCCAGATTGCCTTTTTTGCCTTTGTGATACTGGCAACTTTCCAGGTCTTGACCTTTATGGGAACCAATGGATGGTTTCCGACAAAATATTCACCCCCTTATAACATATCCAGGATTATTTATCACGTGAATGCAACCACCAGTTTTTGCAGCATTTCGATATACACCTTTGTTTACAATTACAGCATGAGTAAGAAAAACAGAGAGATCAAGCGGGCTGCGGATCACGACTATCTGACGGGAATCTTCAACAGGCACAGGATTCAGATCATTCTTGAAGCGGAAGCCAAAAGGGAGCATATGCTGGGCAAAGAAGATCTGTCCGTCGCCATACTTGATATAGATCATTTCAAACAGGTTAACGATACCTACGGACATGCTGCAGGTGATGCAATCCTCAAAGGAATTGCAGAGGTGTTTGCCGGGCATAGTTCCTACGGACTCTTGTACGGCAGGTGGGGCGGAGAGGAGTTTCTTCTTATCGCACCGGAGGATTGTGCCTATGATGATTTTGCCGGGATGCTGGAGGGTATAAGGAGAGAGATTGAGGAAAAAGAGTTCTCTTTTGCCGGACAGTTGATCCATGTTACGGTTTCTATAGGCGCCGCTGCATATAAAGACGGCATGAGTGTGGAGAAGCTTGTCAGCACAGCTGATGACAGGCTCTATACAGCCAAGGAATCCGGCAGAAACCGTGTGATTACGTGACTTTTGGTCATTTATATATTGTTGACGACAGTTTCCTGTAAGTATAGAATGGTTTTGCACAATAAAAGTGCTCACAACGTCATATGCTTACAGGATTCTTTTTATGCGGGGCATATGGACGAAATGCAGAAAGGACAGGTTATGACAGATTACAGATTACTGACACAGCAGCTTAAGTCACTGGCGGAGGATGAGCCTAATTTCATCCCGGTTTTATCCAACGCTTCGGCACTTATTTACGATAACCTTGAAGACCTTAACTGGGCGGGCTTCTATCTGATGGACAAGGGAGCTCTGCTTCTGGGACCCTTCCAGGGTAAGGTGGCCTGCATCAGGATTCCCCTGGGAAAAGGAGTGTGCGGCACAGCGGCAGGAGAGGACAGAACTCTTCTGGTTCCAAACGTTCATGAGTTTCCGGGACATATCGCCTGTGACGGGGCCTCCAACTCTGAGATAGTGGTGCCTATTCACAGGAAGGATGGCAAGGTCATCGGAGTATTGGATATCGACAGCCCGAAGCTTGAGAGATTTAGCGAAGAAGACAGAGAAGGCCTTGAGGATCTGGTGAAGGCCATTGAAGAAGTGACACAGTTTGACGGGATCAGTTTTGACTGATTTATGATTAATCAAAGAGGTGCATAGAAAATGATTTCATTTTCCAGTGATTATACAAAGGGCGCACATCCGAATATCCTACAGCGCCTTGCAGAGACTAATTTTGAACAGAATACGGGCTACGGCACCGACAGGCACTGCGAAGCCGCAGCTGAGAAGATCAGGAAGGCCTGCGGACTTGATGATGCGCAGATTTTCTTTCTTGTGGGTGGAACCCAGACCAATCAGACCATAATCGATATGGTGCTTGGGCCCTACGAGGGCGTTGTTGCTGCAACGACAGGACATATCGCAGCTCACGAGGCAGGGGCCATTGAGTTCTCAGGCCACAAGGTATTGACGATAGACTGTCACGGAGAGGAGACCGATACCGCCAAGTACGGAGACAACATCGGCAAGATCTCAGCGACTGCACTGACGGAGCTGCTGGAGAGATTCTATGGCGACGACAACCATGAGCACATGGTATTTCCCGGAGCGGTGTATATCTCCCATCCCACGGAGTACGGAACTCTGTATACCAAAAGAGAACTTAATGATATTTCTGCTGTCTGCAGGCAGTATCAGATTCCGCTCTTCCTGGACGGAGCAAGACTTGGCTACGGACTTATGAGCCGCAGAACCGATGTGACGATTCAGGATATAGCGGGGGCTGTTGACGTATTCTACATCGGAGGAACCAAGGTGGGAGCCATGTTCGGTGAGGCTGTAGTCTTCACTCATAAGGATGCGGTCAAGCACCCCATACCGATAATCAAGCAGCACGGAGCGCTCCTTGCCAAGGGGTGGCTCCTGGGAGTTCAGTTCGACACACTATTTACGGATGACTTGTACTTTGAGATCAGCAGAAATGCCATAGATATGGCAGAGCTTGTAAAAGAGGGGCTGGTTAAAAAAGGCTATAAGATGTTCCTGGATTCTCCTACTAATCAGCAGTTCGTTATCATGGATAATGAGAAGCTAAAAGAGCTGGATGGAAAAGTTGGGTACGGATTCTGGGAGAAGTATGATGATACCCATACTGTAATAAGATTTGCCACAGATTGGGCGACGACGAAGGAAGATGTGGAGAAGTTGATGGAGTTGCTGTAAGTTGATGAGATGACAAGGGGATGACAAGGGGACGGTTGCGAGTCAACCGTCCCCTTGTCATCTCAAACCGTCCTCAATCCCTCAAAGCTCACATTCTCACAGTACTCCATATGAATACTGTCTACTCCCTGTACAGGATTCTCCATTGTAATATCCTTAAATCTCACATTCTTAAGTTCAAATCCCGGCACATCAAAGCCGCTCAGATATATAGAAGGGCAGCTGTACCAGGTATTATTCCCATTGTTGTTATCAAGATATCTTCCAAGCAAATGCAATCTCTCATAATGGAAGTCGCTGAATACAGGTGGCACCGGTGCGCCTTCACCGTCGTCGTTGTAGCCGACGGAGTGGATCTGGACGTGGGAGGCGGTAATGTCTCTTACGATCATGCCGCGAACGTAGCCGCCGCGCTTCTTGGTGGCTTTGATCTCGATGCCGGACCAGGTGGGACCCATATCGCAGTCCCAGAGCCTTATATCTTCAACACCGCCGGACATCTCGCTGCCGATGCAGAGGCCGTGGCCGAAATGGCAGATGCTGTCGAAGACACGGATGTGCTCCGTGGGCCTTTTTATCACGTTTCCTTCAGGATTTTTGCCGGACTTAATGGCAACAGAGTCATCCTCTGTATAAAAATCGCAGGCATATAATGTGGAATTGGTGGAGGAATCCGGATCCCATCCGTCTCCGTTCCACACTCCCTGGGACTTGATCGTGCAATGATCCGTAACAATCTCGTCCGAATAAATAAAATGCAGGTTCCAGGCAGGGGCAAAGCCCAGAGTAAGGCCGTGGATCCAGACATTCTGGCAGTTACTCATGTTGATGAGACGACCCCTCGCTCTGCTGGCGATGGTCTCGGGCTTTTCATACTCTTTTATCCTGTCACCAAGAGACTTGATGAAGTCCTTGAGCCTTATTGCTTCAAGAGACGCGATGGACTTGGCAAGAGGTGCGCCGCCACCAAGAATTGACCCTTTTCCGCGAATGATTACATTGCTGCAGTTATAGCCGCCGTTACGGTCCAGGGTTCCCAGATTCAAGAGACTTCTGTAGCACTCCATCTCATAGCCTTCGAAGCGGCTGTGAATCTTGGGCAGGTAGTCATCGGGAATTACGCTTCCCTGTAAAAGAGCGTCTTTTTCCAGATACAGCTCAGAGTCAGAGTGCATATCAAGAGCTCCTGTCAGGAAATCGCCCTTTGGAATATACACATAGGAGTCCGAGGTGCAGTCGTTAAGAGCCGCCTGAATGGCAGCAGTGTTCATGGTCATGCCGTCGCCTACAGCGTTGTAGGGAGGCTTCGTTATATCAATTCTCTTTTTGGTCTTGCCCGTGCAGAAGTAGATCCTGCCAAGAGACATGGGAGGCATGCCGTTTCTGGCATCCTCGAGAGTGGACAGAAGAACCTCCACTTCATAGTCTGTCTCGGGGGTGAGTCCCTCAAGGGAAAAATGTGTTTTTTCAACAATAGCTTTGTTCTCGCCGTTTAGATATACGAGATATCTGCAGCCGGGAGTTGCTTCCAGTGGCATGTCCCAGAAGATTTCAGCTTCGGTGTCTGTGGTTCGATAGTCAAGTAAAAAAGAAAATTCCATAAGAGCCCTTTCCGGATCAAGTCCAAATCTAATAGATAAATCATAACCTCGGGCGATTAGGATTTCAAATGATAAGTTTATAAAAAGATGGCACAGATGGCGATAAATGCCCATAATTACAGCAATATTTGAGTTGACGATAGACTGAGCCGTGTATATAATTTTTAATGCTTTAATATGAAAACCAGAAGGGAGTAATTAGGTATGAAACGACGCGTTTTGGGGGCAATTCTTGGCTTGACCCTGTCTGCTGTTCTGGCAGTTACATCAAGCGTACCTTCATTTGCCGCAGAGGACTTCTCAGCAGAGCTTGAGGAAGCGGTAATCGAAGAGGTTCAGGAAGAGATCACCGAAGATGAAGAGGCTACAGAAGAGGTAGCAGAAGAGGCTTCTGAGGAAGCATCCGAGGAGACAGCAGAGGATGAGTACTTCGTAGAGCCCGAAGAGGAGACAGTTTCCTTCGATGTTGAAGAGGCTGTAGAAGAAGTAACAGAAGATACAGAGGAAGCTGATCTTACAGAAGAGGAACTTCCCGTATCCGATGAAGAGATCACAGAGCCTATAGCAGATCCTGCTAAGGAGCCTGTACAGGAGCCTGAGGAAGGCTGGAAGAACGCAGAGTACACTGTTGTTTTCCACGCTAACACAGGCAAGAAAGATATCAAAGAGAAAAAGACATTCAAAGTTGAAGATAAGGACCAGGTATTATCTACTGCTTTCACTAAGCAGGGATACAGACTGACATCCTGGAGCTCCAAGAAGCCTGAGTTCAAGGTTGCAGTTGATGCTACTGTTGATGCACTGGTTAAGAACTACGCTGATGCTAACTCTCTTACAACCGTTGATCTGTATGCAGACTGGGAGCAGAACGAGTACAGCATCGTATTTTTCGATAATGACGGCAACAAGCTCGAGGCTCAGCCTCTTGGCAATTACAGCCTTGTTAAGTATGAGGAGAAGGTTAACTTCATCTCAGCTGCAACCCAGATGAATGTTAATCTTCCTGACGGAGTTACCATCAAGGGCTTCTCCAAGACCAAGGAAGGTGACCGCAAGATTGATTTTGCACTTAACAAGGACTACAGCAAGCTCGTAGATGTTCACGAGGGAACACTTGAAGTTTATCCCGTTCTTGGTGAGGGCGAGTACACAATCAACATGATGCTTGATTCTAATGTAACTCTTTCCAAGAAGATCACATCTTACAAGTCAGGCAAGAAAGTAACACTTCCTACAGCTAAGAAGACAGGCTACAAGTTCCTTGGATGGGTTGCTCTTGATTCAGAAGGCAATCCTCTTAGCGAAGAAGCTCTCAAGGAGCTCGAGGACGTATATGCTACCAAGACAGTTAAGGATGCTGACGGAAATCAGTGGACTGTAGTTACAGCAATCAAGAAAACTGCTAAGCAGACCGTTTACATTGGCTCTTACTTCGAGGCATTAAGATTCAAGATCAGCATCGATCCCAACGGAAAAGGTGTTGAGCGCAGCGGCGAAGAAGAGAATATCGCACTTAAGAAAAAGACCTATTGGGCAACATTTGACTACGATGGTGAGCCCAAAGATATGGCGTTCACACCTGAGGTATCCAGAAAGGGATATACACTTGTTGGTTTCTCTCTTAAGAAAAAGATCAAGTCAGAAGCAGATCTTATCGACGGAGACGATTTTACCGGATTCACAACTAAGGCCGGTGTTACGATCTATTGCATCTGGCAGGCTAATCCTTATAACGTATATTACATGAACAGCGCAGCTGCCTGCGATCCTGCAGCAGCTAAAAAGATCACCGACGAAACAGAGTTTTCAGAGGTTCTTATTGATGGAACACGTGCCTCTCACGAGAACTACAAAGAAGAGACCAAGTATTTTGGAAGCGTATCCAAGCTCACACCCGCAACCTATCCAGGCTGCAAATTCCTTGGCTGGATGCTCGCAGATGGATGCGCAGCCAAGGTTGCAACAGATAGGAACGGATTCGTTACCAAGGTTCTTGCAGATAACGAGGAAGATCTGTTTGTATATGCTGTATTCGCTGAGAACTCATACAAGCTCAAATTCAACACCAACGGCGGAACAATCCTTGTTGACGGAGCAGAGAAGAAGGGCGTAGTTGACCTTATGAACAACACAACAGTTCTTCCTGTTAAGAATGCCAAGGAAATCAATGATGCCATTGCTACTTTCACAGGATCTGTTAAGAGAGAGGGCTACAAGTGCGTTGGAGTTGCTCTTGATGCCAAGGGCAAGAAGCCTGTAACAGAAGAGACAGTAGGAGCTCTTTCCAAGAAGGCTAACAGCAAAGTAACATTATATGCTATCTGGGAAAAAGATAACTAATCCACCTGCTAACAGTGCTATAATATTCAGAGAATAATTGTGCGAAGAAGCACATAAATAGGAGGAAAAAGGTATGAGGAAATATGTTGCGGAATGTATTGGAACTTGTGTACTTGTTGTGCTCGGCTGTGGTACAGCGATGCTTGTTGGCTGTGATGCCATGAGCGGCTGCGGCTACCTTCTGACAGCCCTTGCCTTTGGTCTTACCATTGTGGGTATGGCTTACTGCATCGGCAACGTTTCAGGCTGCCACATCAATCCTGCCGTTTCTCTGGGAGTATTTTTAAACGGTGGAATGAACATGGCTCAGTTTATTGCTTATGTAATTGCTCAGTGTCTTGGCGGTATCGTAGGATCAGGTATCCTTGCAGCAATCTTCACTCTCGGACAGATTGATGATGCTACAGGCGGATTTGGTGCCAACGGTCTTGACGGTGTAAGCGGAAGCTTCGTTGCCGGCCTTATCGTAGAGATCGTTCTTACCTATATCTTTGTTCTTACAATCCTTGGTGTTACATCACCCAAGGCTAAGCACGGCTCCTTTGGCGGACTTATCATTGGTCTTACACTGACCCTGGTACACATCTTCGGAATCGGCCTTACAGGCACCTCCGTTAACCCCGCAAGAAGCCTTGGCCCTGCAATCTTTGCAGCAATCACAGGCAATACAGCACCCATCATTTCTGTTTGGGTATTCATCGTTGGCCCTCTTGTAGGTGCAGCACTTGCAGCATTTACACACAAGGCTTTCGAGAAGGAATAATCCACGGATTATCTTATAATCAGCATCACAAAGTACCGGGCAAATCGCTGCCCGGTATTTTTTTTGCTGTTCATAGGAAGTGGTCCGCCGTGTTATAATGTTAAGGATTATGAATAATTTCAGAAGAAGGTACTTCTATGGCACTTAACAATGATGATAACAAACAGTCGCCTTTGGCTAATACTGATTTTATCAGCGAGAAGATCAAGCAAAGGCCTATAAATAAAAAGAAGCTCTTTAGGAGAACCGTTATTACTTTTGCACTGGCGGTGCTGTTTGGCATCGTAGCCTGCTTCACTTTCCTGGTGCTGCAGCCCCTTTTCAGTGACAGGCTGTTCCCGGAGAAGGAGCCTGAGGCCATCTCTTTTCCCGCAGAATCTGCCAGTGATGAGCTGACACCGGAGGAGATGTTCGCAGATGACAGCGAGATTGCGGCGGTGGAGGCCATGAGCCTTGAGGAGAGTCAGAAGGGCCAGATCGATGCAGCCATTGCATCCTACAACTTTGATTCCTCCGATTACGGCAAAATGATGAACTCATTAAAAAGCATTGCTTCTGAAGCCGGGCGCAGCATGGTGAAGGTAACAGGATTGTCCAATGATGCCAACTGGTTCAGTGAGTCTATACAGAGCAGCACTGCTACTTCCGGAGCTATTGTTGCGGACAACGGAGTCAGCCTTTTTATCCTGGTTCCCTACAGCGCGGTGGAGGAAGCGGACAGCATCAGGGTTACCTTCTGTGACAACACTACTGCAACAGCCAACATAAGGCTGGCGGACTCTGTCAGCAAGTTCTGCATCCTGAATGTCAGAATAGCAGCCCTTTCGGAGGAGACCAAGGACCACATTCTGGTGGCCACACTTGGAAGCTCCAACTCCAACAGTATCACGGGACGCCCTGTCATTGCGGTGGGAAGCCCCATCGGAGTTCAGGACTCTATTGCCTATGGCATTATCACATCCGAGAAGACCAGCCTTGATCTTCCGGATACGGATTACAAGCTTCTTACCACGGATATTGCGGGAAGCTCCAACGGAAGCGGAGCGCTGATCAACCTGTCGGGCCAGATTGTGGGTATGATCGATATGGCTTATACTCCGGAGGATCTTAAGGGCAACATTTGCGCTGTTGGTATTACTGAGTTAAAGAGCCTTATCGAAGATCTCTCCAATCTTAAGGACAGAGCATATCTGGGAGTTCACGGAACAACGATTCCTACGGATATCATACAGGCCGGGAACATCCCTGCGGGTGCATATATCACGCTGACAGAGATGAACTCACCGGCAATGAAGGCGGGAATACAGAGCGGTGATATCATTACGGCTTTCAATTCACAGGAGATCACCAGCTACGAGATGTTGATAGCAAGGCTTGCAGAGTGCAAACCTGATGATATAATTACTATTACTGTTATGAGGCAGGCGCCCACTGATTACATCAGTCTGGACATAGAGGTCACGCTTGAGAAATCAACTCACGGCTAAGGCCAATAGCGGACCACAGGAAACAAATAATTCAAGATTTAGAAATGAGGAAATTTTAATGAAGTTCATCAAGGATTTGAAACCCGGCGACAGAGTGGCTGATATCTATATGTGCAAGCACAAGCTCTGTGCAACCACCAAGAACGGAAAGGAGTATTATTCTGTAACCCTTCAGGACAAGACCGGAACGGTGGATGCCAAGATCTGGGAACCCGGCGGCGCGGGGATAGATGAATTCGACGACACGGATTATATCGATGTATTCGGAGAGGTTACCAGTTTTAACGGAGCTCTCCAGATCAATGTGAAAAGAGCAAGGAAGTGCCACGAGGGTGAATATGACCCGGCGCTGTACCTTCCTGTTTCGTCCAAGGATAATGACGAGATGTACAAGCAGCTTCTTGCTATCATCTCAACTATAGAAAACCCTTATTTGAAGCAGCTCCTGGAGGAGTTCTTCGTAAAGGATACTGATTTTGTCACACTTTTCAGAAAGAGCAGCGCAGCCAAGACGGTGCATCATGCCTTTATCGGTGGCCTTCTTGAGCATACCTTAAGCGTTACCAAGCTCTGTGACTACTATTGTACAGCTTATCCCGTGCTCAAAAGGGATCTCCTTCTTACTGCAGCTATGTGTCACGACATCGGTAAGGTGAGAGAGATCAGTCTTTTTCCTGTTAATGATTACACCGATGAAGGTCAGTTCCTTGGCCATATCGTTATGGGCTGCGAGATGATCGGCGTCAAGGCCGCTAACATCCCCGGTTTTCCTATTTTGCTCAAGCAGGAACTGCAGCACTGCATCCTGGCCCACCACGGAGAGTTTGAGTATGGTTCACCCAAGAAGCCCTCTATCATTGAGGCCGTTGCCTTGAACATGGCTGACAATACCGATGCCAAGATGGAGACCTTCACTGAGCTCCTCTCTAATGTTACTGAGCCCGGTTGGCAGGGATACAACAAGTTCTTCGAGACCAATATATACGAGACCAAAATGGACTAAAGTGTTATTCGTCCGATTTGAAGTGTCATTTGTCAGAAAAGCAACAAAAATATATTTTATGATGTATCAGCGAGAAAACTCCTTCCGACATAGTCGGTGGGGGATGAATCGCTGGCCCTCAGCGTTTCGCTTTGCTGTATCGTCCTGTTTTTTCATATTTTCTTTTGTGGTCATCCGTGCGCTGGCTTTCTATATAT